>CANRKR010000028.1 GCA_947631275.1 uncultured Akkermansia sp.
CAGAGGAAGATGGTGAGCCCGCGCTGCTTGAGCTCCAGAATCATGTCCCGGATGATGCGCGAGCCGATGGGATCTACGCCGGCGGTGGGTTCATCCAGAACCAGAAGCTGCGGATCCTGCACGAGCGCCTGCGCCAGACCGATGCGCTGCAGCATGCCCTTGGAGTAGCCGGAGAGACGCCGCCCGGCTGCATCCTTCAGTCCCACGAGTTCCAGCAGTTCCACCACGCGCTCGCTCAGGGAGCGCCCTCTCAGTCCGCAGAGGCGTCCGTAGAAGCGCAGAGTCTCTTCGCCCGTGAGGAATTTGTAGAAGTACGGATTTTCCGGCAGGAAGCCGATAGCGCGCCTGTTTGCGGTATCGGTGGCGGGGCGACCGAACACGCGGCAGCTGCCCTCATGGGGGGCGAGCAGTCCGACGAGCATTTTCATGATGGTACTCTTGCCGGAACCGTTAGGACCGATGAGACCGTACACGCCGCCGGAGGGAATGGAGAGACTCACGCCTTTCACGGCGTACACCATGCCGCCCTTTCCGCGGTGCCCGCGGAAGCTCTTGTGCACGTTCTCGATCTCGACAGCATTCATACGGGCACTCGACTCATGAGGCGCAGGAGGTTTTTGACCATGCTGATTCCTTTCTCGAAGATCTCCAGTCGCATGTTTTCATTCGGTGAGTGGATGCGAGCATCCGGCAGATCGAGGCCGAGGAAGAGGGCGTCTTTCCCCAATTTCCCGGAAAGCTCCGCCACGATGGGGATGGATCCTCCCTCGCGCACAAGCACGGGCGGGTTTCCGAACGTTTCCTCCAACGCCTGCTGTGCCGCCTTGCCGAAGGGAGAATGCGGATCGCTCATGTACGCATCGCCGGCGTGTTGCATGGTGAACTTCATCCGCACGCTCGGCGGACAGACCTTCCTGAAATGCGCCTCCACCTTGCGCATGATGTCCACGGGATCTTGTCCCGGCACCAGACGGCAGCTGATCTTGGCCACCGCGTGGGTGGGGATGACCGTTTTGGAACCCTCGCCCATGTAACCGCCGACGATGCCATTCGGCTCAAAGGTCGGGCGGGCATAGACGCATTCGGCGCCGGTGTAGCCCTTCTCCGTGCGCAGAGCGGGCACGCCGGTGAGATCCGCCAGCTCGGCGTCGCTCATGCCCGGCACGCGCTTCCAGCTTTCCTTCTCCCAATCCGCAATCTCGCTCACGCCGTCGTAGAAGCCCTCCACGGTGATGCGCCCGTTTTCATCATGCGTGGTCGCAAGCATCTCGCAGAGAGTGGTGATGGGATTAGCCACCGCCCCGCCGAAGATGCCGGAATGCAGGTCCATGGCGGGACCGCGCACCTCCAGCTCAAAGCAGCATAGTCCCTTCAGCCCGTAGGAGAAGGACGGCACGTCCGGCGCCGCCATGCCGGTGTCGCTTACCACGATGATGTCGCAACCCAACTGCTTCACCATCTCCGGTTGCTGCAGCAGGTTGTGAAGGCTTGTACTGCCGCGTTCCTCTTCCCCTTCCAGCAGGAAAATAACATTCAACGGCAGCTCTCCATCCTCTGCAAGAAGCTCCCGGACGCCCAGGAGGTGCGCCATGATCTCCCCCTTGTCATCACTCGCCCCGCGGGCGTAGATGCGCCCGTTCCGCACGCTCGGCTCGAAGGGCGCGCTTTCCCATTCCTCAATGGGGTCGATGGGCATGACGTCGTAGTGCCCGTAGATCAGCACCGTCGGCTTCCCTGCTACCGTCGGACTTTTTGCCACCACCACCGGGTGAATTTCGGTGTTGATTTTTTGCGCGTCGAATTTCATCTCTCGCAGGTTCTGCACGAGGTAGTCCGCGCAGCGACTCACATCCGCGGCGTGTTCCGGTTGCGCCGAAACGCTCGGGATGCTCAAAAACTCCTTCAATGCATCCAAGTGATTCATGCCGCCCATCCTACACCAAACGGGCAAGTAGGACAAGCCCGATGTATGAATAGGTAATGATTTTCCGTTTGTCTTATCCAGGAGGGAAACACCCGATCAGCACGTGTTAAGCATGAGATGCCATGATCGCATGCTGTCCGTTTTCTTCGATTTGCGTCACTGTGTGTTCTTCGACCTTCGGGCGTGTCATGCCAGGAATTTCGCGACTGTAGATCGTACACGCTGATTTTTCACAAGGAAGTGAAACGCCTGTCGATCACGACTTGCCAGGGATAGCAGGGCGTGGTATGATGAAGGGGCAGTGCGATTTCTCATCACAGCAGGGCCAACGCGGGAACCGATCGATCCCGTACGATATATCAGCAACCGCTCCTCAGGGCGGATGGGCTATGCTTTGGCGGGGGCTGTGCGGCACGAGGGACACGAAGCGCTGCTTATCTCCGGGCCGACCTCACTGGATGTGCCGGAAGGTGTGGATTTTGTCTCGGTCACCACGGCGCAGCAGATGTACGAAGCTGTGCGGGATATGGTGGGCGGCGTGGATGTTGCAATTCTCTGCGCGGCAGTGGCGGATTATCGTCCGGTGTCGTTCTCGGAGCAGAAGATCAAGAAGGATGCAGAGAGGATGGAGCTGAGTCTGGAGCGTACACCGGATATTCTGGGAAGCATGCGCCAAGAGTTTGGTTTCGGTGGGATACTGGTAGGATTTGCAGCAGAGACGCAGAATTTGCTGGCAGGGGCGAGGGGCAAGTTGGAGGCGAAGGGATGTGACATGGTGGTGGCGAATGATGTGTCGCAACCGGGAGTCGGTTTTGACGCATCCATGAACGAAGTGTGGCTCGTGCGCAAGGAAGGGGAGGAAAAACTGGAGCGTGATACAAAGTACCATATTGCCTTGCGCATTGTGCAGGAATCACTTTCTCTCGTCACTAGATGAGCGCGAACCTGATGAATCATTTGGGCTGGGACTCCGGGTGGGAAGAAGTGTTCGCGGCTCTTGGAAAATCTCATTGGTACCCGGCACGCATTTGCCGTGAAACAAAAATCAACTACAGTGTCGTTTCCTCTTCGCGAGGAAGGCACGAGGTCGTGCTTTCCGGGCATCTCTGGCATGCGGCTGCTACGGATGCGGATCTGCCGACGGTAGGGGATTGGGTGGCAGTGGATCCCGGGGAGGAAGGGGATCTGCCGGTGGTGCGCGCGCTGTTGCCACGTCGCAATCGTTTTTCGCGTAAGACTCCCGGGCGAAGCTGTGCCGAGCAGGTCATTGGAGCGAATGTGGATTGTGTGGTTGTAGTTACGACTCTGCCGGAGGATATCAACCTGAACCGGATTGAGCGATACCTCACGCTTATTCGTAAGAGCGGAGCCCGGGGGATGATACTCATCAACAAAGCGGACATCACCCCGGAAGAGGAGTTGCATTGCGCACTGGAGCAGCTGAAGCCTCTCTGCGGTGCGGAAGTGGAGCTGCACGCCGTAAGCGCGGTTTCCCCCGCGAGCTTGCCTCTTTGTTTGCTGCATCTTCCTCCCGGGAAGACTGCGCTCGTGGCAGGCTCTTCCGGTGTGGGGAAGAGTACATTAGTGAACGCTCTCATGGGGAAGAAATGCTGTGGGACGGGCGAGGTGAACGAGGTTACTGGCAAGGGGCGCCATGTGAGTGTAGCGCGTGAACTCTTTTTGCTGCCTGGTGGAGGAGCGCTCATTGACAACCCTGGCATGCGGGAGGTGCAAATGTGGACGGATGCGGCGTCGCTGCGTGCGGAGTTTGCAGATTTCTCGACTCTGGCGAGGCAATGTCGATTTGCGGATTGCTCCCATCGTCAGGATGCCGGATGTGCCGTGCGTGCTGCTGTGGAAGGAGGTATACTTTCGCGGGAACGCTACGAACACTTTTTGAACCTGGAAGCGGAGATTGCCTCGCTGGAAAAACGAGCCGAAAAACGGCGCATGACGCTGGAACGCGTTACTCGTCGGGAAAAAGGAGTTGTTCTCCGTAACCGCGACGATCATGAAGATCAACAACGCGAACTGCATCCCCACCTCAAGGCGCATCGGCATGATCTTTGAGGGATTTTTTTTTCTTCACAAGGGGTGAAAAGAGGATATAATGGGGGCACAAACTTGCAGAGCTTATGAAAATTTGGTTTGATGGAAAACTCGTTGATAAGGAAGAAGCCAGGGTTTCAGTTTTTGACCATGCTGTGCTGTATGGCGACGGTTGCTTCGAGGGTATACGGTTTTACTCCGGCAAAGTATTTCGACTGCAGGAGCACATAATCCGTCTATTTGATTCTATCCGCTACCTCATGATTGAGCTGCCGTGGAGTTTTGAAGAAGTTTGTAAAGCCACTGAGGAAACGGTGGCTGCCAGCGAGATGGAGGATGGTTACATTCGTCTCGTGGTAACTCGTGGCGTGGGGGACTTGGGACTCAACCCGAAGAACTGTCCGAAGCCCAGCATGTTCATTATCGTGCAGAACATCGCACTTTACCCTCGGGAAATGTACGAGAACGGATTGAGTCTCATTACCAGTTCTTATCGCCGCCCGAATCCGGATATGCTCAGTCAGCAGGTCAAGAGTCTCAACTACCTCAACAGCATCTCCGCGAAGCTGGAGGCTGTGCAACAGAACGCCGGCGAGGCGCTCATGCTCAATGAACGGGGCAATGTAGCAGAATGCACAGGGGATAACATATTCATCGTGAAAAACGGCGTAGTTATCACTCCTCCACTCACTGAATGTGCGTTGGGTGGTATCACCCGACACGCCGTGATGGACATTTGCGTTGCCGAGGGAATTCCCTGTGAGGAGCGTGTCATGAATCGTTTTGATATTCTCAGTGCGGATGAGTGTTTCCTCACCGGCACAGCTGCTGAAGTCATTGCTGCGACAAGTTTAGATGGTCGTACCATCGGTGCCGGGCACGCTGGTCCCATCACGAAGCGCATCTTGGCTTGTTATCAGAAAATGGTGCGGTTGTGAGCTTTCGCTGGGGGGAGAATGGCTATGGAGATGCTCTATGCAGGGCGCTTCCTCAATCTTGTGCGCGAGGGACATTGGGAGTATTGTGAACGGGTGCACAATACTCCCGCTGCTATGATTTATGCTGTTACGGAGCGACGGGAAGTCGTGCTTGTGGAGGAATTTCGTCCCGCCATCGGTCGTCAGAGCATTTGTTTTCCCGCGGGACTCATCGGCGATGAGGGAACCGAGGATGCGGAGACTGCAGCACGTCGCGAGCTCATTGAGGAGACAGGATTCGAAGCAAAGAAGATTTTTCCCCTCTACGATGGACCATCCTCTCCCGGGATCACTTCCGAATACCTTTTCTTCTTTCTTGCCGTTGGTCTGCGACGGGTGAGTGACGGAGGAGGGGTACAGGGTGAGCATATCACCGTGCATTGCGTTCCTTTTGACCAGGCGGATGACTGGCTTGCCCGGCAGCGCGCTGTTGGCAAGGCTGTGGATCCTCGCATTTACGCCGGTCTGTATGAGGTAGGTAAATATCTCGCAGCGGGCTGTGGATGATGAGGTATGGTGCTATCACGTTCATTCTCATCGTGATTTTTTCCAATCCTGCTTGCTTTTTCCTTGCAAAACTGCGGTGTTGTCGGGTACACTTTGGGCATGACTCAGAGAAATGTTATTCGGATGGTGGCGTTCGGTATAATAGTTGGGGCGTGCGTATGTTCGGGAGCTTCTAAGAAGACTCGCTCGTCCGTGAAACCATCGCCGGAGTTGGGGCATGTGCTTTACATCGGAGATTCCATTACACATGGTTATGAGGCTCCTTCCTACAGGTGGGCCCTTCACAAGATTTTTGTCGATAATGGGATTAAATACGATGAGATTGGTGTTGAGGTGGGTAATAACACTGCTGTTGGGGATAAGACATCTCTCATTGAACAAGGAACCACATATCTCGGCGTTCCTTTCAGTAATCTGCACGCAGCGATGAGTTCCCAGCGCGCCTACGAGACATCTGGTCGAACCCATTCGAGCATGCGCCTTGGAGGCACGGATATTTTTGATTGGCTCAAACTTCCGCAGGCAGATAAAACTGAGCGGCAGCTGGATGAGGAACCGGATACATGTTTTATTCTGTTAGGAACCAATGATACGTTAAGCGATTATGGGGGCAAAGGAGGAATTGCAAAAAATATTTCTGAGGTGAGCAAAGCGTTAACCTCGGGCAAAAATGGCGATATTCCGGTAATTATTGATGCTCTCCATAAGGCGAATTCCAAAGTCAAGGTGGTGCTTCTCTCGATTCCCGCATGGGGAGCGACGCCGACCAGCAATACAGCGGCGGACTACAAAAGCGTTCTGCAAAGCCTCAATAAGCAGTACGCCTCCGTTGCGAAGAAGAAAAAGGCGATCTATGTCAATCTCAACGAGGGTCTTGTTGATAAGACTTGCGAGGAAACGCCCGGGCGAGCCGTCGCCACTTTTGTCAACCCTAAGGACAAATTGCATCCTACGTTGCAGGGGGATCTGATCATGGCCGGACTCGTCGCGCGCACAATGGGCTACGCTGGACGCTCAGCCGGGTTGCCCAGAAAGGCTTCGGCCAAATTCGACTGGAGTGCCTCTGCGCTATTTGGTGAAGCCAAAAGCAAAGAAGGCGTTACTTTGGATGGGGAGAATCTCCTTATGAAGGGGGGCAGTAAATTGGAGACAACGTGGTCGTCAGGAGCTGATGTGTCGAAGGGCTTTGCGACCCAATTGAAAGTTGCCCTCGGAAATGGCGGCAAGGGGGGATGGCAGAACACGGCATCGTTGGTGTTAACGGTTGGTAATGGGCAACACACTGCCAGGCTTGTCTTCAAAGAGGGGGCGATTTGCTGGGACAAGGGTACAGTGCTTTATCCCATTGATATGTCTACTAACGGGGAATCGATTCGTGTGGCGTGGGTGGAAGGAAATCCTTCTGAACACCTCAATTCCGGTTTCTACGTCTGGCTGGGCGATATGTGCATCGGCGAGGGCTTGCCGGATTCTTCTCCTGGACTCAACGGCATGACCATTGAAAACTCTTCATCTGAAACAGTGACAGTGGAAAACGTTGCATTGGACGGCACTTCGTCTGCCCCGGCTCCCATCGGTTTTGTGAGGGAAGAGAAGATTGCTAACATGGCGGAATAGGGGACTCCTCCTCATTTGTCCGGTAAAAGATCCGATCGATTCAGGCGTGCGCGCTCAAGCCATGCATTGATGCCTTCACGGTCTTCCTTTTGCAGGAGTTGCCGTAGAATCGCCAGATCGTTTTCGCAGTCGCCGACGGCTTCAAGAACCGGTTTCCGGTTTGCCAGTAGGATGTCTGTCCACATTTCTGCGTTACCGTGGCAAATGCGTGTTGTATCTCGGAAGCCGGAGGAGGCTAGCGCTGCAAGGGCGCTTGGCGCGGCTTCGCCACCCATGGCATTACGGGCGCAGAGGGCCGCTAGCACATGCGGCAGGTGTGAGACACGCGCGACAGCAGCGTCATGCTCAGAGGGCTGTAGGAGGATGGGATGGCCGCCCAATGCTTCCCAGAATTCCGCGAGGCGAAGCAGTTTACTATCTTTCACGCGGTGCGGGTTTACGAGCGCGACCGCCGCACCTTGGAAGAGATCGGCTCTGGCGTGGGCAAATCCCTGTTTTTCCGCCCCAGCCATGGGATGAGAGCCGATGAAAGAGTATCTTTTCATGGTGAGGAGATTGCCGATCAACGTATGCACAGATTGCTTTACGGAACCCACGTCGGTGATGATAGAATCTCTGTCCAGAGAAGGCAGGAATTTTTCAACAAGTTGCTCAAAAGTGGATATCGGGGTGCAGAGGATGACAAGTTCTGCCCCTTCCACCACGCGGCAAATATCTGCATCGGCAAAACTCGCCAATTTTCGCTCAGCAACCTGGGCAAGCGTTTGCTCGCGGCGCGCCCACAGGCGCACCTCGCACCCCGGCAGAAAGCGATGCACAGCCATAGCCAACGACCCCCCCAGCAGACCAATGCCGAGGATAGCAACGGAGCGGAAAGGTTTCTTTCTCCCCGTCTTCACGGCACGTAGAATTGAAAATTGGTTCCGCGTACTTTCAGTTTTTTACCGCTTGGGTAGGGCTGGTTCGTTTTCGGGTTGATGATGCGAATTTTCTTGCTGGGATCCAGCGGATTCCATACGCGCGTCGGGTCACCTTCCACTCGCGCAGCCGTGGGGATGGGACCGGTGTTGGTGATCTGTTTAAGATCTATCGTTGCCGGTGCAGCAGGAGTAGGGGAGGGTGCCGGGGATGGCGTTTCTCCTTTGAGTTCAGTTGTTTGGGTTGTTGACGACACCGCAGGAAGCTTGATTACTTGTGGTTCTGCCGCGGATTCGGGTTTGAGGTCGAGCTCGGGCTTGGATTCGGGTTTGGGCTCGGGTTTAGTCGGTTGCTGGGCGGGCTGAGGCGCCGGTACCGGGACAGAGGCGACTGCAGTTTCAATTCCGCCGCCTGTAGGCTGTTTTTTGGATTGGGGAGCAGGTTGTACTGCAGCGGAAGGAGTAATGAATCCAGATGTCGCCGGAGCATCCTCCCAGCTCGTCGTCTCAATCGGTTGCTCCACCGGTTGGGGAGAGGATTCTGTCACCTTACGGGGGCGATACGGCATTTCCGGCAAGGGGTCTGGGTCCAAAATGCACGAATTCATCCCCGCGGCCAGCAGGGTCGCGAGACCAATCGGCAGATAATTCTTCATCCTCATCATACAACAAGCGAATTTTGGGGCAATTCTAGTGCTGGGCCGTTGCAAAGTCAATCTTAAAAAGTGTTCCTATGAGTACCCCGCAATCGGACAAAAATGAGTGTACCGAACGGGGAAAAGAGGGCAAGAGATTTATCGTTTGGACAAAAATAGTGTACCATCATGTCTGTATGATAAACACAGACAATGAACAAGAAGGTATTGCGAACATCATTGAGGCACGCAATAAGTACAGAATGCTACGCACTCGCAAGGAGCGAAGTGCGCACTCTATCTTCCGTCGTGAAAAAAGAGTGGTCTTTCGTCTAAAATCTGCTAGAATGGGGCGCGTCTGCATGGGGAAGGAACAGAAAGCAAAACAGAAACACTCGGATAAGCCAAAGGCATGGGAGCTTATTCGCCCTTTGCTTCACAAGTATGTGTTTCAGGATTTGTGGATTCTTGTGCCGGCGATTCTTGCAGGCGCTGTGGCGGCAGCGGCAGGAGGTTATGGTTTGCCGTTCATAATCAAGGCTGCCTTTCCCATTGTGTTTGGGGAAGAAGAACTTCCTCCGGCTGTGGAGGAATGGGTGCGCAGCACGTTTCAGCCGGAAAACATGAGGTTGGTTAAGCTCTGGCTGGCAGCTCTGGTTATTCCCCTGCTCATGATTCTGCGAGGGTTAGGGACTTACATCAATTCGTATCTGCTCGTTGTCGTTGGTACACGGATGCTACGGCGTATGTGGGGGGATGTTTTCTCCCGTATCCAATCGCTCTCTTTTTCGTTTTTTGATCGCCACAAACGTGGTGAGCTCATGACGGTGGTCATTCAGTTCACACAAAATGTTCAGGGTCAGATGGTCACAATCATGAACGATTTAGTAATTCAACCTCTGACCCTCGTATTCGCATCCTGCTATCTGGTGTACTCGTCGCTGACGAGTCGTGAAAGCGCCATCTTTCTGGGAAATCTGCTGGCGGTGGCAATGGTGGTGCCGCTGGTACGCTTCGTCGGGCGGCAGATGGTGAGGCGCATGCAACAGGCTCTGGCAGGGATACAGCAGATCACTGCAGTCGTGGAAGAAACGCTCTCCGCCCAGCGTGAGGTGCGTGCCTTCAACATGGAGGAGAATCGAACAAGCGAACTCAGCCGTCTCATTTCTTCTTTCAATACCCGTATTTTGTGTGTGGCAGCGTGGAGTTTATCGCTGCCATCGATGGTGGAGGTGCTTAGTGCATTTGCCCTCTCGTATTCTCTATATCGGGGGTGCGGGGATGGATTGACGATGGAGCAGTTTGCCGCCATTGCGACGGCTTTTTACTTCTGCTATGACCCGGTTAAGAGGATAGGGTCGGTGGTGAATCAAACGCAGATTATGGCAATGATGATCGATGGACTCAATCGCATTTTGTACGCGAAAGATGAGACCCCGGATCCTGAGCAGCCTAAGTCGCTTCCCTCCCCTGTGCGCGGCGAGGTGGATTTTGACCATGTGAATTTTGCCTACACCAAAGGGAAACCCGTGTTGCGAGATGTGCACGTGCATGTGCCCGCAGGGCAGGTTGTGGCGCTGGTTGGTCCCAGCGGATCGGGCAAGACGACGTTTATCAACCTCATTTGCAGGTTTTACGACGTGTCGTCCGGCGCTGTTCGCATCGACGGCGTGGATGTGCGTGATATTGCATCCAGCGAGCTTATCGCTCAAATTGGTCTGGTCTCTCAATTTTCTGCGCTCTTCCACGACAGTATCATGGAAAACATCCGCGTGGGACGCCCTGAGGCTTCTGATGCAGAGGTGATGGCTGCAGGCGCGTCGGCACGCGTGAGCGAGTTTGCTGACGCCCTGCCAAGGGGATACCGCTATGAGCTTTCAGAAAGCGGTGGAGGACTCTCCGGGGGGCAGCGTCAACGCGTTTCCATCGCCCGCGCTTTCCTGAAAAATGCTCCCATTCTCATTTTGGATGAAGCAACCTCGGCGTTGGATATGAAAAGTGAAGCACTTGTTCAGGAGTCCCTGGAGGAACTCACCCGAAATCATACTACTTTTATCATTGCGCACCGCTTTAGCACCATTCGCATGGCGCAGCGTATCCTCGTTTTTGAGGAGGGGAAAATTGTTGCAGATGGTTCTCATGCCGAGCTCTATGAGCAATGCGCCCTCTATCGCAGTCTCTATGACGAGCAGGTGAGGTCTGCTGCCGAGCAGGGAAAGGAGGTGATGTCATGATGAGGCAGGCTGTTAAACGGGTTTTATTCTTTGTTCGACTCTTCCTTGTGCCGCATATTCGTTTATTCGGCATGGCACTGCTCTCCGGTGTTCTGGTTTCGCTCACCAGTGGATTAGGCATCCCACTGATGGTAAAGTACGTCTTTCCTGTAGTTTTTTACACGCCTGATCAGGGTGGCGAAATGCCCAAGCTGTTTGAGTACTTCCCCCGGCTCCAGGCGCTGCAAGTTGAAGATCCGCAGTTTGTTTTGCTTATTGCCTGCGCGGTGATGCCGGTCACCTTCCTCATTCGTGGACTTGCTATGTGGGGTAATGGGATGATGGTGAGTTTGCTCGGAGTGCGTATATCGGCCACACTACGCATGGAGGTTTTTCGCAAGGTGTTGCAGTTACCCATCTCTTTTATGGAACGCAGAGAGAAGGGGGATGTCATAAGTCGTGTCGTTTCCGATACCGGCGTGGTGCAGCAAGTGCTCACCCGCGTAGCGGATGACCTCTTCAAGCAGCCCATCACCTGCCTCGTAGCCATTGCGACTTTTTTGTGGATGATGTTGCAGAACGACCAGTTTGGTTTGTTTCTTCTCAATGCATTACTGATTCTTGTTGCTTTCCTTCCTATCTATCAATTCGGCAAACGCATTTCGGTGAAAGCTCATCGCGCGCTTACCGGTCTTGGTAAGCTCAACACGGTCGTGCAACAGAATCTTGAGACCATGCGAGAGGTGCGCGCCTACTCCATGGAGGCGCGTCAGATTCAGGAGTTCACTCGCACTATGGATGAATACTGCCATAATTCCGTTAAACTCGTTAAATACCAGCGCGCGGTGATTCCTTTCATGGAAGTGGCCACCTCCATCGCGCTTGTCGTTCTTCTTGTGCGGGGTTACGAATGCGGGGCGAGTCTCAATGATTTCCTTGCGATGGCGGCTGTCCTTTTCTTCGCTTTCGATTCCATGAAAAAGGCCGGCAATGCTTTCAATCGCCTCAATGAAGGGCAGGGGGCTTTGCGCCGCCTGGAAGAGATACTCGTAGAGCCCAATACCATGCCGGACCCCGTGGCACCCGCTTCCTTTCCAGAGCCCGTTCGCGGTGATATTGAGTTTCGCGATGTTTCCTTCGCTTATGAGCCGGGGCAACCGGTACTGCAACATATCAATGTGCATATTCCTGCCGGCCAGGTGGTCGGCCTTGTGGGCTCCAGCGGCGCCGGCAAGACGACTTTTGCTGCCCTTATTCCCCGTTTCTACGATGTGTGTGAAGGAGCGGTTCTTGTAGATGGTTTAGATGTGCGGGATGTGCGTGTGCACGATCTGCGTGAGCAGCTTGCCCTCGTAGGTCAACAGGCGCTCCTTTTCTCCGGCACTGTTCGGGAGAATATCCGCATGGGGCGTCCGGATGCCACGGATGAGGAGATTCGCGCGGCTGCGGAGGCGGCAGCTCTTGGATCCTTCCTTGATTCCGGGAAGAAAGGGTTGGATATCTCAGTCGGCGAAGGTGGGGGGTCACTTTCCGGTGGGCAGCGTCAGCGCGTAGCCCTTGCTCGTGCCTTCGTAAAGAATGCCCCCATCCTGGTGCTGGATGAGGCGACAGCTTCTCTTGATGCTGAGAGCGAGCGCGACATTCAGCAGGAACTTGAAAAACTTTCTGCTGGGCGTACTACTCTCATTGTTGCGCACCGGTTCAGCACCCTGCGTCATGCGCAGCGTATTCTCCTCTTTGAGCATGGGCATATCGTTGCCGATGGATCCCACGAGGAACTTTATGCTTCTTCCCCGCTATACAAGGAGCTTTACGACAGGCAGGGAATCGACTAAAGCGATAAAATCAACGATGAGCGCAGACTTGCCCTCAGAGTTGCGTGACGCCGCCGGCATGGATGCGCAGACGCACGCGAACGGGGCATGGTTTAGCGGGATGCATGCAGTGTAGCACCATGCACACCAAGTCACCTGCCGGGTGTAGCAGACAGGTGCTGGAGGTCATCCCGCTGGTCTCGTCATAATCGGCGCTCAGCATGCTGCTTTTGCAGCGGGAATGATCCTCATTGCAAAAAGATACACTGCGCAGCAATGGAACCGGTTCACATTCCTGGCGGAAAAGAACGGCATTGGGTTTCGCTTCACCTTCCTTGAATGGCAGAGGAGTGCGAAAAATAGCATGTCCTCGCACTCGCACCGTACCGGGCAGACGAGGGTCAAAGGGTTCGGTCATTAAGTCATACGTCAGGTTGCTCATTGGCAGCAGGATGCTTGTATCGAACTCCACCCAACCGCCCTGAGGACGCGCGTAAAAATCATACACGAGGATGCGGCAATTATCCATGCACGACTCAATGGAGCGCAGGCCGCCGACGAGCGGACGTCCTGTGGCGTCCACCCCGATGAGCGGGGAGCGTTCGACAGGGTGGTTTGTAGGCTCTGCCAGGGTGGAGCCTTGCGGTGCCTGAATGTGAATGCGCAGGGAAAAACATACCTCATTTGCTGCACGCCCATAAAGACATTCAGCACTGTGCACTCGCACATCCGCGCGAGACGCAGAGGCAACTCCCCACGCCGGGCAAAGTATGGTACACAGAAGAATCAGGAGACGGTTCATGAGTCTGAAGGCGCGGGAAGATCGGAGGCTTGCTGTCCAGTGTCGATGGGTTCGCCCAGCATGGCGCTGCATTTTAACGGCACTTTCACGCCGTGCTGATCACGACAGATTTCTACTTCCAGTCGTTCGGACGGCAGCGCATTCCACAGTACGATGGAAGTGCTGCTTTCACCGTTGGGGTGAGAGGTGTGGCGCACTTCGAGGTCCTGGAAATAAGAATTATGCTTATCGGTAGGTGGAATCGGTTGTTGTTCGACAGAAGCGGGTTCTGACAGCCAGACACGGCTGACACGGAGAATACTGATGCCGCGTGGACAATGAAAAGTGACGCCGCCGCGGCGCAAAGAACCATCCGGTTCCCGATTGTCCGGCGAGACATTCGAGTCATCCGGGATGCAGCGGATAGGTTCTGCAATGCCGGGCGCCATCAGTGTGCCTTGTTGCAACATGCTAACTTCCTGCTGCGGCAGACGCAGGGCTTGCCGTGCGATTTGCACCTGCAGGGATTCATCCACTCGGAGGTATTCCACTTTGGAAAGGAGAGGGAAGAGGAAATGAGCAACGCAGGAGTTGGGGCGATCCGGGCACCTTTCCCACGCGCAGGGTGCACTGGTGTGAGTGTTGCCGGACTGGTCGCTTCCGTGGATACGCAGTGCACGCGAGCCCGCCTCATTCACTCGCCAATCTTGCTCCGTAGGGCGAAGTTCCACCTGCAGCTCCATGCGGCGTCCGCTCTCATCATGCGGGGAGGAATAGATGCAACGCACCCCGGTGAGTACCGCTCGGACTCCGGGCTCAGCAAAACACGTCGCCGCTATCATGGCGCCTAGTATGGTGCATGCCACCTTCATGCAATCTTTCCCCGTTTCTCCAGCTATACATCAAATATCGCTGAATATCAAGCAAAAAGTCAGTGCAAACGCCGTGGTAAATTTTTTTGATCTATTCAATTTGTTAAATTAGTTTTATTTTAGTTTTGACTAACGGATGAAGAGAGACCTATACTGAGATCATGAGAAGCATCGTCATCATGTTCATTGCCGCATTGCTTGTCGGCACCGCGGGAACGACGGAGTGCAGGGCAGATTATTTGGCGTCGTCTTCAGCATATCCTGCTTTTGCGCGCAAGACGGGAGGGCAGAAGACCCGGCTGCAGTACCAGCAGCGTAAGCAGTACGGGCGGCAGAAGACTGACACGGCTACGGCATAAGAGCTCTCCGGATTGCCTGATGTCCCCCTTGTTCCTCAGGAGGAAAAAGGGCGCGGCGAGCGGCTTGCGGAAAATCAGATAAAGATGCGAATGACAGCTTTGTCGCGCAAACGCTCAACCCATTCACGGTAGCGCTTTTCACTCTGTTTGCGGCGGACGGCATCGTCCACCGCTTCCTTCACCTTGCTGAGGGGCGGAGCAGGGGCGAGTTGCTTACTTTTCACCCGAACGATGGTGAAGCCGGCCGGATCCAGTAGAGGGCCAATGATCTCGCCGGGTTGGAGACTGAATACGATGTTGGCGAACTCCACCGACAGTTCGCCACGCGTGATGGAAGGCCACAGTCCACCATCCTGCGCGTGCATGTCGCTTGAATAGGCTTTCGCCGCGTCGGCAAAGGAGAGTTCTTTGGCATCCAACTTATGGCGCACTTCTAAGGCGAGCGCGTACTGCTGCTCAGGGGTGGTTTCTTCTCCGAAGACAGAGGATGGGATGAAGATTTTTTCGTAGGTGATACGATCCTTAGTGATATCTCGGTAGTCGGATTTTGAGGCGTTATACTCGGCGCGTATCTCATCGGGTGTGGGAGGGATGCCTCGGTCGTAGCGCGAACTACGCATAGCTGCCACCGTTGTTTCCTTGCGGATGGATTCGCGGTAATCGTTCAGGGTCATCCCGCTCTGCTGCAGCGCCGAGAGCAGGGCGTCCCTCTTTCCGTTGAATTGGTAGAGTATGCGGCGGTTAAGCTCCTCATCAATAGCCGTATCCGGGATCATATAGCCCCGTGTCTCAAATTCGCTCAGGACAAGTTCGCGCTCGATGAGTTCGTTAATTACCGCCTTCTTTGCTTTCACCAGCTCTGCGGTGAAGCGAGGGCCCTGTTTTGGAAACAGAATCATCAATTCGCGCAGGTAGGGCATCAAGCGCGCCCGCACCTCGCCGGAAGTGACAGGACGACCATTCACCGTGGCGGCGATGCGGTTAACGGTTTGACTCTTGTTAACGGACGGAGTGGTTTTCGCTTTCTCTTGTCCGCTGAGCAGGCCTCCTGCTGCCACAAGCCCTGCCAGGATCGTTGCTGTGATTCCTGTCCCTTGCTTCAAGTTCATACTTTCCTCATTCTACGCACAATCTGCGACAAAGGCAATCTTCTTGTTTGTCAACTATGCATAAATCCGCTTCTGCCTGCTTTGTTTGGAGCTTGTCAAGGGAGGAGAGAGTGTGGTATATTGAGTCAACGCGGTGGAAAACATTCTCCTTTTTCTCGGTGCCTACTTTATCGGGTCTATCTCTTTCGGTTACCTTATCGGCCGCCTTAAAGGGATTGATCTGAGGCAGCATGGCTCGTGTAATATTGGCGCCACCAATGCATGGCGCGTGCTGGGCTGGCACTGGGGAGTGTCCGTGTTTATCCTTGATTTTCTGAAAGGCTTTTTGCCGATGTACTGGGTGTTACACCGTATTGATGCAGACTTGACTTGTTACGATTTGAGCCGGATGGGGGTGGTGCTCGGAGTGATGCTCGGGGTCGTGCTGGGACACACTTTCACGTGTTTCCTGAAGTTCCGCGGAGGGAAGGGAGTGGCAACCATGGCGGGTTGTCTGGTGGCGGCGCTGCCGATAGTGGCGGGATGGGCCGTATTGGGTTGGGTGATTACCCTGATGCTTACTCGCTATGTTTCCCTGTCTAGCATGGTGGCGGGGGTGGTCATGGTGGTTGCATCCCTTTTGCTGTATGTGAAGGTGGATGGGACGTTGATGCCCGTAGAGTGGATGGTGCCGGGGATGCTGGGACTCATACTTCTGTTGGTCGTGTGGCGCCATCGGGCTAATATCCTGAGGATTTTTGCTCACACAGAGCCCAAGGTTCACCTCTTCGGACGATAATTATTCTCCCTTCTTTATGCGCACATTCAAAAAAACTGCAATCATCGGCGGGGGCGCCTGGGGCACGGCCCTTGCCCTCACGGCCGCCTACAGCGGCGAGGAAGTTGTTCTGTGGACCTATCGCGAGGAAGAGGCTTCCATCATTCGCGAAACCCGATTGAGTCTTTGTCGTGTACAGGGAGCCAAACCTCTGCCTCCGCACGTGCGGGTGACAAGTCGTTGGGAAGATGTATCCGGCGCTGATCTCGTGGTGGTCGTGGTGCCGAGTGTGGTGATGCAGAGTGTGGCAAATAGCTTAGCCACGCAGGCGCACCTTGCGCCGGGTGCCGTGGTGGTGAGTTGCACAAAGGGAATTGAGAAGGATACGTGCCGTCTCATGAGTCAGATTCTCTCTGAGGCTTTGCCGCAGCCCGTGGGTGTGCTTTCCGGACCGAATCATGCAGAGGATATCGTGTTGGAGTTGCCGAGTCTCACCCTTGTTGGCTTTGAAGACATCTCGCATGCCACTGCCGTGCAGGAGCGTCTCAGTACCCCTTTTCTGCGTATCTACACAAGCACAGACATTGTGAGTATGCAGCTTGGCGGAGCTATCAAGAATGTATTTGCTCTGGCGAGCGGCATCTGCGCCGGTCTGGGTCTGGGAGACAATGCTCGTGCCGCTCTGGCTACGCGCGGTTTGGGGGAGATGACACGCATCGGCATGGCACGCGGCGGACGCATGGAAACTTTCATGGGACTCTCCGGCATGGGGGACTTGGTGGTCACTTGCTACTCTGAACACAGCCGCAATCTCACGGCCGGACGCCTCATTGCCTCCGGTGTGCCGGTGGCAGAGTGCCAACAGCGTGTCGGACAGGTGGTGGAGGGGATTCCGAATACACTTTCGACGTACCAACTCGCTCGTCAGTTGGACGTGCGCACGCCGCTCACGGATGCCATGTACGAAATTCTTTACAGAGGCAAGTCAGCGCGTGAGGCACTGCATGAACTCATGACTCGCGATCTGCGCGAGGAAAACCCGACAAAGTAACGCTCCACTGCTTTTCCCCAGCTGTGACAGAAGAAACTGAGAACGACGAGCAGACTCCGGCTAATTTGTGGCTTGCGGAGCAATGGCAGATTCATCGCGATCGCATCAGTCATTTGCTTGCGTCGCGTATCCCTCCCGCGTTACTCCGGCGCATGGGTGTGGATGACCTGCTGCAGGAGACTTACCTGGCATGTGGGCGTCGTATGGCCTTCCTGCGAGAGCCCGGGGATGTCCCCTTGTATGTCCGCTTACGCCGTGTCGCGCTGCAGACGCTTGTGGATATGGAGCGACGGCATCTTTCGGCGGGCAAGCGCGATGCGATGAAGGAGGTAGACCCTGTTTCCGATGCGAGGGAGGAAGGTGGCACCGTGGAGGCTCTTGCCCTTTTTGCCGATTCAATATCCAGCCCTCGCACGCACTTGGAGCGCATTGAACGGAGAGTTGTTACCCGTCGTGTGTTGGCGAAGCTCCCTCCTGTTGATCGTGAAATTCTTGAGCTACGACACTTTGAAGAGCTCTCCAATGCCGAGTGCGCTGCGGTGCAGGGGGTCTCACAAAAGGCTGCCAGCATTCGCTATGTGCGAGCTCTAAAAAAGTTCCGCGATCTTCTCACCCAGGAAGAAGCTGCGGAGGATTCCCCTCTCTGATCTCATATCCCCCCCTTTCTCTCACATGCTGACTGAGTCTTCGGTGCAGGATGAGGAGCGCCTTGCAGAGCTCGCCGATCGTTTTCTTGAGCATCTGCGAGCCGGAGAACATGTGTCTGCTTCCGAGTTTGCCAGTGAGCATCCAGAATGTGGTGCAGAGTTGCAAGAGCTGCTTGAAACTCTCGCTAAGATGGAAGATTTGGGGCAAAGTACGCACCCTCCGGCAGCCTGTCCTATCGACTATCCCAAAACCCTCGGAGATTATGAGATGGTGGAAAAAATCGGCAGCGGTGGTATGGGCACCGTTTTCCGAGCTTTTCAGAGAACCCTGAGGCGTGAGGTGGCGGTGAAGCTTCTCTCTCCCTCTTGGAGTGCCGATAGTCGTCACAGTGAGGCCTTCGATAATGAATCACGCCTCATCGCCCGCTTGCGTCATACGAATATCGTAGAGGTCTTTGGCGCCGGGCAGGAGGGGCCATGGCGTTATTACGTGATGGGTCTTGTGCGTGGGCAGGGCGTGCGTGCTGGTAATCTCCCCAGCGCCTTTCCCGGTGTGCCGTACGAGCAGGCTGTGGCTCGCGTTGGACTACAGGCTGCTGATGCTCTGGCGTTCGCCCATTCCCACGGCGTGTTGCACCGGGATGTGAAGCCGGGGAATTTGTTGCTGGATGCCGAAGGAGTGGTGCATGTGAGTGACTTTGGCCTTGCCACTGTGCTGAATGCAGGGGAGGAGGCTCCGCTCGTGACCCAGACCCATGACGGTACATTACGTTACATGGCGCCGGAGCGTCTGATGCACGGTGAGAATTCTTTTGCGGGGGATCAGTACAGCTTGGGGCTCACACTTTACGAACTACTCTCACGTCGCGCAGCATTTGCTCATTGTGAACCCGGCGAGCTCGTGCACCGCATCTGTCATGAGCCGATTCCGCCTTTGTCTCATGCCGGCGAGCTTGGTGCCATCATCAATAAAGCCGTTTCTTTTCATCCTTCGGATCGCTACCCCTCTATGGCGACCATGGCAGACGATCTGCGCCGCTTTTTGAACGGTGAGCCGGTGCAGGCTCGTCCCGCGAGTTTGTGGCGTCGCTATACCATGTGGGTGAAGCGACGACCTGCGGTTGCCGTGTGGAGTCATGTGGCCTCTTTGTTGTTGATCATGCTTTTTGCCAGTATGATTGTGGGTTATGTGCGTGTACGGACTCTTTGGCGCGCGGAAAACGAACAACGCCTGCTTGCGGAGCGTAATGAGCAGATAGCCGATGCTTCCCTGCAGCGCATTTTTACCGGCATGGTCGGTTCTGGGGAGGGGGGTGAAGGATTCCTGCCACCCACACGCGCCGATGCTCGTCTCATCCAGGATCTCATGCCCTACTACGAACAGATTCTTTCTTTCACTCCCCAGCGGGCGTCCATCAAGATGGCAGAAGCATGCGCCACTCTGGCGCACATTGCTCTCAAGACCGGCGATTTCACGATGGCAGAGACTTATTACCGTCGCGCTGCTGAAGATTTTCCGCATGATTCTGCCAGCAGCATTGATGCGATGAACGGACTCGCAGCCTCTCTCTACGCCCAGGAAGATGCCCACGGCGGACGCCCACGTCTGCAGGAGGCAAATGCCTTGCTGTTGCAGCTGGTGGAGAAATTATCCGGAGAGAAAGTGACGCCGACGGCACGTGTGGAGCTTGTGCGCAGTCTCATGCTGGTAGCGCGCCACAGTACACCCTGTTCCTGTGGAGAGCAGATGGAATGCAAGCACAGGACGCCGGGGCGAGGGGTGCTTCTTGCACGGGCGGCAACATTTCTCGCGGAGATACTTCCCCAATACGTCAATGATACGAAAATTCAGCTCCTGCGTGCTGAGCTTTTGGCATTCCTGCATGAGCCTTCCCTGCGCAGCATGCTTTCACCCGGCGGAGAGAATTCTGTGGAGATTGTGGAGAAGCTCCTGCGTGAGAAGCCGGATTCGGATGAAATCCGTCGCATGTACGTTCGACTTGCAATGAGACCTCCCATGCCGGGGGAGTACACAGCAGACTTGTCGCGAGCCATGGAGTACGCGCAGCAAATTTTAGCGGATAATCCCGGAGACAGCGAGGCCATCCTGCTTTTCTTTGCACTGAGAGATCGCTTCATTAACGACTTGCGCCACGCCGGTAAGGAGGCGCAAGCCGCTCGAGAAGGGGAGCGTACACTGGGAGTGCTTTCCCTGCTCACGGCGCGCGCCGATTTCTCTCAGGATATCCGCGAGCGACTCATCATGCTTGTCGCAATGCGTCCGGCTCATGAGTCCGATCTCCGGCATCGCGAGGCAGAATTGCGTACCCTGTTGCGGGACTACGACGGCAGGCGTATACAAAACCTGCGCCGCCGGATGCAGCAGCTTCGACGCCGCTTCCCGCACCCACCAAAAGGTACCGCGTCGGGAATTCCGTTTCCCGGAATCAAGGGGAAGGGGGCAGGTGGTGATAAACCGTGAATACAGTTTCGTATTCCTCAGCACTATGGGGGCCAGTCGCTCCCTCTTTTCTCTTATACGACGACCGGAAATGCCGCGAGAGAGGGTGTTCCATCCAGCCGAATGCCGTGAGTGGAAATAGCTCCTGCAATTGCTTCCACAGGCGGCGTCCCCCTCCCAGCATCAGCAGGATATCAAAGGGTCCCCTGGAGTAGATATTGTCCGCATTCAGCAACTTTGCCGGAGAGGTCTTCCTGTCTGTCGGCACGCAGAATGCCACATCCTTTGACTTCTGCCAAAAGTCCATGCTTTCACTCTGGCAGAGGATGGTTATTTCTGCATCCACTCGACTGTTTTTCAGTCGCTTGAGCGATGGGAAGAACTGTTCCGCCTCTTCGGGGTCTTCCGGTGCGACGATAAGAATACGGAAGGGTAGTTTGACGTACTGCCGGATGAGATCCTGCGTTTCCTTATCCGTGGGTAGTGCGAAGTTTTTTATGCTCTTCCAGCGGTGGTGCATCCAGAGGCCATCTAAAATATTTTCCTTTTGGCATTTTTCCAGTGCCAAATTTACCTGCATTGTAATGGCGGGCAGACTTTCGCAATCCTTTGCCAGGTGGATCTCCCTGCCCAACACCGCATCCCAGTGGCCCAGTCCGGTGTTGCGCGTGAAGACGGAAAAAAGATGACCTTTACCTTTGCAACGTTTGTAAATTAAAGCAGGCAAAGGGGTTACGCCCGTCACTTTCCCGAAATAGGGCAGATAAATACCCTCGGATGTGAATTGATCACTCAGCACTCCCAGAAGTCCGCCTCCCCTGGCGAGCTTAAGCACTTCACGTAATCCGTTTTCTTTGCTGTACATTTCGCAGCCATAGCGCGTGCGAGAGAGGTACACAAAATCTTCCAGTAAAGGATTGCTCAGGCGTCGGTACATAGAAGCAAAGCGTGGCACACGGCGGAAGTAGGGGCGGATGCGAGCCAGAACTTCCCAATTTCCCGCATGAGGGATACAGGAAATGACTGTGTGACCGTTTGATCCGCATTTCTCAAAATGTTCGGCTCCTTCCAATCGTATACTCTCCTCCATCTCCCGTTGCTTCATGAGTCCGGTTTTCAAGGTGCAAGCGAGATTCATTGTGGTGCGCACCACATTGCGTCGTACCATGGCGCTGAGTTTGCGTCCGCGCAGGGAGGGATCTGCTACAATGCGCAGGTTTCGCGCCACGATCTTTCTCCTTCGTCCCGCGAACAGCCATACCAGATAACCAAGGCTACGCCCGAATATCGCCACCAGCCGTACGTCTGTGCATTTGATGCCGATGCACATCAGCTTGTAGAAGTAGTAAGCCACACGGTGTCCGAACGTAACCTTCTGATTTTTTTCAGGATTTTTAGCAAGAATATTTATCTTCGCATCAGTTGTAGCATTCTGAGTGTCCGTGCTCATGGTAAAACTGATTGTATTGAAATGAAGCGATAAAATTTTCAGGAACCAACGGAGGAATCCGGCACGAGTCGCATTCGACTCACTTCTCCGTAATGTCCTGCGATAAATTCTGGACGATATCCATATTGCTCAATAAGTTGCACAAATTCAGGGTAACAATCTGCCAGAGTTTTGATTGCAGGACGCAGCAATTCCATTTGTCGCTGGGGGAGACTCACTCGTCCGATGCTGCCACCACGCGGAAGCGAACCCAGCAAAGGCTTTCCCCCACGAAATTCAACATGCAGCGTGCTTCTCCCATCGTCGAAATGTTCGCGTCGAAAAGAAAGCAGAACAGAGGTGGTTTGGTGCAAGTGGGTGCTGATTACACGATCGAGAATGAATTCAGCATACTGGTCATGAATCCGCACCGCTATTCCCTGTGCATGTGCCAACAGAGAGAAGATGCCACCCTGGCGCATCTGGCAGGTGTCCCGCAAGTAGCGGTTGATTTCTTCTTCCGTAAAGGTGATTTCCGCGCCGCCGGCATTTTTCAGCGCTAGTGTCAGATCCCGCGGTGTGCCTTTGTCTCCATAGCCTGCGATATCGCTCAAATCCTGCGGACGCCACATTTGCACCACCAGGGTGAACAAGCTGCCGGTAAATGCAAAGAATAACAGCGCAGCAAGAAATGACCACGCGTTGAAGCGCGGTCGCGGGGTGTTCCAAGGCTCTTCCTCTTCGTGTGAATCTGATCCGCCTTCGCCCTCTTCTTTCGGCATCACAGCAACGGCAGACTCTCCTCTCTCCTCATCCTCAGGTTCCATCAGATTTCCCCATGGTGAGGCTTTCTTTTTTGAGGGAGTTCGAGGTTTCGTGCGCCGTTTGTTTTCTAACATGTCCGCCTCCAGCTTTTCATGCGCACGTCATTATATCATCCGTCGCGCGCCGATGAAAGCAATTTTTATGCATCCATGGGTGATCAGGTGGGAAAATTAGACCGGCTTAGGAGTATCCCCTACGCACAGGTTCTCAGCTTGTTCGCGGGTGAGCTCCATGCATTGCCAGGGAAGGCCATGGCGGTTCAGCGCATCCATGAAGGGATCGGGATCATTTTGTTCCATGTTGAAGACCCCTTTGCCGTTCCAAGCACCGGAGAGGATAAGGGAGGCGCCGATGGCGGCCGGTACACCGGTGGTGTAGGAGACAGCCTGTGAACCCACTTCCCGGAAGCATGCCTCGTGGTCACAGATGTTGTAGATGTACACCGCCTTGTATCGACCGTCCTTCTTCCCCTGGATCACGCAGCCGATGCAGGTGCGTCCGCGGGTCGTTTTGCCCAGATCCCCGGGGTTCGGCAGCACCGCCTTGAGGAATTGCAGAGGCACGATCTCCACGCCCTTGTAGAGGATGGGGTCAATGCGGGTCATGCCTACATCCTGCAGGGCGCGCAGATGAGAGAGGTAGGAAGGCGAGAAACTCATCCAGAATTGAGCGCGGCGGATGGTCGGGATGTGCTTCACCAGAGACTCCATCTCTTCGTGGTACATGCGGTAGATTTCGTAGGTGCCCACGTTCTTTGGGCAAGTGAAGGAGCGGTGCAGGCTCATTGGCGCTGTTTCCCGGAAGGCTCCGTTTTCCCAGTGGCGACAGCTTGCCGTCACTTCGCGGATATTGATTTCCGGGTTGAAGTTGGTCGCGAAAGCCTGACCGTGGTCGCCGCCGTTCACATCAATGATGTCCAGCAGCTCGATTTCATCGAAGTGGTGCTTGAGTGCCCAAGCGGTGTAAACATTCGTGACGCCGGGGTCAAAGCCGCTTCCCAACAGAGCGTACAACCCCGCCTCCTGAAAGCGCTCCTGGTACGCCCACTGCCAGCTGTATTCAAACTTCGCGACATCCCGTGGTTCGTAGTTGGCAGTATCCAGATAGTGGCAGCCCGCCTGCAAACAGGCTTCCATGAGCGGCAGGTCCTGGTACGGCAGAGCTACATTCAGCAGGAGAGCAGGCTGCACCTCCCGCAGCAGAGCCACCGTGGCGTCCACATCGTCGGCATCCACCTCATGCGTGGTGATGGACACGCCCTCGCGGGCAAGCACATCCGCTGCGATGGCGTCGCACTTGCTTTTTGTGCGGGAGGCCAGGTGAATATCTCCCATCACCTCGGCCATTTGGGCGCACTTGTGCGCAACCACATGCCCCACGCCGCCCGCGCCGATGATCAGAACGCCCTTGCTCATGGCTATGTACTGTTACGCGTTGTACATCTTAGTGTAATATTCATCCGCCATGCGGTCAGATTCGAACGCCGGGATGATATCGGTCATTGCGTTGAAGACCAGATTCGTCCAGTCATCCGGTGCATCGTAGTACATTGGCAGTACCTTGGATTCCAGTAGGTTGTAGAAATTGTCGCGGTCGGATCGGTCGCGTGCCTCCACGGGCAGACCAGTCTTGGCCTCAGGAATGATGAAGCAGTTCTCTCCGTCTCGAGCGAACTCGCGGACCCAGCCATCGTTGGTAGAGATGGTGATGGAGCCGTTCATGGTGGCCGACATGCCGGAGGTGCCGGATGCCTCGCGGGTGACCACTGGATTATTCAGCCAGATGTCCGACCCGTTCTTGAGGAGCCGGGAGAGTTCCAGTTCATAGCCTGTAAGCACCGCGCAACGCGGGAAGCGTGCGCTCAGTTCGTTGAGTTTGTTGAAAATATCCACCGCTGCGAAATCCGTGGGGTAGGGCTTGCCGGCCCAGATCATCTGCACCGGGCGGTTGGTGCGCTGCAGCATCCGCTCAAACATCACCGGGTTCTCTGTAATGAGCGCCGGGCGTTTGTAGGCCGCGAAACGGCGTGCCCATACGATGGTAAGTGTGTCCTGGTCGAAGAGGTGCCCCGTCTGCTCGCCGACCACGCGGAAGAGGTCCTTTTTCAGAGCGCGCTTACGGGCACGAAAAGCCTTTTTATCCCCTTCCTTGAAAGCCTCCGCCAGCTCGGGATCCTGCCAGTATTCGCGGTTTTGTGCGTTGGTGACGTGTGTGATAGGACAGATGTCGGAGTATCCTTCCCACATTTTGCGGGAGACTTCGCCGTGCAAGGCAGAGACGCCGTTGGCAATATGCGAGAGGCGTAGAGCAGCCAGCGTGTAGTTAAAGATCTGCTCATTTGGATCAAGTTTGAGCATGCTGCGCACCTGGTCCAGAGAGAGACCATCAAAGAAAGAGAAGTTGGCCATGAGGTTGATATCCATCTTCTCGTTGCCCGCTTCTTCCGGGGTGTGGGTGGTGAAGACGAAACGCTTGCGCACTTCTTCCACGTTGCCGCCATTGTGGGCGAGCATATTGAAGGCGGCGCCGATGGCATGCGCCTCATTCATGTGGTAGATCTCCGGTTCCACCCCCAGTTCCTCAAAGAGACGGGCGCCACCCTGACCCAGCACGATGTATTGGGAGATGCGAGTCATAGGATTGGAATCATAAAGACGCTGGGTGATGCTGCGACTCATTGCGTCATTCTCCGGCAGGTCAGTCGTCAAGAAGAACATGGGCGCTGTGCCGAAGGTTTCTGGACGCAGGAAGTAGGCTTTCACCCACACCGGCGCATCGCATACGCGGATGAGGAATTTGATATTGTGGTCTTCCAGGAAGGTGTAGTCACGACGGCGATACTGCACAGCCATGGAGCCGTCTTCCGCGCGGATTTGGTTATAGTAGCCATAGGACCAGAGGATACCGACGCCGACAAGGTTCTGGTGCAGAGCGCCGGCGGAGCGCATGTGCGAGCCTGCCAGATACCCCAACCCGCCGGAATAAATCTTGAAGACGTTATCGATGGCATACTCCATGCAGAAATAGGCGACCGATTTGCTGTACTTCGGGTCGATTTCATACGGGTGGGCGTACTGCGCGGGCAGGAAGGAGGTAGTGCTCATGGGTTTCGGTAATTTCGTTCGTTTGATGGCTTCCCGGGTAAGGGAAGCGAGCTGCGAAGCTTATACACCTTCTTTGCTCTTTTGAAAAGTAAATTCGTTGGCCCATGACAGCTTTCTTTCACCTTATCGGTTAATTTTTCGCTTTTTTTGAACATCATGCCTTTCCTCGCTGTCGAACAGGCATGATGAATAATAATTTAACCACGAAAATGATGGAGGCGTTGCAGGTGGCTCAGCGCTCGGCACAGTCTGCCGGACGCGCAGAGATCATGTCGGCGGAGGTGTTGCTTGCCCTGCTGGAGCAGGAGGGTGGCGTGTTTGCCGCTGTGCTGCAAAAGGCGGGAGCGGATCCCGCGCGTCTCGCAAAGTCGCTCAAGGAGCAGCTTGCTCGCCAGCCGCGGCAACAGGGAGGGGTGGTCGGCAGTCCCGGCATCGGGGCAGCCCTCGATCGCGTACTCAGCGCGGCGGAAGAGCAACGCAAGGTGATGAAGGATGATTACCTGAGTGTGGAGCACTTCGTGCTTGGGGTGTACAAGGCGGATGAGGCAACGGCGCGTGGGCTGGAGGAATGCGGGTTGTCGCAACAGGCGTATCTTCAAGCGCTTAAGGATGTGCGCGGCAACCAGCGTATCACTGACCAGGAGCCGGAGGAAAAATACCAGACCCTCGAAAAGTACGGAACGGATCTCACGGAGCGCGCGCGGAAAGGGAAGATTGACCCGGTAATCGGGAGGGATGCGGAGATTCGACGCGTGTTGCAGATTCTCTCGCGTCGCACGAAAAACAATCCGGTGCTTATCGGGGAGCCGGGCGTGGGCAAGACCGCCATTGCGGAGGGGCTTGCACGACGCATTGTGGATGGCGATGTGCCGGAGGGGATGAAGAACAAGCGGCTCGTGGCGCTGAATATTGGCTCCATGCTTGCCGGAGCGAAGTATCGAGGCGAGTTTGAGGAGCGTCTGAAAGCGTTTATCAAGGAAGTCACCGCCGCAGAGGGACAAATCATCCTCTTCATCGATGAGTTGCACACGCTGGTTGGCGCTGGTGCGGGGGGCGACAGCTCCATGGATGCCGCCAACCTGCTGAAACCCGCCCTGGCTCGTGGCGAGCTGCGCACTATTGGCGCCACCACGCTGGATGAATACCGCAAGTACATCGAAAAGGACGCCGCACTGGAGCGTCGTTTCCAGCCGGTGTACGTGGCAGAGCCGAGTGTGGAGGACACCATTGCCATCCTGCGCGGTCTCAAGGAGCGTTACGAGGTACACCATGGGGTGCACATCACGGACAGTGCGCTCGTGGCCGCCGCCATGCTGAGCAACCGCTACATCACCGACCGCTTCCTGCCGGACAAGGCCGTGGATCTGGTGGATGAAGCCGCAGCGAGGCTCAAGATTGAGCTGGACAGCATGCCGGCGGAGGTTGATGAACTCACCCGCACCGGCATGCAGCTGGAGATGGAAAGACAGGCGCTCGAAAAGGAAAAGGATGAGGCTTCCCGCCAGCGTCTTGAGAAAATTACCAAAGAACTTGCGGACAACAAGGAAAAAGCTAACGCCATGATCGCCCGCTGGAAAAGTGAGCAGGAGGTGGTGAAACGAGCCCGGGACGCCCAGCAACAGATTGATGCTTTGCGAACTCAGGCAGAACAGGCCCAGCGCAAGGGCGACCTGGGCCGCGCCTCGAAGATTCTCTACGGTGAACTTCCCGCGGCGGAGAAAGCTTCTTCGGACGCTCGCAAGGCGTTGGCTGATCTGCAAAGCAGTGGGGAGGGTATCCTAAAGGAGGAGGTGACTGAGGCGGACATTGCCAAGGTCGTCTCCACCTGGACCGGTATTCCGGCCGCTAAACTGGCGGAAGGTGAGCGAGAGAAGCTCGTACACATGGAGGAACGCCTTGCTCAGAGACTCATCGGGCAGAAAGACGCCGTGAAGGCAGTAGCGGATGCCGTGCGGCGTTCTCGCGCGGGTCTGCAGGATGAGCATCGTCCGCTGGGTTCCTTTATCTTCCTGGGACCGACCGGTGTCGGCAAGACAGAGTTGGCCAAGGCGCTTGCGGAGTTTTTGTTTGATGACGAAGCTGCGATGGTGCGCATTGATATGTCGGAGTACATGGAGAAGCACAGCGTGTCTCGTCTTATCGGTGCGCCTCCGGGGTATGTGGGGTATGATGAAGGGGGACAGCTCACGGAAGCTGTGCGGCGTCGTCCATACAGTGTGGTGCTTTTTGATGAAATTGAGAAGGCACATCCAGATGTGTTTAATGTGCTGCTGCAGGTTCTGGACGATGGACGCATTACGGATGGGCAGGGGCGCACAGTGGATTTCACCAACACGGTTCTCATCATGACCAGCAACATCGGTTCGCGTTTCATCCTGGATGAGCAGGATGTCGCCTCTCGTAATGAGAAGGCGTTGGATGCTTTGCGCGGTCACTTCCGTCCGGAGTTCCTCAATCGTGTAGACGAAATTATCATTTTCGATCGCCTCGGAGAGGAAGATCTTAAGCAGATTGTGCAAATTCAGCTGCAGCGTGTTCGCAGACGCCTGGAAGCGCGTAACCTCAAGTTGGAACTCAGTGATGCTGCCGCGGCGCTTGTTGCGTCTCATGGATATGATCCCGTGTATGGCGCTCGCCCGCTCAAGCGTGCCATCCAGCGGGATATTCTTGATCCTCTCAGCATTGCTATTCTAGAGGGACGTTACCCGGAGGGCAGCGTCATACACTTGGAGGCTACAGATGGGCGCATCGTAATGAGCTGAGCGCATACGAGGGTTGCCAGCAAAGCAAAATCTGTAAGTTATTCAACCGTTCGGTGCGCGAGGGAGGTCTATGTCTGTGCATGACCCCCCTTTCTTTGTCATGAAAAACAGGAATATCACGCGATACACGTACGAGAACACCGATTTTCAAGGTTGGCGGGTGAGCATCCAACGCTGCGGACGCATCATCACTCGTTATTTCTCTGACTTGCAGTATGGGTCGGAGGAGGAGTCCTACCGCCACGCCGTAGATTACCGCGACGAGGTTTTTGCAGAGATGGCGCGTCACCGCCATGACCTGCCTGAGTTTATGGATGCCGAGTTGGCACACCTCCAGGAACTTCTCCGGCAGAAAGAGGTTGGCGCTACCGCCGTGGCCTTTCGGAGGCGAGTTTAAACTGCACGCTGAGAAGCTGTCGCAGTGCTGCGTTTCCGTAGTAATTCGCCTGCTTCAGACGCTGCAACTGCAGGAAAAGTAACTCGAGAGTTTCTATGAGTGGTTGTTTCAGATCCGGCGTGTTGTTGATGTAGCGCCAGAGCGCTTCCTCATCAATTTTTTTACGCTGATCGGCAAACTGATTCAACTGCTTTTTGACAGGCGCCAAAGCGCCTTGTGTCCCGGTTGTGTCCCGAATGCTGTCGAGCAGTCGCACCTCATTCTTCAAACCGACGGCAAGCTGTTTGTAAGCCTGTCGAATTTCGGGTGACGGCGGCAATACTGCTACTTCTCCTTCCCCGTACGCCGCAGATTCCCACGGCATTTTCCCCACTCCCATTACTGTGAGCAGGACAATACCCAGCAGGATCCATCGTGTACACTGTCGCATCCCCCGCATCATAATGTTCCTCGCGTAACTTGTCAACCGCTTTTCGGTACGGGACAGGGCAAACGCATTTGAAAACCCAGGGGCAGAATTAGATGTATAGAATTTAGTATCAATAACTTATTTAAATTATT
>CANRKR010000029.1 GCA_947631275.1 uncultured Akkermansia sp.
AGGCTGATTTTTGTAATAAGATGATGCATCCCTGTATCCTATCATATTTTATATTTAATATCAATAATTTAAATAAGCTATTGATGCTGAATTTTATACATCTAATTCTGCCCCTGGGTTTTCAAATGCGTTTGCCCTGTCTCCTTCCCTAATCCGATTGACAATAGATTCCACCTCAGGAATAAGCCCGACAGACGATACAAGAGAATCGGGGAAAGTCTCCCCATCACCATCTGTGGCGGGTGTATATGCTGGCTCGGTGGCGTTCATAAATCTCCTCCATTATATCGAGAGGGACGTGAAACGCAAGGACAAATCATATGTGTTCCCATAAAAATCGCATGCCGAGCAAACTGGAAAGGTTGCGATGTCGCAACATGTCGTCAGTGTAAACACTGACGAGGACAGTATTCGTGACTCATAAACAAGCGAAACCTCGTCTATGCGGCGGGTAATTGTCGCAGACAAGGCGGAACATGCCATGAACTTGCCGCGGGACCAACGTATCAGGCGATACATTACTTGCGAAAAAATCACAATTAATGTATTGACGCAAACAAAAATTGTGGTAAACTGGCGGAACGGGGTTGGAAAAGCTATGCTCATTAACTTCACATTCTCCAATTACAAGTCATTCCGGGACAAAGCCGAGTTTTCCATGATTGCGGGGAAGGGGATGTTCGATCGGGCGACCTTGCAGAAGGCGCCCGGATTTCGCAGCATGCATCTGCTTCCGCTCAGTGCCATTTTTGGAGGGAATGCTTCCGGGAAGAGCAATTTTGTGAAAGCGCTTTACCACTTTCAGCAGATGGTGTTGAGTGGCAAGGTTGAAACCGATGTCTTCAAGTTGGATTCGAATTCCATCAATACGCCGTCTGTGTTCGTGGTTTGCGTGCTGGCAGATGAACGTGTGTGGGAGTATTCACTGTCTGTCAATGGCAAAGAGATAGAAGAGGAGTCTCTGATTTGCGTGAAGGACAAGAAGGAAGCGCCGGTCTTTCACCGTACTCGTGATTCATTCTCCATTGGTGAGGGGCTCGGTATTCCTCCGGAGAGCAGGAAAAAGTTGGAACTTCTGGGGGAGTCGCTTGGTCCCGGTTCCATCCTCCTTCACTCCGCACAAATGTATCGCATCGAGGGTATCGGATCCTCCCTGAACCCTGTCTATCACTGGTTCCAAAACTCATTGTGCATTATTTCAGCAGACAGCAGGCGTGTAGCCCTGGGGGTCGATTTGCTGAGACGCTTATCCCTATACAGCGATGCATTGAGCAACGCCGACACCGGGGTGGATGCGTTAAAGCTGACGGAGGTGGATTTAGAGCAATTGAACATCAGCCAGGATGAGCTGGAGAAATTCAAACAAAGCGAGGCCAGAGTCATTTTCAATACCGAAGATTCCACGCTCATGCTTATCAAAGCCGACGATGGGATTCACGCCTATCGTTGCTTGTCTGTGCACCATGATGAGAAAGGCAAAGATGTTCCATTTCTATTCACTGATGAGTCCGATGGAACGCGCCGCCTGTTGCACCTTCTGCCTACGTTAATAGACTACGAGGTGCAGCCGCGAGTTTATGTTGTGGACGAACTCGACCGCAGTCTCCATACTAACTTGTCACGCTATCTGATCGAGCAGCAGCTAAGAATTGCCAGAGCTGAGGAAAAATATCGTCAACAACTCATCTTCACTACGCATGACGTGATGCTTATGGATCAGACTCTGCTCCGCAGAGATGAAATGTGGGCTGTCGAGCGAGACCATTCGAAGTCCAGCCGCCTGATTTCTTTTGAGGATTTTATAGAGATTCGTAAGGATAAAGATATCAGACGAAGCTATTTAACCGGACACATGGGCGGATTGCCACGTCTCATGCCATCATAACTTGTCTCATGGTAACTTCCAGAATTAGAAGCAGCAAGCGGCATTCCGCAAAAATATACGAAGAGCGAAAAAGAACCCCTTTAACGTTCGGATGTTAAAGGGGTTCTTTTTCTAGCAGGGAGGTGATTTGAACACCCGACCAAAGGCTTATGAGTCCTCTGCTCTACCACTGAGCTACCCTGCCATTGGTGCGTGGGAGGGAGTATAGCGGGGGTTTTGGCGTTTGTCCAGCCAAATTTCCGCTCTGCGTCTATTTTTGTGGAGTTGGCGTCTGAAAGGTTTTCGGACGGCGTTCAGGCTTTGTCAGAAATTGAACTTGAGGCCGGCTGTGGCGTTGAAGTCGAAGAAGGACGAGCGGACTTCCGCACCGGCATCAAAGAAGAACTCCGCGTTATTGCCCAGCGGTATGCCAAGCCCCGCTCCCACTTCGATGCCGACTCGCCCTTCCGAGGCGCTCTCCACCGTCGATTTGGATCCTCCGGCGTTCGACAACAGAGCCACGCTCGATTCTCCTTTGCTATCCCCGGCGTAAAACTTCAGCAGCGCCCGCATTTCCAGCAAGCTTGCGCGGTTGTAAACGCTCTCCCCCACCACCATCTGCAGCCTGGTTCCGAGGCCGACTTCCACCACGGAGTAGCTCCCGGGATCCACCCGCAGCGCCGCCGTGCTTCCTCCCTCTTCGTCGTACTCGCTCAGGCTCGCGTTGTGCCACTGCAGGTTGAACACCGGCTGCAGCACCGTGGTCTGATCCTCATTCATGGCAAACGCATAGCCCAGTTCGTACATCGCCCCGAAGGAGGTGCCGTTCGTGCTGCCCGAGGAGCTGTAGCTCCCCATTTCATTTCCGTTCGTCCAGCTCACGCGGCGATCCATCTTTGCATTCGTCAGACCCACACTCGCGATGAAGGTGTGGCGCCAGGAGCGCCGCTGCGTCACGGCAAAGAGATTCAGGTACGCCGTTGTGAAGTCGGCATCCATGTGGTCTGCGTTGTCACTCGTCACATTCTGGTACATGGCCGAAAGAGCGAGACCGATGGTGCTGCGCGTGCTGATGTTGTGCGCCACACCCAGCGTGCCGCCGTACGCATTGCTCTTGTAGCCGGGGAGCAGCCCATCATCATTGCGAGTCAGGTAGGATGTTTCGGCATTTACCCAGAAACTGGTGTGCGACAAGTTTTCGTACTCGTAGCCGTCATCCATGCCCATGCTGGTGGTGCGGTTGCGGATGCTGCGCAAGTTGCGCTGCATATCCGCCCCCAGAGCCGGCGCCAGCACCGAGGTGCTCGACCCCGCCAGCGAGGCGAGCAGCTTGTTGCTCCCTGCCGTGTCTTTGCCGGTCGGCTCCGCTTCGTTCACCTTCAGCATGTCATTGAGCGCCTGCACGACGTAGCCCAGATCCCCATCAAGGAGCAGCGCACTGGAAGAGCTGTAAATCGAGTTGAAGAAGTTTGCCCCGGCACGGGAATTCACGCTGTCAGTTTCCGCGAGGTACTTGTTTTCTGCATCAAGCTCCCCCTCGATGTAGATATCTCCCGATGCGTCAATGGTGATACGACCGGTTCCCATCTTGACGTTGAGGACGTTCTTCAGGGTGACGCCTTCGAGATTGCCCAAACTGGCATCGCCGCCGCCTTCCCTCTCATAATTCGTGGCATGGCCAATGTACTGCCTTACTTTGTTATCCTCGTTGGCCAACACGACGGCGCCGCTCTCCTGCCCCACCTCCAGGTTGACGGTCTCCGCCGCGCTCCCCGCGGAATCTCCGTCTCTCGCGGAAGAATTCTCCGCGTTGACGTTGAGCTCCTCAAAGAAGAAGCCCTCCTCCGCCGTTCCGTTGCCTCCGGGTTTGAGATTCTCGCTCGCCAGATTCAGCAGGAAAGAGCTGCGCGACCCCCCCTGCAGCGTCACTTTCCCCATCTGCAGTTTGTTGGATTCGTAGCTCTTGTCGGAGATGTTGAATTTGACCCTCGCGCCGTTCTGCACCTCCACATTCCATCCTGTATTGCCGCCTACGTCGTTGAAAATCTGCGTATACTCTCCGCTCTCGCGTAGAATCATCGTGCCGCGGTACCCCACTAAATCGCCGGCAAAAGTATGATCACCCCCCGCGAGATCAAAGGTCAGGTCTCTTTTCGACTCCAGTCTGCCGCTGCCGGAGAGTCCGCTGAGCTTCCATTCGGTGGCGGTGTCGCTCCCCTGATCCACCAGCATGGAACGGTCTTGCAGATGAAGCGCGACATTGTTGAGCCGCGCCCCCTTAGACGCGGTTACCGTGCCATTGATGTTCACCGTGCCGGGCGTCTGTCCGCGGGATTTCTCCGTTTCTTCCGGTCCGTTCGGGTTTCCGATCCGGACGCCATCTTCCAGCGTGGCTCCATCCAGCAAGTTCAGCTTAGCCGCCTTATCTGCGCTACCTCCCCAGCTCATCAGGATATGCGGATCCTTATCTGTGTAGCGCTCTTCAAAAGTCTTGTTATCCCACCAACTGTCAAGACGGATTGCACCGTCCACCGTCACCTCGCCTCCTTCGGAAATTCGCATCTGCGCGGTGTTCTCCGTGGCGAACAGGATCCCGCCCGGCGTCACGCCGCGCGACAGCACCGCACGCCCCCCGCGAATCTCCAACGCGCCGCTCTGCATCCACAGTTCGCCGTCGGAAAGATTCAACGTCCCTGTGACGATGGTTGCGGAATTATATTGCGGCGGCGCCAAATCGGTCTGTTCTTCCTGCTCTATTTTTTGCACGTGTCGGATAGCGAGGTCGGATTTCGTGATATCGATGCTGCCGTTGTAATAAAAGTCGGGCGTCACGGTGACACCCGTCTGCCTGGCTACCACCTGCCTCTCCTCGTTATCGATCCGGTTGCTGAAGGAAACCAGCGAGCGTTTGACAGGATCAAACAGTCCATTTCCCGTGATCACGAGATTACCTTCGCTCTTCCCCACGAGATTCGGCAGAATCAGGCCGTACGTAAAATCCGCCTCGCGATCCACCGTGCTCAGGTCGATCCTCGTTTCACTATCCACACACACGGCTCGCGCGCCGCTGGTGCTTTCGTAGGGATTGCCGTCGGCATTCCACCCCCATCTGTCACCGTCGTTATTGTCACGAGTGCTCACGTAGATGCTGCTCGGGGTGGCTTCACCGGTCACCGTAATCCAGCCATCTCCATAGCGACCCTCCTCGTCAAACTCATCGAAGCTGAATCCAAGGCCGCGCAAGATCGCATCGTAGTAGCTCATGCCAACCTTCTGCCTCCATTCGGCAATCTTTTTATTCGAAATGTGATAGTGCCCGCCGCTTTCCATGCCGGTCAGCGTCAGCGAACCCTGTTCTTCATTCTCCCCTACGGAACCGAAGCCCAGTTCGCCCCCGCTGTCCGACGTGAAGTTGAACAGGGCCTCCGAGTTCGGGGTCATGTCTATGCCGGAGAAATCCAGCTCTGCCTTGTTGCGGATCTCCAAATTCCAAAGGTCTTTCAGAACCCCGTAGTTTCCCCCCTGCACAAGCGGATATTCGTTGTCCAGTATGATGCTGCCGTTGAGGCCGAAACGCCCCATTTGGAACGTCACCGGAGTCTCATCCTCTGTTGTTCCGCCGGTGTACTGGATTGTGATGAGAGCCCCGAAGTTGGCAGCATTGCTCAACACACCACCATCCCTCATACGCACAGAGAAATCCGCCGCCGTGTTGTTAAGATTCAGACGATCCTTTTCGAAGAGCAAAAAGGAGGAGACCGATCCGCCTGCACTCTGAGCAATGGCACTGTCGTGTACGACAGAAATATTCAACCCGTTTATCGGGCGTTTAGTCGGATCCTCCCCATACACGCTCAGCACACTGTACGCATCCAGTTCGATGACGCCATTCATTTCACTCCCCGATGCGTCGCACGCCGTGGGCGGCATGACAGGAACGTATCTGTCGTAGCCCAGAACAAGCCGAGCCTCATTAATTCGTGTCACCTCCGGGGTCGATCCGCTGTTGACCTGTCCCTTTACCACAATTCGCCCGCCAGTCATCTTCAGGGTGTCTCTAATGTAAAAAGTTTGCCCCGAATTCACGCGCAGTTCGGAAACGAACTTCTCTCCGCTCTCCGATCGATCAGACATCTCCAAATGTCTGACGAAATGAGGTTGATCTGCCCACCTCGTGTCCCCGCTTCCGGACTCAAGCTCTTGGATATCAAGAGTACCCCGCTCGATCAGGAGAGTATTAACATCGAGAGACAAATACGCAATTCGCTGCAGCAACGAATCGGATTCGCCGTGCACCACAACATTCAAATTGCCATCGCCAAAGCTTCCACGGTAGACATAGGTGCCAGATCCACAAATGGTCGTCCACCCTTGGCCGGTGATACTCGCGGTAACACTGCCATGTCGAACAGTAGCGTACCCGTCCACTGTGAGAGGGTTTTCCCGGGTGGCGCGATCGGTTATTTCCATTTTTCCCATTCGAGCTGTGGTGGCGCGGTTGAGGTATCTTTTTCCATTGTTGGCGTCTTGCGTCACGACGACACCGCTACCCGCCACATCCTCAAAGGTCATCTGCCGCACTCTTCCACCGCCCACCCGAAGCCTCCCGCCACCGGTCACCGTCAGATCGTAACCTTCTGCGATGATGCTTCCCCCGATCTCCGCATACACCCCAGATACGTCGAAAGTAAGGTTATTAGCGTCGACATAAGTTGTTGCAAAAACAACGATATTTGAATTGTTTGTCAGGGTCAAATTACCCGTTATCTTCGAACCGTTGACCATGCGCAAGGTTCCGCACTTGAGCACCCACCCCGGGGTGAGAGGTTGAAAGGGACCTATCCCGGAGGACGAACCGTTCAACGTCACGTTGCCGTTGTAAATGCGAGGTGAAACAGTCATGGATGTCTGGGGATCCGTGGTAACGCTATCGTTCGGAGCTGCATTAATTGTGCCGAGCTGGAACTGCGCTCCTCCGTCAACGATGATTTCCCCACCACTTGCGGTTTGAGTGCCAAGATCATCCCCTGCCTCTTCCCCATCGATGCTGAAGCAAATCCCCTGGAGTTCAAGTCTCCCCGCATAACTGTAACGCGTGGCACCGGATTGGTCAATCTCGAGCAGTCTATTAAGGGCAACTCCATTCATGTAGTTAGTTCTGCCAGTAAAGTTCAAAATGACTTTTGCCCGATCGGTGTAGTCCGTACCAGTTGATTCGTCAAAGGTATTGATTTCCTTAAAAGATCCCCAAGTGCTGAGATCTATTCCGGGAGCCTCATCGGTGCTCGTTGCGACAAACTCGATGGTGCCAAAGAGGTTCAAGATCCCGTCAGCCGCCGTGAAAACATGATCTTGTCCGGTGCGAGCTTGTACCGTAAGGTGAGTCCCCGACTCAATCGTTACCGACTTGGGTGTGAAATCAGACTGAAGCGTCAACGTGATGTTTTTTTCGTGTTCTTCCGTGCCTCCGGCGTCGAAAGTGATATTGCTGACCACGCTTGTATACGGATGACTCCCTATTGCACCGCCGTATACCGTGTATTCTCCTTCCCCGATCGTGACCTGCTCAAAGTCAGCCGCGCTCGCGTTCGGTGCGGCAGCAAACAGGCAGAGCGCGCCGACGGGGAGAAGGGAGGCGCTCCATGCCGAAGTATTGACGACAGACAGCAACGAAGCAAGGCACGCAAGAACCGCCTTGCGCAGACGTGAGGGGAGGTGGAGTCTCATACTAACCGGTGGGGAGAAAACTTACCCCAATTATATCGTGATGGGGGAGACATACAAGCAAAAAAAGCGCTTGATCTCAGAAAAAACAGCTTATGGCACAAGCGTATGGGTGTGAACGGCATGCGTCGGCGGCGTTCTTCATAACTCGTTGATAGATATAAAATAATGATAATAAACAGCTAGCGGATATGCCAACGCGGATCTCTTTCAACAGGATGGCATGACGGGCAGGAATTTCCCGGCGGGAGCGAGAGATCAGCGGGGCGCAGCGGGATGGCGGAGCAGATTTGTCCTTGTTTTTGGGGAAGGTCGTGTGTTAGAATGCGCGTGACATCACGGGAGGAAGAACATGGTACAAACAGATTTTCTGGTGGTGGGCTGCGGAGTGGCAGGATTGAGTTTTGCCCTGCGGGCAGCGGAGCACGGAAGGGTCATCATGCTGTGCAAGAGCGACCCGCTGGTATCGAGCTCTGCGAAAGCACAGGGGGGCATTGCGGCGGTGATCGACAAGAACGACACCTTTGAGGAGCACATTGCCGACACCCTGGACGCCGGGGCGGGGCTGTGCGATGAAGCGGCGGTGCGCACCATTGTGACGGAGGCGCCGGGGGCGATTCGGGAGCTGCTGGCGTGGGGGGTGGATTTCGACCAGATGAAGGACGGATCCTTTGAGCTGGGGCGCGAGGGAGGCCACGGCAAGCGGCGGATTCTGCACGCGAAGGACACGACCGGGCTGGAGGTGAGCACCAAGTTGCTGGAATGCGCCGGGAAGCATCCGAACATCACGCTGCTGGACCACCATATCGCCATCGATCTCATCACCACGGCGAAGCTCGGCTGCGTGACGGAGGATCGTGTGCTGGGCGCGTACGTGCTGAATCCCGGGACGGGGGAGGTGGAGATTTACCGCAGTGATCGCGTGCTGCTGGCGACGGGGGGCACGGGGCGCGTCTACATGTACACCACCAACCCGGCGACGGCGACGGGCGACGGGATCGCCATGGCGTGGCGGGCGGGGGCGCAGGTGGCCAACATGGAGTTTGTGCAGTTTCACCCCACGACCTTCTACAACCCCGGGAGCAGCGACCGGGAAGGGCTGACCTTTCTCATTTCCGAAGCGGTGCGGGGGGAAGGCGGCATCCTGCGCGGGCCGGACGGCGAGGAATTCATGCACAAATACGACCCGCGCAAGAGCCTCGCGCCGCGCGATATCGTGGCGCGTGCGATCAACAGCGAGATACTGCACACGGGGCACCCCTGCATGTACCTGGATATGACCCACAAACCCGCCGGCTTCATGGCGGAGCGTTTTCCGTACATTTACGAGACGTGCCTGAGCTATGGGATCGACGCGCAGAAGGACATGATCCCCGTGGTTCCCTCCGCCCACTACCAGTGCGGCGGGGTGAAGACCAACACGAACGGGCAGAGCACGCTGCCGGGGCTGTACGTGGCGGGGGAGAGCGGCTGCACGGGGCTGCACGGCGCGAACCGTCTTGCGAGCAATTCTCTGCTGGAATGCGTGGTGATCTCCAAGCGCGCCCTGGGGGCCATGCTCACCCACCAGCCTCTCGCCCACGGTGTGGAGACCTACCCCATCCCGGAGTGGAAGCACGGCGACCGCGTGCCGCAGGATGATCTCGCCATCCTCTACCACTGCTGGGACGAGGTGCGCCGGACGATGACGGACTACGTGAGCATCGTGCGCACGGATCACCGCCTGCAGCGGGCCGCCGCCCGCCTGCGCAACATCAACCGCGAAATTCACGAATACTACTGGGGATACCGCGTGACCCCGGAGATACTCGACTTGCGCAACCTCGCCCTCACGGCTTCGCTCATCATCGACTGCGCGATCCGCCGCCGCGAATCCCGCGGTCTGCACTTCAACCTCAACACCCCGGATAAACTTCTGCAGCCCAGGCCCACGATTCTGCACAACGGGCAGTGAGTCCGAATTTTTGCTTTTTTCAGGATGCTTTTTTCCATCGTCCTCCTCGTGCTCCTCGCGCCCTGCGTTTTCGCAGCGGGCATCACCGGCGGCGCGGGTGGGAAAGGGCGGGGGGTGACGCCCTCCCGCGCGCCGCAGCAGACCCGCGTGATGAGCGAGGAGAGGCTGCGGGAGATGGCGATCAAGGCGGGACCTCTGCGCCCGACCATTGACCAGAGCAAGCGCAGCAACTTTCCCGATCCCAAGAAGCACCCGGCGCCGCCGCGACCCGGCGCCATGCCCTGGCACTTTGACATCACCGCCACGTATTTCTACATCGGCGAGCTGGCGACGCGCCGCAACCCGGTGCCGAACACGGCCAGCAGCTGGGATAGCGCGTGGGACGACAACTACGGCGGGTACGATGATCCGGACCCGGCGCGCCGGGATCCCGTGACGTTCGCTCCGCGGGGGTTTACGCCGAGGCTCAATCCATTCTACGTGGCGCTGCCGTACAATGACATCGACCACGGCGGGCCGAAGCCGGAAGCGTCGCGTGTGATTCCCTGGTACCGGCGGGACAAGGACGGCAAGTACGAATCCGTCTGCCGCGGCGTCTGGGTGCAGATTTATTACAAGGGGCGCTATTGTTTCGCGCAGTGGGAGGACTGCGGACCTTTTCTCACGGACGATTGGGAATACGTGTTCAAAAACAAACGCCCGCGCAATATGCAGAACAACGCCGCCGGGATTGACATTTCCCCGGCCGTGCGCGATTACCTGGGCATCCGTGGCGGCAGCGCGGTGGTGCACTGGCGTTTCGTGGATTTTTCCCTCGTGCCGGGCGGCCCCTGGGCGCGCTTCGGCAAGGACAACCCCTTTGTCAACCCGGCGCTCAAGGATGCCATCCGCAAGTACGGCATCAAATACCACATCAGGCTGAACTCAAAGTAAAAATCCGAATTTTCCCATGTTTCGCAATATCCTGTTCGACTGGTCCGGCACGCTGTGCGATGATTTGTCCCTGACGCTGCAGGCGACCAACTACGTGATTTCCCGGTACGGGCTGCCGGAGCTGGATCGCGCGGCGTTTCGTGCGGAGTTTCAGCTGCCTTATCCTGCGTACTATTCCTGGAAGACGCCGGGGGTGCCGATTGAGGAGCTGGAGGAGCATTACCGCCACATCCTGAATTCCCCGGAAGCGGTTCCGGTGACCGTGCTGCCGCATGCGCGGGCCTTTCTGGACTTTTGCAAAGCTCGCGGCATCCGCTGCTTCATCCTATCGAGCATGGATTCCCACGCCTTTGCCCGCCAGAGCAGGGAACTCGGCGTGTACGATTATTTTGAGGGCATTCACACGGGCATCCTGAACAAGGAAGCGCACATCCACACCCTGCTCGCCCGGCACGGTTTGCGCGCGGCGGACACCGCGTTCATCGGCGATATGCAGCACGACATGAAGGCGGCTCATGCCGCCGGGGTCTGCGCTATCGGCGTGCTCACCGGCTACAACAACGCCGCCCAACTGCACGAAGCGGAGCCGGATTTCGTGGTGCCGCATCTCGGCATGCTGCAGCAGCTCATGCAGCGCAGCGCACCCTTTCCCCCGCCGGGCAATACCATCACCCTGCATTCCCTGAGCTTCGAATGCCGCCTCGGCGTGCCGGAAGAGGAGCGCGCCACTCCCCAACCCGTGCGCGCCGACGTGTCTCTCGTGCCGCCCGTTCCCTTCTCGGAGATGAACGACGATATTTCCCGCAGCATCGACTACGATGCGCTTTCCCGCGATCTCATCGCCCTGGCGCAGGCGGAGCCGACTTGTCTGCTGGAAACCCTCGCCCGGAAACTTGCCGATGCCTGCGTGGCCCACGGCGCGCTCTCTGCCACTGTCGTCCTGCACAAATACGCTCTTCCTGCGACGGCGAGCGTCAGCGCGGAGGCGACATCGCCATAGGGCGCCGGGGCGCTTCCGGGATTTCCGCTTCGCCTCTTTTCCCGCGAGCAACGTGCGTGGATCCGGCGGGGAATCAGGATTGCACGGGAAGATCTTCCTGCAGGATGTCGAGAGCCCGGAGGACGACCTGCCGCCGGAATTCGGCGCGCGTGAGACCGGGGAGGAAGAGGGTGACGGTCCGTTCCGCGGATGGGGTTGCGAGGGCGATGCAAACGGCGCCGACAGGAGGCTCCCCGCTCCCGGCCGTGGGACCGGCATTGCCCGAGACGGCCAGGGCGTAGTCTGAGCCGGCGAGGCGGCGAGCGGCGCGAGCCATGGAGAGCACGACGGGCTCGCTGACCACCGTGTGCTCCTCGATGAGGCGCGCCGGAACCCCGAGGAGTCGCTCCTTCGCCTCATTGCAGTACGTCACCCACCCGTAGCGAAATATCTTTGAGGCGCCCGGGATTTCTGTGATGGCCGCGGCGATGAGGCCGCCCGTGCAGCTTTCCGCGGTGGCGAGGGTGCGCCCCAGGCGGGCGAGGGAAGATGCCGCCTGACCGGCGGCGAGGAGGAGCTGTTGATCCATCGTCAGAAAAGGCTTAAACGGGGAGATGAAGAGAGACAGTGGCGAAGGCCGCCATGCCCTCCGAGCGACCGATGGCGCCGAGCTGTTCATTCGTGGTGGCCTTGATGCCGATGCGCTTTTCCTGCACGCCGAGGATGGGGGCGAGAGCGCTCTTCATCTGCGGAACGAGGGGGAGGATGCGCGGCGCCTCCGCAATGAGCACGCAGTCTGCATTCACGAGGCTTCCGCCCTGCGCATGCAGCAATTCCACGGCTTTCTCCACGATGCGCAGCGAGCAGATGTTCGCGCAAGCGGGGTCGCCCGGCGGGAACCAATGGCCGATATCCGGCTCGCCGATGGCGCCGAGGATGGCATCCGCCAGAGCGTGGCAGAGCACATCGGCATCGCTGTGTCCCTCCAGTCCGCGGGTGGGGTGCACCTGCACGCCGCCGAGGATGAGAGGACGCGGAGAGGGAGAGAAGCGGTGGATATCGTAACCGAGACCTGTGAGAGTGGGCATGGCAGGGGGATATAGTAAGAGGTGAGTCAGTGGGCGTCCAGCCAGTTGTCGGCGGCGCGGGCATCCACCTCCAGAGGCACATCGCCGGGCAGGGGAAGGGCGGAACGCATGGCGGCGACGATGGCGGGCGTCAGCTCCTCCGCCTCCGCATCCCACAAGTCGAAAAGCAGTTCGTCGTGAATCTGCATGATCATGCGCGTTCTGTGTCCTCGCAACAGCTCTGCCACGCGAATCATGGCGAGTTTGATCATATCCGCTGCGCTGCCCTGGATGGGGGTGTTGATCGCGGTGCGCTCCGCGGCGGAACGCAGGTTGAAGTTTGCGCTGCTGAGATCCGGCAGGGCGCGGCGGCGTCCGCAGAGCGTTTCCGCATACCCGCAGGAACGGGCGCGGGCGATGAGATCATCCATGCAGGCCTTGACGCGCGGGAAGCGGTTGAAGTAATTTTCGATGAGTGCGGCGGCTTCGGTGCGCGAGCAGTTGAGCCTCTGGGAAAGGCCGAAGGAAGAGATGCCGTAGATGATGCCGAAGTTCACGGTTTTGGCGCTGCGCCGCATGTCGGGGGTTACTTCCTGCACGGGCACGTCGTAGATGCGCGCGGCGGTTTCCGTATGGATGTCCCGACCGTGGATGAAGGCATCGACCATGGAGGGATCGCCGGAGAGGGCGGCCATGATGCGCAGCTCGATTTGCGAGTAGTCCGCCGAGAGGATGCTCCAGCCCTTGCCGCGCGAAACGAAGGCGCGGCGGATGAGCCTGCCGGCGGAAGAACGCACGGGGATGTTCTGCAGGTTCGGGTTTTGGGAGGCGAGGCGACCGGTGGCGGTGACCATCTGCAGGAGAGAGGAGTGGATGCGCCCATCCACCGGGGAGATGAAGCGCGGCAGGGCGTCCAGGTAAGTTCCTTTCAGCTTGGAGAGCTCGCGGTACTCCAGAATGTCCGCCACAATGGGGGCATGACCCACGAGCTTGCGGAGGGTTTCTTCATCCGTAACGAACTGGCCGCTGCGGGTCTTTTTCGGCTTGGCGAGCAGTTTCATCTCGCCGAAGAGGAGCTCGCCGACCTGCTGGGGAGAGTTGAGATTGATGGGGTGACCGGCCATGCCGATGATGCGCTTGCGGAGGGCCTCGATCTGTTTTCCGAGCTCGGCGGAGCTTTCCTCCAGCAGGGAGGGCTTCACCCGCATGCCCTCCAGCTCGATGTTCGCCAGCACGGGCAACAGGGGAAATTCCACGCGCCGCATGAGCTCCCGCTGCCCCTCGCGCTCCAGAACCGGCACGAGGGCATCCGCCAGCTGCAGGGTGACGTCCGCATCCTCCGCGGCGTAGTCGCACATGGTTTCCGGCGGCACGGAGGCGGTGTCGCACTCTTCCCCCGCGATTTCCTTCAACCGCACGGTGCGGTAGGAAAGAAGGGTCTCCGCCAGCTCATCCATGCCATGGCGCAACTGCGGGTAGAGCGCCGCATGCGCCAGCATTACATCGAAGAAGGGGCCTTCCACACTCACCCCTGCGACCTGCAGCATCTGGAGGTCGAACTTCAGGTTGAGCCCCACTTTCTCCGCCTCTCCGGCAAAGGGCGCGCGGAAGGGCTCCAGATCCGCCTCGCTCATGATGGGTACGTAGAAAGCCTCATGCGGCTGCAGGCAGAAGGAGAGACCTATGAGGCGATCCTGCCCGGGGGTGAGGCCGGTGGTTTCCGTATCAAAAGCCCAGCGAGGCGAGGAGAGCAGACGCTGCGCCAATTCGTGCCGCCCGGCATCGGTCGCGATGAGGCGGTAGTCGTGCGGCGTGGTACGGATGTCGTTGAGAAGCGGCGCGTCAAAGAGATCGCCCTGCACGGGCTCCGTCTCCTCTGCTTCGCTACCGACGAAGAGGGGACCCAGCGCGCCTTCCGCCGCTGCGGCAGAGGATTTTTCGAGACGCTGCAAACGCTTTTCCAGTCCGCGGAATTCGAAATGAGCGAAGAGTTTTTGCAGGGCTGCCGTGTCGAAGGGGACGCGAGAGAGGTCTTTGATATCGACCGGGAGAGGAATGTCTCTCCGGATGGTGGCCAGTTCATAGGAGAGGCGCGCACTTTCCGCGTTGTTCTCCACTTTTTCACGTATTTTGCCCTTCAGTTCCGCGGTATGCGACAGCAGGTTTTCCACGCTGCCGAACTGCTCGATGAGTTTACGGGCCGTGACGGCGCCCACACCGGGGATGCCGGGGATGTTGTCCGAGCTGTCCCCCATGAGCGCGAGCATATCGATGATTTGCACCGGGGAGGAGATGCCCCATTCCTCACAGAATTGGGCGGCATCCACGGTTTCAAACTCCGTGCCCTTCTTCCCCGGCTTGTACAGCGAGCAGCAGGGGGAGAGCAGCTGACCAAGGTCTTTATCCGCCGATACCATGAAGGCGTGCATCGCGCCGCCCATTTCGTCCACCCGGCGGGTGAGGGCGCCGATGAGGTCATCCGCCTCCACCCCGGCTTCGCGCAGGACGCGGATGCGCATGGCGCCCAGGATCTCCAGAACCGGCTGCACAGAATCCCGCAGCTCCTGCGGCATGGCCTGCCGGGTCGCTTTGTACTCCGCATAGCGCTCGTGGCGGAAGGTGGGGCCGGAGGCGTCAAAACACGCGACGATGTGCGTGGGCTTCTCCTTTTCAAGGATGGAGAGCAGGGTGTTTGTGAAGCCGAAGATGGCGGAGGTGTTGATCCCGGATGACGTGCGCATGGGTGCGTTGATGAACGCGTAAAAGGCGCGGTAGAGCAGCGCCATGCCATCCACGATGTAGAGGGTCTCCATTCTGCGGCTCATCATAGCATGCCGCCCGACTGTCTGCAAGTCCGGAAAAAAGAGAGCGACCGCTCGAAACTGTCGATCAGTCCGGGCGGTCGCTCGAAAGATGGGTTTTCGTGATTTGTATCAGAAGAGAGCGCCCACGCCGATCACGACGCTGTGCTGACCGTAGTTTGCATTGAACTCGTCGTCGAAGGTTTTCCCATAGAACGTGCGGCTGAACTCGTAACCTACTTTGACGTAGATGGACTCCGAGCACTGGATCTTGATGCCGGCGCCCAGAGCGAACGTGAAGCCGCCGACACTGTCGCTTATCGATTCGTGGTCGGCCTTGCCCTCGATTTCTCCAAAAGCATAGCCGGCTTTGGCGCCGAGGTCGAGCATGACGTGATCCGTGAGGACGATGTTGGCATCGTAGCCCAGGGTGATGGGGATGCGGCTGAGCTCAGTCTTGAATCTGAAGTCGTCCTCCGTGAACGTGTCGCTGCCGAACTCGTAGCCGGCGCTGATGGAAAACTGGTGGCGCACGGAGCTTACGGCGTTGTTGTAGAGGCTGAAGTTAAGGCGCGCTCCGTAGGTGTCCGGCAGGGAATCCCCGTCCACAAAATTGTAAACGCCCTCAATGGAATAGACCGGCTGCCAGTCATAGGGCGTCAACGAACCACCGGCGGGCTGCGGCAGGTAATAGGGCGCTGCGGAGGCCGTGCCGACCATCATGCCCAACAGGGTCACCAGAGAAAGAATTTTTTTCATAGCAGTTTCCTTCTAGCACATTCTGCGCCTCCTTGCAAGTATCTTTTGCTCTTTTGTGCATAAAATCATCTTCCCCGGTTTTTCCCTGCGTCATTTGTTCTGCCGGGTTCCGCCCCATAAAAAACCGCCGCAGGGGATCTGCGGCGGTTTTGCAAGAAGGTTTGCTGCGCCCGGAGGGCCGTTACTTCTTTTCTCCCTCTTCCGAGGGGCTCCACTCCTCCGCTTGCAGGGAAGCCAGATTGAAGGCCTGCTCCAGCCCCACCATGTCCCCGGCGCGCACGGTTTCGAAAGCCACGGTTTCGCGCCGGAGCTGCTCAGCGTTGTAGTTCACCGCCTTGATGGAGAGACCAATGCGGCGCTCCACCTTGTCCACCTTAATCACGCGAGCCTGCACTTCGTCGCCCACCTTGATGACATCCTTGACGCGCTCCACATGGTCCTCCGAAAGCTGGGAGATATGGATGAGGCCGTCAATATCGCCGTCCAGATTGATGAAGGCGCCGAAGGACGCAATCTTGGCCACTTGCCCGGAGACGAGATCGCCCACCTTGAAGCGGCTGTCAATGGTCTCCCACGGGTCTTCCTCAAGCTGCTTGATGCCGAGGGAAACACGCTGGTTCTCCTTGTCGATGCTCAGCACGCGCGCTTCGACAACGTCCCCTTTCTTGAGCACTTCCGAGGGATGGTTGATCTTGCGCGTCCAGCTCATATCCGAGACGTGGATCATGCCGTCGATTCCCTCCTCCAGCGCCACAAAGGCGCCGTAGGGCGTGAGATTGCGCACAGCGCCGGAGATAACCGTGCCCACCGGGAAACGCGCCTCGATGGCATCCCACGGGTTTTCCTCGAGCTGACGGACGCCCAGCGAAATTTTCTGCTCGTCCACGGAGATGTTGAGGACGACCGCCTCGATTTCCTGATCCAGAGAGAGCACGTCGCTCGGGCGCGTGATGCGCTTGACCCAGGAGAGCTCGGAGACATGCACCAGACCCTCCACGCCGCGCTCCAGTTCCACGAAAGCGCCGTAAGCCAGCAGCTTGGTGATGCGGCCCTTGACATGCGAACCGATGGGGTACTTCTTCTCGATATCCGCCCAGGGGTTGTCCGTAAGCTGTTTGAGGCCGAGAGAGACACGCTCCTTCTCGCGATCGACGTCCAGAATCAGCACGGTGAGTTCCTGACCGATGTGCAGGAGCTCCGAGGGGTGATTCACACGCCCCCAGCTCATATCCGTGATGTGTAACAGACCATCCATGCCCGACAGATCGACAAAGGCGCCGAAGTCCGTGAGGTTCTTGACGAAGCCGGTCACCTTGTCGCCCACCTTGACAGTCTCCAGGAAGCGCTGACGCTGCTCACTGCGCTCCGCCTCAATGACCTCCCGGCGGGAGAGGACGATGTTTTTGCGCTCGTCATTTACCTTGACGATCTTGAACTCATAGGTGTTGCCGACGTACTCGTTGAGATCCTTCGGCGGAATGATGTCCACCTGGGAGCCGGGCAGGAAAGCCTCCACGCCGACATTGACCATAAGGCCGCCTTTGACGACGCTCTTGATCTTGCCTCTGACCAGACCGCCCTCCTTGAAGACGGCGACAATCTTGTCCCAATTTTGCTTGTGGGCGGCTTTTTCTTTGGAAAGGACGACGTGACCGTCTTCGTTTTCAAGAGACTCGAGGAGCACTTCAATCTGGTCTCCTACTTCAATTTCTTCGTCCTCAAATTCAGAAATGGGGATGACTCCTTCGGACTTGTAGCCGATGTCGACGAGGACGACCTGGGGGCGTATTTCAGCGATGGTGCCATTCACGATGTCCCCTTTGCGGAATGACGGGAGCTTGGAGGCAATGAGCGCCTCAAGTTCAGGATTACTCATGGATTATGTGGGTTAGAATGATGTATTGCTTTCGTTCTCTGAGGCCCATCCTGCGGTAGTTGAGCGGGCGCCTGTAAGCTACCGAGCGAAAGAAAGCGGAGGCATTCTAGCGCATACAGGCCTTGATGGCAAGCCAATTTGAGTCGTTTTCGCCTCTTTTTTACGTCATGCGGATTTGCTTCGCGCCTCCGGCTTTTTTTTGTTGCAAAAGCGGCGTGCGGGGGATAAGATGCCCCGGGTGGGGGGACAGAGAGCTTGTCGAGCTTTGGATTCCCCGCTTCAGACAACACGTAGAACCTATATCGAAACGATGGCAACAAAAAACGAGACTAACATTGTAGTGACCGGCAGGCATATTGAAGTGACGGATGCTATTCGTGATTTTGCCGAGAAGAAAATTCAGGCGATCCATATTGATTACCCGCGTATTGTGGAGGCCCGGGTGATTGTGGATGTACAGAAAGATCGCCACGTGGCGGAGATCGTTTTGTTCTGTGCAGACCATATTACCATTCAGGCATCAACGACAGGAGTTGACCTTTACGCAGCTATTGATGAGACCGTCACCAAGATCATGCGCCGCATGCGCAAACACAAAACACGTCTCATGAAGCACTTCCGTCCGCATCGTTCCCAGAGCATCCGCAAACTTGAGGAAAAGGTGTACGAGGAGGATGTATTGGATTACGATGTGGATATTGACGCCCCGGAGGATCCGAAGCCGGTGCGCATCACTCGCGAGGGTTACGAACTCAAGACGATGTACAAGGAGGACGCCATCATGGAGCTTGAGATTTCCGGACGTCCGTTTGTGCTTTACCGCAATGCGCGCCGCAACGTGCTGCAAATCGTTTACCGCCTGCACGAGGGAGAGTACTCCATCATCGAGCTGGGCAGCGAGCTCAAGGCCTGATTCGATCCGTTCCCGGGCCTCCTATGAGAAAACGCTGCGCGGGGGGATCTCTCTCTTCTTGCTCCGTCGGGGGCAATGCTCCTCTCCGCACAGCAGCAAAAAGCAGGGCTCCCCGCCACGACTGCGGGAAGCCCTGCTTGACTTATCGTTGAGCTGTGTGTGCGTGCGCCGGAGGTGCGAAGACCTCTCCCACACTTTCGGATCGGTCATTCAGAGAGTGCTCCCTGTTTGCCTTCAAGCGCTTTTCTGGCGAGATCCACCACGGTCTTGAAAGCCTCCGGATTGGCAATGGCCAGCTCGGAGAGGGATTTGCGATCCAATTCAATGTTGGCGGCCTTTAAGCCTTCCATGAAGCGGGAGTAGGTGATCCCCTGCTGCCGGACAGCAGCAGAGATACGGGAAGTCCAGAGTCGGCGGAATTGACCTTTCCGTCTCTTGCGATCGCGGTACTCATACTGCCATGCTTTGTAAACGGCATCCTTGGCATAGCGGAACAGTTTGCTGCGAAATCCGCGGAAACCCTTTGCGCGCTGAAGGATACGCTTTCTGCGGGCGCGAGAAGACGGCCCATTTGTAGCACGTGCCATAATTTAACGAATTGTTTTCTATCGGGTAACGAGCTGTTCTTCCTCACCTCCCTGCAGTCTCGCTCGTCGCTCCTTCGGAATGGAAGGAAGGCTGCACGAAGGCCATCCGAGAAACGGACGGATGTTTCAGCTGAAGCGCGGCTTTCCGTCGGTTCAAGCGAAAGGCATGTTCTGCTTCACGGCCCACACCTGCGTGTCATCCACGAGAGCGGGTTTGCCCAGGGCGCGCTTGCGCTTGCTGGATTTCTTCTGCAAGATATGGCGCTTGCCCTGCTTGCGACGCAGAACCTTGCCCGAGCCGGTAACCTTGAAACGCTTGGCTACAGCCTTACGTGTTTTATTGATACCACCTTTGCGGGTCATGGTGGGGCAATTATATACGGCTTTTTCTGTTTGGCAAGAAAAATTCGTCGGCTCTCGTTATTTTCCACGCATCCGGACCTGCTGATTCCGCGCGAGGAGGAGAAATTACTTTTTCTTCGGCATCGTCGAAAGCTCTTCCTGCACTCTGTGCAACAGGTTTGTATATTCGGTGTGCTGGGGTGATGTCTGCACCAGCTTGAGGAGCAAGTCCTTCGCCCGAGTGTACCAGCGCGCAGCACGATCGAGGTTGCCTTCCCTGCGATCAAAATTCGCCGATTCAACGAGGGCGTCGGCATAGAGGAATTGCAGGGCGGTGTTGTTCGGGCTCTGGTTGAAGAGCTGTTCTGCCAGACGCCGGTAACGAGCGAAATCGGCGTTTGCCTGTTCTTTATCCTTGCCATTGTAGCTATGGGCCAGGGCCATACCACGCCAGGCGGCGGATTCAAGCATGGCGAAATCCATGTTTTCCGGCGCAGTGCGACGGAGTTGTTCGACCTTGCCCATGATGGTGCGACAATAGGACTCCGCGAGGTTGGGTTGATCATGGCGCAGCAGGATGGTGACCATGTTGGACAACGCCCGGCAGATCATGTATGGATACTCTGTCTTCCTCTCGTCCTGGGTCTCCAGATAACTGACTAACTCGTTGTGCCGCCGGTAGTTTTCCAGAGCAAGATCATCCTGTCGCTTTTTCTCGGCAGGGTCAGTGGCAGTGTCGGCGGCGAGGGTATGAAGATTGGCCAGAGTGAAGAGGGTCTGCGAGAGTCCCTTCTTGAAGGAAAGCCGGTACGGGTGCTCGCGCGTGAGGGCGGAGAAGAGCGTGCGCGCTTCATCCAGCCGTTTTTCCGCCTTGCTGAAATCCTTGCGCTTGATATCCGATTCGGCATTGTAAATGAGTGCGTAGCCGAGCCCCTGGCGCGCCTTCACGTGGTCGGAGAAGGACGTGAGCAGGTCACGGTAGAGCACAAGCATGTCGCTGAGAGCTTTATCATGCAGTTCTTCCCTCCCCATGGTACCGGTGAGCAAAGCCTCCTCGCCCAGCGCTTCGCCGAGAGTGCAGCGGAATTCGGGGTTGTGAGGGGTTTCCCGGCAAAGATGCTCCAGGATATTTTTTGCCTCGCTGAGCTGCTGCTCCTGCTCCCCGGCGCGGTTGCGTCCGCGAGCCACCTCCACGCGATTGAGCAGTACTCCCGCCAGATCGTAACGGTAACTTGCCTGGTCTGCATGCTGTTTGCAGAGGGAGCGGAAGTATCGCTCCGCTTGCGCCAATCCCCGGTCAGCCTCCTTGAGCTTGCCCTGCTGCAGGAGGAGCACCCCGAGGTTTCGCCAGGCAGCCGCCAGAGAGAGGGTGAGTTTTTCATCCCGTCCGCCGGGGGGACGCCCCAGGTTGTTGAGGTATTCGTTAAGATGCTCACTCAGAATTCCCTGCAAGCGTGTTGAGGCCGGTATATCGGTGATCTCCTGATTGAAATCATAGAGAAGTTTTTCCGTGAAACGAGCGCTGTTGTCGTAGGCCTGAATAGCGGCTCGTCGTTCCCAGAGGGCCCAGAAACTTATGCCCCCCAGGATGGCCAACAGCGCCAGCGGGACGAGAGAAGAGACGCGTACCGGTTCTTTCTTTTTTTCTGCCTTCTGAGTCAGCCTGCCCTCGCCGATGGCAACGCGCCAGGCGGCAGCGCTCTGCCAGCGGTCTTCTATCTTGAGCTCCAGGGCCCGATCAATCGCCCGAAGGAACGCGGTTCCGTAGAGTTCTTCCAGATCAGCCCGCCCGGTGAGCCGGGTGTACGGATCTTCGGCGGAAAGGACGCGCAGTTCCGAGCGCGGGGGGTAGAGGCGCGTGACGAGGTAATACATGACCACCCCCAAGGCATACAGATCGGTCCATTGCCCCAGATTTTCGCTCATTTCTTCGTCGTTTTTTGCTCGGGACTGCTCCGGCGCTGCAAAATCCGGCGTGAAAACGTTGGTGAAGATTTTCCCGGTCTGCAGCTGGCGGGCCGAGCCGAAATCCAGCAGGACGGGCTCTCCTTCCGGGGTGACGAGGATGTTGTCCGGCTTGATGTCACGGTGGACAATTTGGTGGGTTCGCAAGTAGTCCAGAGTGGAGAGCAGACTGAGCAGGAGCCGCCTGTTGCGGCGAGCCTCCTGCGATTTCTGGCTGAAGCTCAGGGAGGCCTGCTCACTGATGGATAAGGCTTCCCCACGCACGAAGGGCATGACGTAGTAAGCGGTGCCATTTGCCGCGAAGGCAGAAAGAATCGGAACGATGCCGGGATGCGAAATTCCCATGAGCACGGCGACCTCCTGCATGAACTCATCCACCGTAGCCCGGAAACGCTCTTCCTGCTCCGGCGAGGCGTGGATGACGTAATTGCTGCCCGGCTCACGGATGGCGAGTCCCTCGGGAAGATGCTCCTTGATAGCTACCGGGGTTCCGTTTTCCGTGTGAGTCGCGGCGTACACGATACCGAATCCGCCGATGCCGATTTTATTGGTAATCGTGTAGTCCCCCACCTGCGTTCCCGGCGCAAGGGGTACACGTTCCGCATCGGCGCCGGATGCTGTTCGCCCCGCTGTCGCGCTGGCGGCGCGACGCTGCGTGCGCAGGTCGGTGGCTTCTTCCGGTGCATTTTGATCAGATTGCGGAGGGGCAAGGGGTTCAGGCGAAGGCGTCGGGTCAGGCGGCTGCACCGCCGGCGCCGGTTCTTGCAGTATTGGAGGACAGGGAGGGAGCTCTGCGGGTTTCGCGGCAGGTACCACAGGAGGCGGTACAGGCACCGGCGGAGCCGCCATCAAAGGGGCCGGCATCGGCGAAGCCGGTACGACCGAGTCCGCCGTCCCAGGGTTTTCCGGGGCAGGCGGCACTTTGGGAACGGCAGGTGCATTCAGACCAGGCTCTTGCATATTGTCAGCGTGTTCTTGTTATTGGAAAATTGGTGAGAGGAGTGGTCCACCGGCAGGTCGGTGAGATTGCTCAAGGGATTGAAATTGGGCGCTGAGTAGCAGAATTTCATGAGCAGTTCGTGCTCGGTGCAATCCAGCAAAAGCTGCACCTGTTTGTCTTCCGGCAACGTACTCAGCACCCGACTCAGTGTCTGCTTCATCGCCTCTATATCCGGAGGCGCAGCAAGGAGTTCCATCATTTGCTGTTCAAGGCTCTCCAACACCTTCTGGGATTCTCCTGCCAGGAAACTGAGCTGTATGGAGTTCGAAGGCTCACCGCGATACTCCAGACAGAGCATGGCAATATCCCGGGGCAATTTTTCTCCCTCCGCATACTGCCGCAGCGAACTGCGTACCAAGAGCAGCGTGTCGGAGGCGCTGGCCGCCCCCTCTTGCAGTACCTTCTTAAGTCGACTCTCGCTGTAAGGAGTGTTTTCCGCGTTTGCGGCGTGCAATATGCCGCTGGTGTACACAAACAGGCGCTCCCCCGGACTCAGCGTGAGGCTATGGGTGTGGTATCTGGCATGGTCTTCCTGCTCGCCGATGACCGTGTCCGCCCGTGTGGCCAGTTCTTCGTACGGGTAGCCGAGACGCTGGAGAAGGCAGTGAGTTCTGCCGGCGCAGGTGTAAGTGAGCTGCCCGGTTCGGATGTCTAAACTCGCGTAAAACAGTGCCATTGCAACGCTCGCTTGTCCGGAATCACTCAGTTCGCGGTTGGCTTCACTGACAATGTTCGCCGGAGAATCGCCCCCGCGCGCCAGAGTGCGAATGAGCGACATCGCGCGCATCATGAAGAGAGCTGCCGGGATACCGGATGCATCCACATCCGCCACCAGGAAGTGCAGGTGATTGCTGTCCGGCATGTAGAAGTCATAGAAGTCTCCCCCCACTTCATGAGCCTGCAGACAGGTGGCGCACAGGTCAAATTCCGGTACATTCGGGAAGGCGGGGAACTTGTTGGGCAAGGAGGCTGTCTGAATGGCACGAGCCAGATCCAGATCCCTTTTCACCTGGAACTGGCGTTCCTCGCCCACCGACCTCAGGGAATCCACCATGAAGTTGATTCCATTCGACAGGAGAGAAAACTCCGGGCAGGTCATGACTTCCACTTTGCGCTCCAGGTCGCCTTCTGTGATCTCACGCAGGGAGGCGTTTACCTGTGAAATACCCCGTATCACAATGCGTTGCAGGAGCCAGCTCACCACGCAGAACATCATGATGAAGAGGACGAGATTGCTCAGCAGCAGGGTCTGCATGGTGCGCAACACGATGCTGTACACGCCACCCGCCGGCAGGAGCCCGACAACGCAAAAGTCCCCTCCTGCCATCGCATAGGCAAAGTAGCGTCGGCCTTCCGCCCGAAGGCTTTTCACCCGTCCCTGCGGCAACGAGAGCAGCTCGGAGTCCGAGATGCCCGCTACGTTGTTTGTGAGCCGCACTCCCCGCCGGAAAATGACAATGGAACCATTTTCTCCCAGCTTGAGTTTAATAGAACCATCTTTCAGTGAATTATCAATGCGCGATTTATCCTTGAGACGAGCCAGAAACCCCAGCCTCACGCACCCCGGGGCATCCATACGCCTCACTCTGGCGTACTGCATGTCATTGCGGTTGAACTCCCCGAAAGCGGAGATGATGCTCTCACCGGTTTCATCCTGCTGCACTACCGGGCGTATCTCGTTGCCTTCCTCGAGTGTGAGTCCGATGAGTGATTGAGGAACAGCAGCTTCCACTCTGTTTTCTGCGTCCGTCAGGGCAATCTGCTCTGCGCCGAGTTTGTTGCAGAGTTCCTGCAGGCGTTCCTGATTGCGCAGAGTCTGACTATCCAGCGATACAATCTCCGCGAATGCGCGCGCGCGACTGACAGCGCTTGCATCGTTAGCTTGTGTCAAAAAGCTAATGGAGCGCTCCGCCTGCTGCAAGAAGTCCAGCAAGTCGCTCAGGCGGGTGTTCATAAGGCTTTCCGCCCGGCTTTTGGCATGGATGCTGGATTGGGAATAGATCAATACAGCCGTCACCAGGAAAGCAGCGCACAGAGTAGTGAAAAGCCAAATAAGGAATTCCCGACGCATGAAACCTGGCTAATTGTAGTATCTTTTTCTATAAAATCAAGTCTCAAAATTTACATGGTGCAGCAAATTTGGCTTGTCAGATGCAAACGTTCGTGTATCATTGAGCGCGCAGAAGTGTTGCATCACGCAGCTCAAGGGATGCCGAGTTTGCTCTCTTGTGATTTTCTCTGCTCATTAACCAAACAAATCTGCCGGAAGATAAAATGGAGCCGGTGCTACCGGTCTCCCCACCATGACCGGCTATCAGACAAACGCACTAACCATGGCAGAACACCACACCCAGGGCAGGCAGGGGCAAGGCTCCCGCCGCCGTCGCTATCATTCTAACCGCAATTATCGTCACCGCATGCCACGCCCGGAGGGACCGAAGCCCTCCCTGTTAAAGCGAGTGATGAGTTTTTTCGGATTCGGGAAAAAGAAGTCACCCGATCTGAGTTCAAAGAAGAGCGAAGAAACCAAAAAGAATCAACCTTCGCAGCGTGTACGCATCGCCCGACCCAGATCTCCGCGCAGCGGAAATCCTGCCGCCGGCAACCGTGGACGTCGAAACCCATCTGTCTCTACACCTCCAACGGATAACGCCCGCCTCTACGTGGGCAATCTCTCTTTCGATACCACGGAGGCCGAACTTGAAGATCTTTTCAAGGGATTCGGCCACGTCCGGAGCGTGGAAATTATTTATAATTCCCGCACTTACCGCAGCAAGGGGTACGCTTTTGTAGAAATGGAGCGCCTCAGCGATGCTGTACGCGCGGCTGAGCAGTTGCACGGGCAACCTTTCATGGGGCGTGAATTGCGTGTGAGCGCCGCAGGCAGCCGCGAGGGCGAGGGGCGGCACGAGACGGAGCGCGACGCGCGCGGCGAATCCGCCGAGCAGACGGGTGATTCTCCTGCTTCCGAAGAAGGTGGTTCCCAGAGGACGAATCGTGCGGACGAGGCTCCGCTGAGTGTGGAGGGGGTGGCTTTTGAGGAAGAGCAAGTTGTTTCTTTGACCACTGCAAAGGACTCAGAGCAGTAACGGTGATCCGCTTGCTCGCGTCGTCGGCAGGCGGGTGATTGAGGATCTGCTGCCCGGGCGGGTTGGGTGTCACCTGATTTACGCTGTTACTCGTCTGATATTTATCCCATTTCTCGTATGAACATTGCTGAACGACTGGATGAGGTTCGTTGCCGGATAACGGAAGCTGCAAGTCGTTCCGGGCGCCCTGCTGATGCTGTGCAGCTTGTCGCTGTGAGCAAGACCGTTCCTGCCTCTGTCGTGGCGGAAGCGTATGCGGCCGGACAGCGCGATTTCGGCGAGAACCGCCTGCAAGAGCTGCTGGGAAAGAAAACCCTGATGCCGACAGATTGTCGTTGGCATCTCATCGGCCCTCTGCAACGCAACAAAGTGCGCAAGGCTCTGACCGCAGGGCTGCGGCTTATTCATGCGGTGGAGAGGATGGAAATTGCCACGGCCATTTCACGCATTGCGGCAGAGATTTCTTCCGAGCCCGTCCAGGTGCTGCTGGAAGTGAATATAGATGGGGAGGCAAGCAAACACGGATTTTCCGCCTCGGAACTCAAGGGGATGTGGGAGGAGCTTGTGCAGCTTCCCATGTTGGATATCCAAGGACTCATGTGCATTCCTTCCCCCGTGGAGAAGGCAGAGTTCGCCCGCCCGGCGTTTGCTGCCCTGCGCACATTGGCCGAGGATTTGCGGCAGCGAGGCCCTCTCTCCCTGCCCGTGCTTTCCATGGGCATGAGCAGTGATTTCGAGGTGGCGATCGAAGAGGGGGCCACGCATGTGCGCGTGGGATCCCTCATCTTCGGAGCACGCTCTTACCCGCAGACAAACTGATTTCTCGCTGCTACTACGACGCTCAGATGGCGGAAGACTTCAATGATTTTAACAACTGGGACTGCGGCGGAGCTGCATGCTTCATGGCCGCCGTGCCTGCCGTATTTTATTTCGTCTTTGGCGGGCATGACCTCGTTGGCACGGGGATTCTTCTGGCCATTGCAGCGGGCATAGGTCTCTTTGTGTTCGTCGTTTCCCATCTGGCGGGCAGCCGCATCGTGAGCCGATTTTTGCAGCTCGCCGGTGTCGTGCTCTGCATTGGTTACTGGGCCTATGCTCTTCACATGTGGCGCACGCATAATAAATTTTCGACGCCGGAGGCTCCGACTGTTGAGCAGTCCTCCTGAAAGCCTGCCTGATCTACCTGTAGTACGTTCTGCAAAAAAAATCCGCTATATTATGTGTTTTCTGCTTGCGAAAGGGGAAACGATTAAGTAGAATGCGGGCGTATGGTAAGAAAGTGTGTTGCTCTCTTTGCTGCCGGTTCTCTGGCGTGGGCCGTGGAGGCTCCGCCTGCGATTCCGGACGGACAGATTACGTATGATGAGCTGAGTTACCAGAATCCGGGACAATCGGAGTTGCCCCCGGAATTCACAGAAAGCACGACGGAATCAGGTTTTCAGGCGGCGCCGGTTGTTTCCCCGTCCACCACTGCTTCTGCATCGGCTCCGCATACCGTGATCGATATCATGGCCTATGCGACGGATTATCAGGTTCGCGGCATGGGGGTAACCAACGATTTGAGTCAGTACGGAACATCCCGCCTCTCCGTATCCTTTACACCCTCCAATCGCAATCTCTTTCACAAGGGAATTCAGCAGCGTTTCCACGGGATGGCCGGAGTCATTTGGGATGCTTCCTGTCCGCTGGGGGATATTATGCAGTTTGAACTCGGTTACATGATAGGCAAGGAGGTTCTTCCCAACTTTCTCGTGGAGGTTGGCTATAATTTCCGGCGCGGAGGATTGGAGGGCTACATGGCTAAATGGCATGATGACGCCTCGCATCGCGGTGTCCAGGAAGTCGTCCTGCGTGCTGCTTACAACGATTTTCAAAAAGGGTTCTTCGGCCATGCCGAGATCGGCGCTGCGTTCTACGGTCTGACCGGTTTCTACATGGACTTTGAAGGGGGCTACCGCTTCACGGATGTGATGCAACCGCGCGCGACCGGAATGGACATGGAGATTTCCATTGGCGCTGCCCCATCCTTCAGCTACTGGGGAACCGCGGTGGAGGGGTTGGATGCGACTCGAGTGCGCCTCGCACTTCTCCCCTATTCTCCGAATGGAAAGTTTGGCCGCGATGCTCACACATTGATCAAACCTTGGGTTCAGGTGTCGTGGAGCGGGAACAATGCTCGCAAGATCACGCGGAATCTGGGATACACACCGGTCGATCATTTCCAAATTACCCTCGGTCTGGATATCGGCTGGAAGTTCTGATTGCAAAGGAGCCTGTCCATGTCGGATCATATACCAACCCGCAATCCCGGCGAGATCGCGAAACTGCGCCGCGCCGGTGAGGTGTCGGCTCGCATCCTCACAGAGCTTGCTTCGGCGATTCATCCGGGCATGACGACAGGGGAAGTCGATGCCATGGCGGCTGATCTCTTTGCCCGGGAGAAGTGCGGCAATGCCTTTTTCGGGTACGCCGGTTATCCCGGGCAGCTCTGCGTCTCGGTAAATGAGGTGGTTGTTCACGGTATAGGTGGCTCTCGTGTAATCCGCGATGGAGACATCGTGAGTCTCGATGTCGGCGCGATTGTGGATGGTTGGTACGGCGACAATGCCCTCACGGTGCCCGTCGGTACTGTGCGTCCGGAAGTGTTGCGTTTGCTTGCCGTCACCGAGGAAGCTCTCTACCGGGGCATTGAGCAGGCAAAACAAGGCAATAACCTTGTGGATGTTTGCGGCGCCATCGAGGATTTCGTGCGTCCCTTCGGCTTCGGTATTGTGCAGGATTATGTGGGGCACGGTGTGGGGCGGCGCCTGCACGAAGAGCCTTCTGTCCCGAATTTCCGCCCGCATTATCGTTTGCCGCACCTGCGGCGCGGGATGATTCTTGCCATTGAACCGATGATTACGCTTGGTTCGTACCGCGTGCGCGTGCTGGAAGATAAGTGGACAGCGGTGACGGAGGACGGTTCCTGGGCAGCGCATTTTGAGCACACTGTGGCTGTAGGTTCTCACGGCGGAGAAATTCTTACGGAGCGCCCGCGTACGGCTCTCCCTCAACAGCTCGGAATCACCCTTTAAGCGCGAAAATTCCTTAAATTTTTGATAGAGGGGATTGCGGGAGTGACAGATTGATAGAGAGAGAGGAAGGTGGTATGATAAGGTAGGGGAAAGGGAGGGAAGAGGGGGAGGGAGAGGAAAAAAATTCAGATAGAGCTTGACAAAGCAAAAGTGGGGGAGTATAGTGTGCCCCACCCCCTGACAG
>CANRKR010000030.1 GCA_947631275.1 uncultured Akkermansia sp.
TACAATGAGGAAAATTATAGCGAACTTGGGATTGACTGGGACACGTTTACCAAGGAGGAGCAAGCAACGTATGGTAAAAACAGTCTTGCCAGGTTTGCCTTGCCCATCGATCTCCCGATGCCGAATTATCTGCTCCTCAGGTGATGCACAGGGCAAACGCATTTGAGAGACCCCCTGAAGTAAAAAAGGAGTCCCGGAGGACTCCTTTCAACATTCCCATGGGAAGGTCTCTACAAAGACTTGCAGACATAACGCCCTTGGTGTAGCACATCATACGCATACTACAAACCCCACGGGTTAGCTAACCAACCTACGTCAGGGCATTTCGCCCTGCACTATGCCCTGCTGTTGTAGCAGCAAGACCTCAATAGGAAGAACGCAGGGACATTGTACGAGAACTTCCCACCGCTGTCAAGCACAAAAATTGGGCTTGGTGAGGAAAGTTTCTATTTGCCTGATTTAGTGCGGTTGCAGCGTTGGCACAGCATTTGGCAGTTTTCGTAAGTTGTTATCCCTCCTGAATTCAAAGAACAAAAGCTCAAGAGATTAGATCTCTTGCTCGGGGTACTTTCGTAGGCAATCTCCGTACGGCAGCGATTCTATATAGTTTTCCATGTATTGCCAGCCAGGAGTTCCTTCCGGAGTTGATGGAAGTTGAATCTTTGTATTCAATAATCTGTCTCCCGTCCAGCTTCTTCCAAAGGAATACTTCGGTCTTTCCTTATCCAATATTGTTTGGCTCTGTCCTACAACAGTGGTGATTTTATGTTATCTTAAATTAAGATAGTTAGGCATAGGAAGATCAATGGGTAATGCGTGTTCTGCTTGAGTGCCCGCTATTTCATTTGCATTATCTCTCTTCCATTTTTGTGTGAAGTAAAGCCAATCATTTATTTTCCATCCACTAATTTTAATATTTTCAAGATTATATTGCACAATAGCATATTGCCAATTAGTAATTCTCTTTCCACTAATTACATCGTATGTAGATTTAAGAAAATTAACTAAAGTTTTTCTTAAATCAGAGCTTAATTTAAACTGATTTTTTATATTGTCTTTATAATGAATGATATATTCCGGTTCATAAAACGAAATACGCGCAACAGGCACTTGTTTACCTCTGGATGAACCATCATAAACTTTAAAATAAGGATTACCAATACGATTAGTGCCAGAATCTACAGAAATTGCATAATCTCTTCCTTTAGAATCATGTTGCATATAGCCAACTAAGGCCATTTCGTTTAATATCTCTCCATCAATATATGGTCCATAATGGAGTCCTCTCGTGATTTTTTCTTTTTTCATCTTTGTTATGTTGCTTTATTCTAGTTCTGTGAAAGAGATTAATACTGTGGTAGGACAGGGCCAAAGTTTTTTAGCTAATTTCCTGCATGGACTCCCCATGGATACCCTCATTTTCCGCACCCGAAGCAATGACGTCGTGGGGCAAGTTGACGAACAAATCATCAATGGGTTCAATCTCTTCCTGCTTTCCGTCGTGCTTGTAGTTTACTCCCAATTCTTTTAGCATCTGACATTGACGCAGGAGACTCCCCTGCCCGTTATAACCCTTTGAAACAGCGTTATTGTAACTATTCGTTAGCGTTTGTAGATTTTTGCCGATCAAAGTCATATCTTGGGAAAAACCGACAAACTTGGCACATAATGATGCGGCTCGATCAAAAATCTTTTTCATATTTTTGACCTGAGCTTCATTCCGCCACAACAGATGCGCCATGCTCAACGCCATACTCATATTGGACGGTCCGACGATGAGGACATTCTTGGTCAATGCCTCTTGATAGAGATCCGGCTCTTTCTGCAAAGCCGCTGTATAGCTTGCTTCATTCGGGACAAACATCAGCACGGTTTCCGCCAGTTGCTTGATGAAGTCGGGACGATGTAGGTTTTCGTAACTCTTTTCTGCAAGCTCATTGACGTGTTTACGAACGGAAGCGACATGCTGTTTTAAATACTGCTCTCGTTCTTCTTTTGTCTCGGCTTCAATATAATTGACATAGGCCGTAAGGGAAACTTTGGAATCAATGACGACCCCTCGGTCACCGGGGAAGCGAACAATAACGTCGGGCTTGTCACCACGATTGCTACCGTCACCTTTCGAGAAAAACTGTTGAGCATAAAAATGGACGCCTTTTTGAAGACCGTTGGCTTCCAACAATCGATCCAAAATGAGTTCGCCCCAATCCCCCTGCTTCTTAGGATTCGCTTTCAAGGCGTTTGTCAGGTTCACAGCGTCATTCCCAATTTTTTGTGTTTGAGCCGTCATCTCGCGCATAATCCCCTCGATCTTTGCTGAGGATGAAATCCCTGTTTTGTTCAGATTGTCTATCAAGCTCCCGAGTTGCTTCATCTGCTCATTCAGAGGGAGAAGAACCGTTTGCATCGATTCGGAATTATCGGATTTCAGCTGATCGCTGCGCTCGCGAAGAGCATCTCCGGCGATGCTTCGAAACGTCTCGGTGAGATTGCTCCGTTCGAATTTCATCTGATCCTGCAGACTTGCATTCTCCGCTTTCAAATGGAACGTCTTCTGTCGTTCCAGAAGCCATGCCATGAAGAATGCTAAGGCAACAAGCGATACAACCATGATGACGATGAATAATGCGTCCATTTTGTTTTGATGTATTATTTATTGATATTGTGCCGCTTTCGAGCTTGAATCGGGATAGTTTACCCTTGTCCCGTGTCCGTACGCAATGCGGCTTGAAACTCTTTTTACATTTGTTCTGTGAAATTGTGCAAAGGGAAACATAAGACCCCCATGCAGCTTTTCGCAGGGGGAGGGATAAACGACCCGCAGCCCCCGCGAAAATGATGCAAGATCTTCCTCATGCCAACTCCGCTGCGGAGTAGAGCTGCACGCTTGCCTCACCTCCGCCGCGCGGCACTGAGACCAACGCCACACGAACGGCCGCCTCATCCAGATGCAGCGATTCTGCAAGATAGCGACGGTAGGCGCGCATCTGCGGGGCATGACGCGCGCGCAGGGCGGCGTATTCTGCATCGTCGCCGGCGGTGACGCGATCGGTCTTGTAGTCGATGATGAGGGCTTCCTGCGGCTTCCCGGCGTCATCAGTGCGCACCTGCACGCGGTCGAACGTGCCGGAGACCAGCTCCGCCTTGCCTTGTACCGCGAAAACAAAGGGTTGCTCGCGGTAGAGCTGCCAGTGCTCTCCGTCGGGACAGCTGAGGATGGCGCGTACATCATCCCGCTGCAAGGCGCGGGCAACGACCTGCTGCTCATCTCCCTGCGGGGAATGAACCCATGCGGGGAAATCCTGCGGGGAGGAGACCCAGACGATTTGCTCCCAAAGGGCATGGACGGCTGTACCATAGGCGGCGGCTTCTCTTCCGCTCTGTATCAGGTGCGCCGTGGAAGAGGCATCGCCGGCAGTTGGCTGAGCGTCTGCGGCGACCTGTCCCTGCGGTTCCAGCTGAGAGGGACGTATGACGCGCCGACGAGCCGTGGGCCTCTCCAGCGGTTTGGGAGATTCGTCATCCGCCTTTTGGGACTCCTTGTCATCGTCGGCGCCGCTGCCGTCCTTGGTGGGCCAGAGGTACCACTCGGGGTCGTAGTCAATGGATCTGTCAGGGATTTGTTTACGAGCGTCATCAATGATCCTGGAGAGGGAATTTTCAGTGCCGCTTACCATTTTCCCTTTTGTCGCTTTTTCTTTACTCTCCTTTTCTTTCTCAAGAATAAAATAGACAGCGTGACGAGCGCGGGTGATGGCAACATAGAGGAGGCGGCGAGCTTCACTGATTTGCTTCTGTTTCCAGTTTTTCTCCAAAGTTACTAAGGGATCCCAAGCCTTGCGATTTTCGCCGCTCACGGAGAAGAGGAAGCCCTCGGAATCTTCCGTGGCAAAGTGATCCATCTTACCTGTATGATCTACCCTCCGTGATCCGGAAAGCGGCAGAATGACGGCATCGAATTCCATGCCCTTGCTCTTGTGCATGGTGAGTATTTGGATATCGCGGGTACTGCCGGAGTCACATTGGGCGAAGTTGCTGACGAAGGAAATCCAATCCTGGAGGCTGTCGCCTTTTTTGTCAAACTCATGTGCCAAGAATTCCCACTCGCGTATCGTCCGAGAATCTCGCAGTGTTGTACCTTCCGGCAGGACAGAGATAATTCGTCGGATGGCGGCAGCATAGCCTTCCTCGTTAATCAGCCGTCGCCAAGCCATGAAGGCTTCCTCCGACGTCCTTGTGTTGTCGAAGAAAGGGAGATTCTCGAGGAGCATATAAAGAGGGGAAACCTTCAATACGGACTTCTCGTGTTCGCTACCGGGATGAAGAATCCAGCGGAAGAAGCAGAGGAGCAAGTACCCCAGTGGGGAGTTCAGCGCAGGTTTGGTTTCCGTTGTCAACTGCAAACGTAAATCGGGATCCTGCCGGAGGAGAGAATTATAAATTTGAATGCAGTCATCATTGTCCCGCGCAATAATGGCGATACTTCTGCCTAGAGGCGGAGCTCCATCATCAGTTAACTTTTTAAGGATAGGAAGGATGCAATCACACGGCATAGTATCCCACTTCTCGTAGCTGTCGAATTGAACATATCCGTGTTCGTTTTGCAAACGATCGGCGCTACTATGCTCTGTGTACGATATTTTATCCCGCTCATCCATATCCATGGCGGCAAAGAGCTTGTTGACAAATTCCATGATGCAGGGGGCGGACCTGCGGCTTTGCCTGAGCTGACTTTGGAGCATTACCTCCTTCCACGGAGTTTCGTTGCGGATTTCCCGGAAGAATTCGGGAGTCGTGCCTCGGAAGCCGTAGATGCTCTGCTTTTCATCACCCACAACGAAAAGGCTGCGCTCTGCGATGGGCAACATACGAGGAATGTCCGGGCGCGTGTCCTCGAATTCCTTGTGGTCACACTGGGCTATCTCGTTGAGCAGTGGGAAAAGCGTTTTCCACTGGATGGGGGAGGTGTCCTGGAATTCGTCCAGCAACCAGTGGTCGATCCGACCATCCAGCAGGTACGCCAGCCGACCAGGCGCTCTCTCATCTCCTAGGATTTGCATCGCAAGATTCGTGATGTCTGCAAAACTGAACTGTCCGGACTCGGAGATGATTTTCCGGTAGTTTTCAAGGTACAAGTGCAGGAAGATGATGAAGTCGCGCGTTTTGACCTGAACGGCACGCAGGATCTCCTTTCTCACTTTTTCGGTGAGGACAGCAAGTTTGTCGCGAAATTCCTGTGCTTCTTCCGTCGAAGCCCATTTTTTATCGCTGCCTGCAAGGGGAGAAAAATCGCGTGCCACTAATTTATCTAAAGCAGTGCTAATTTTACTTCTGTTGTCGGTTAGGAAATCATCCCTCCCCTTGGATTCAGTCCGCAAAGAACCTACCTCACGCGTCAACTCCAAGAGATTTAATTCCTTCTCCTCTGTAAGATCATCCAACCCTAATTTGCCGGCATAGATAGAAGAATCAACGGAGTGATCACGCAATTTCTCCCCGTATTGATGGACCAAGTCATCGAGAGTCTGCAGGATGTCTTGACCCTTGCATCGGAGGCTTCGGAGAAACTTGACAACGGTTTCGCTGCCGAGCCGGGAAATGGTGGCGAGGAGAGCTTTCTCCTGCGCTTGCTTGAGATCCTCGTCCGAAATGGTCGTCATTCCCGCAACACCAAGTGACAAGGCTTGCGTACGCAGCAGGGTGTTGAAGAAACTATCGAGGGTGGAAAGTCGGAGCTTGGAACCGGCGGTAACGAGTTCCCGCAGGAGGCTTCGGTACTTTTCCTGATTCAGGCGCAGAATTTCGGGCAAGTCGGAGAGCTCCTCCGGGAAGCAGTTTTCCTTTTCTGCCCTCTTGACGTAAGGAATAGCCTCCGGATAGAGGGGGGCTTCCTCATCCGTCCAAGTAGCCCAAATGCGGGCGGTGAGGACATTACGTCCTCCCTCCCGTTTATCCTCGGCGCCTTCCGCCAGCGCTTGAAAAATGCGCCGACGGAATTCTCCGGCCGCTTTTCGGGTGAAGGTGAGGGCCACGAGTGAGGAGATAGGCGCCCCGAGCGTGAGCAGGGCGAGGTAGCGCGAGGTGAGCCGGTAAGTCTTACCGGTGCCGGCAGAGGCGGCGATGGAACATCCTGTAACAAGTGCAGACATAGTTGTAAAATTGAAGGGTTATTTGGAAGAGAGACCGCAAACGTCGCGCAAATGATCGTCGATAGCGGGGGTGCCGAAGGAGAGGAAATCTCTGGTCGAACCATTGGGTGTTTCGCCGAAGTCTTCACGGGAGTACAGGCAGAGTCCGCGACGAATAAGGTCGATCGCCAGCCTTGCGGTTTTTACTCCATCTTCAATGACATCTTCAGGTATTTCTTTGTCGGTAAATTGGAAGGTATGATACTCGACATTTTTGCCGCGCGGAAGGTTGTAATAAGCAAGTTCCGGCAAGGTGGTGCCGAGCTTCTTAAGCCGCCTGAGCGCGTGTGCATACAGCGGGAGTTGCACTTCTCTCCAACGTTTTACTGCGCCTCTATCTCCGACATATAGAGGGAAATTTTTCATCCTTTCTTTGAATAGATCTTCCTGAGTGGCGACCAAATGCTTTTCCTTCGGCGGCGAGCCACTTGTCTTGTAATCGATGATGCGGTAGGTGTCTTTGTCGGGATTGTAATCCACGCGGTCGATGATCATTTTGAGGTGAGCGAACGAGCCGTCCGGCAGATCGAGCTCGGTTTCCACCGACCATTCCAGATGCTCACGGCGCCAGCCTTCGCACAGATCTTTCACGTGGCGGTCAACAAAGAGCTTGAGGCTCTCGCCCATGGTTTCGCGCTGATTCTGCAGGAAAACGGGCAGCGAGTCCTCTCGATCGGCAGCGTAGGCGCCGAATTCCTGCTGGAGGAGTTCCTGCGCATACTCGTTGATTTCACGGTTCAGACTGTCGGGTTCGCCCCGGAGCTCCGGGTAACGCTCGACCAGTTGCCTGAGGATACGGTGCAGGATGGTACCGTAGGTGTTCGCCTGGAGTTCACGTGTGCTGTCCTTGTAGGCGTCGGAGGGAGAAATGCCGTGGAGTTTATTCAGCCAGAAGCGCAGAGGACAGGTCAGGAAATCCTTGATGAGCGAGGGGGAGAAGGATGAGTCTGCTGAGAACGGATTCGGCTTGCCTTGGGCAATCAGCTCGATGTTTTCCATGGGGTATTTTTCCTCATTCTCTCCCGTCGTCTGCACCGGGACGGGGGAGGAAGACGTTTGCCGAAGCAGGCGGAATTGCTCATAGACTTTCGGTTCCTTAGCTTCCCCGGGGTCGCTGAAAAGTTTTTGCACGCGCTTGACGAGGTCATCGGCATGATCTTCAGGAAAGCGAAGGAGGAGGGGCGAGGGCGCGATGGGGGTCTCATCCGTTCCCTGGCGGGCGGTGAGAATGCGCACATTGTCCGCCGCTCCCCGGCTCTTCAGGAGGGCGGTGAGCAGGAAGGCGTCCCGCGCGCTGCGGGAATTTTGCGTGGGCAGACCCACGAGCTCCTTGAGCTTTTCCGTGAGGAGACCCGCATTGCCGCCCGTCTCCGGCACACAGCCTTCATGCAGCCCCAGCAGGAGAAGTCGCTTCCCGCGCGTGTACGGCAGCTCGATCCAGTCAACGGTCTCCACGGTCGGTTCGTCGTTTTCGTCCGGTTGCTCGGGACGACAAGTGGCGTTTTCGAAACGCTGCTGGAGCATCAGGAGCGTGAGCTCGGGGGTGATGTCGGGTGCGGCGCCCACCTGCGCGGCTTCACGCAGGGCATCGGAGATGATAAGCGTGTCGTGAGAAGGCTCGGGACAGGATCCCTCGATGATGTCAGCGAACTCGATCAGGGCTTCGGGGAGCGTGGAGGGGGTGAGACACTTCTGCGCAAGGTCGCACAACTCCTGGGCGCGGCGGAAGCAGTCCACATTCTTCTTGCGCAGGAGGTTGAGGAACCGTTGGACCGATCCTGGGAGATTCTTCGAAATCACTTCATCGAGCGTGGCGTCCATCGCACCCTCCGCTGGGGTGTTGCGGAGAAGGACATTCGTGCGCAGGAGGTCGAGGAAGGCAAACATGTATTCCGAGTCGGCAATGTCCAGCGGACTCGTCCCCTTCTTCGAGAGGTGGAGTTGATTGGCTGTTTCAACGTAATGGAGCAGACGCGCCGGAAGCTGCGCGGCATCCATCGTGGTGAGTTTGCGTCCGGCGCTGAGCTGCAGTCGCCAGCGATTCCCCTTCGCGTGGGCGAATGCCGTGCAGAGGTCGGAAGAAAACGAGGGATCGCACAGCCCGAGCACCACCTCATCCGAAGGACACCCCCCGGCTTCCTGAACTGCCCGGGCGCCGAAATCCTGCGCGTCGTCCGCGGGTCTGAGGATGCTCTCTTCCGGGATGTCGATGGGACGCGCCGACCAGTGTTCGGTGACAGGCATGCCCCAGGCGTCGAAATGGACTCGCTCCTCCTCCGGCGCGTTCACCCAGACCTTCACGTGTCCGGGACGCTCCGCCAGCACGTCCTCCAGCGTCTCGCGCAGACGGGCGGTCAATTCCGGCAGGGCGGCGAGGATGATCATACTCTCCTCTTTCGGGCGCGGCTGCCGGGACTCGGGTTCGCTCGGCGGCGTCAGGCGGTCCACTTCTGCACAGAGTTCGCTGAATTCCTTCCAGCGCTCACTTTCCTCGTCCATGAAAGGCTGGTCCGGGGAGGTGTCGCCGGACCTCTGCTCGAGCTTCCGGTAGATGGCTTCCGGCGTCTGAGCTTCCTGTTCCAGGAGGGTGCGCAAGTGTAGCAATTGATGGGCCGTACCGAGAGCGCGACGGTCGCTCAGCGTCCCCTCCCGCTCGCCAAGCAAGGTTGTGTACGACTCGGGCGACAAGCGTTGCAACGCCCTCACCCATGCGATAAGTTGTTCATTCTCCTTGCCTTCCTTCTCCGGCAGTAGGCGTCCGGGCTGCACGATGCGCGGCATCAGGATAGGCCCCGCTGCCCGCTCCGCGATGTACTCCCGCAAACGTTTAGCGCTGGGAGCCGTGAGGGTTACAACGGTGGCACGCCGAAACGCATCGGGATTTTCCCTGTTGAGCTCCAGTAAACGGTCTCCTACCAGTTGGACAGCCGGGGCATCCCAACCAAGGAAGGTTAACTCAGGTTCGTAAGACATGATCGACGTTATGTGGGTGAATGATCTCTTATTTACAAAAGTTCCGTGAAATTGAAAAGAACAAAAAGAAGCCAGATGCATTTGAAGACTCAAGGCGTGGGGAGTGAGAGGTGTACTTAATCATGCTGCCCCGCACATTTGTTCTGTGATTAGAGAATAAACTATAAAGGTATTCGACGCATTTTCATTTAGGCTCTGATGATTTCCATAATAGTTTTTGTCTTTCGATTTTGTAGGACAGAGCCTATTATTAATGGTTTTTGCTCTTTGACTGAGAGAATCTTAATTTTGTATAATCAGGAATCGGAAGGTCAATTGGAAGATGGTTTGGATAAATCAACTTCTTCATTTTGTTCATCTCTGTTTTGTGAAAGTTCAACCCTCCCTCTAGATTAAAACTCAAGATGAGCATAGTCCAGACAGTTTCTCCACGAAAAACAACCATGTTGAGCACTTCCAAAAGTTCTGCTCGTTCACGAAAATTGAGTGCCCAATCTTTCTTCCCGTCGCGGTTGACGTGGTAAACATATTCTGGAGATTTGAAATTGATTCTTGCTACCTTGCTCGCTTTCTTATATTCTTCGTGATTATAAAGCTTGAAATAACTCCCGTTTCTTCCCTCGTTCCTATTGACCTGTACGGAGATGTTTAAAATTTTGTCCGTATAAACATTGGCCATCTCACAAAGCATCGGATTAGCCAACTCGTATTCAATAGTCATTTTTTCTAAAAGGCTTTCGGCAGCCTCTCTGTTTATTGTCTCTTGCAAAAGCTTGTTTGTGTTCTCCCCGGTCATTGTTTTATTGCTTTACTCTAGTTCTGTGAAAAAAATCAGCGCTGTGATAGACAGAGACAAAATGAAAGGCAATACCAAGTCTAGGTCGCTCAAAATGAGTAGACATGAAAGAATAGAGCTACTTTCTGTATGGAAATAATAAAGAGGAGCCGTGCAGCGAACGTCCGTACAGCCGGTAGGCGTAGTGTAGGAGACGAGGGAGCTCTTGCGCTGATGAGTTATGGCAATTCGGCCAAAACTCAACGGACGACCTCGCGGCATGCGCCCGGGAGCGGCATAAGACTCGGAAGCAGAGTCACGTAGTCCTCGCGGTACTTCTCCGACGGTACAAAGAGAAACCCCGGTCTGCGATTGCGCACCTCATAAGAAGTTGCGCGAAAGACGGGTAACACCTGATTTGTGCTCGGATCGTAGGCATTTTCTCCCGTGTACGCTCCGCGCAGGATGTACTCCACGTTTTGATCGCGCCCAAAGGTTGCCCCACGCACCGGTGGTTCATACCCCCGATCCGGCGTCCGTACCACGCTTTCATCCATGATCACCAACCGTGCTGTGCGCCAGCTCGCCCCCGGACGCCTCAGATACCCCCAAAAACGCGTGAGCGGTATGTAATAGCGACGCCCGATGTAGTAATCACCGGCTGCTTCCCGAGCAATTTGCGCCTCACGCTCCGCCACGGCGCGGCAGTCACTGCGCAGGGTATCGCACTGGCACATCAACAACAACGCCGCCACAGCGCCGCATACCTGAAGCCATTTTTTCATGAAGCTTTCGTGAACAGGAAAAGGCACGGCAGCCATGGTAGTAGATTCCGCTTCCTCATGCAAGTCCAAAGATGCGCAGTCCCCGGCGTTGTTCATTGCAAAATTAAATGCAACACGACGCAGGCACAAAAAGGCGCCGGTCGGTTCGTTGCAGGGTATATGAACTCCGGCAACCAAATAACCAAGTTATGAACCAGACCGCCCAAACCCTTTCTACCGCCATGAACTCAAAAGGCAAGCACATTACTTCCTGCGCCTCCCGCGAATTTGACGCCGAGCCTCTCCAAACGCGTTTGCAGGGAATCTGCACTTGCACGAAATGAGTCAGACTGTTATGCTGACGGCATGCAGGAAGGAGGTCCATCGAACGGAGGCCGGATCACAACCTCAAGCCTCACACTGCGCGCAGCACGTGCGTTTGTGGTGCGCGCACCGCTGTTCCTGCCTCTCCTGGTGGTGGTCGGAATTATTTTGGACAGTTGGGCAGGATGGTGTTGCGCCATTGCAGGAATCGCGCTCGGAGCCTTACTGCGCTTCCCGAGGATCCTGCTCTGCAGCATTCTGTGCGGTGCTTTGGTGTGGACATGTCAGGATTGCCGCACACAGAGTCAGCAGCAGTTGCTCGCAAAAATGGAAGGGGAAAGCGTTACCCTTCAGGGCACGGTAATTGCCTCCACCCCGAGAAGCTTCGTCCTGGAAACGGGGTGGCTCGGTGTCCGTGTGGAAATACGAAGCGACCACATCTGGCTGCCCGGCGATGTAGTACGCGTAGTGGCCAGCCGGGTGCAAACGCAGGAGCCGGCTGTACAAGGCATGTACTCGGCAAAAAACCACCTGCGAGGTCAGGGAATATGCGGCGTTTTTGAAGCTTCTCATGCCGAAAAAATCGAAACTTCCTTCGGCATGAGTCGTCTACGAAATTTTGCAGCGCAATGTCGGGAAAAACTCACGGGTTGCATTATGCCTTCCGGCACGGAGGACGACGCTCGACGGCAAGTTCTCTGCGCCCTCGTGCTGGGAGAAAAAAAGGAGGCAACACAGGAAACGATGGATCTGTTCCGCCGCAGTGGCTGCCTGCATGCCTTCGCCGTCAGCGGGCTGCATGTCGGTATCGTTGCCTGGCTGGTGGGTCTTCTCCTCCGCCTGTTTCGTGTGCACCCTCGCATCAACCGCATTGTCATCCTTACGGCTACGGGAATTTATGTTGTCATCACCGGCATGGCCGTGCCGGCGCTGAGAGCCTACACCATGCTGGCGACTCTGCTGGGCGGGCTTATCCTGAGGCGCCGCGTGAGCTTGGCGAACACATGGAGCTGCGCGGCGCTTGTCGTGTTGCTGGTGCAGCCATGGCAATTCTACCAGGCCGGATTCCAACTCTCCTTTGCAGTTTATGGAGCCATCTGTTTGGGAGTGCGCTACTGCATGGGAGACAAACCGTGGTTCGGGCCGGACGATTACCTGCCGTTCCGTCTGCGCAACGCCCGAGAGCGGGCGCAAGTTGCCCTCGAACTTGCTTTGCGCGGCGCTGTTGTGGTATCCCTCTGCGCATGGATCGCCTCGCTCCCTCTCACGATGCATCTCTTCCATGTGGTGAACACGTGCAGTTACCTTACCAATCTGGCGTTAATTCCTGTCCTTCCGGTGGTTATGGCGCTCGGACTGCTGTGGATCTCGCTCGGTTGGGTGCCGCTGGTTGGCCCGGCGCTGGGAAACGTGGCGTTGCACGGGGCAACTCTGCTGCTCAGTATCGTCGGCTCCTTCAGTGAGCTGCCGGGGGCGTACCTCAGCGCGCAGCCCCCGGCAAGGGCCGATGAAGGAATGGTGCTCTGTCTGCCCTACGGCAAAAGCATCTGCACACTTGGAAACCCGGGCCTCCTGATCGGGGATGTGGGAAACGAGGGCGACGCGCGCTACTCCGTGCAACCGGCAATTTTCCACACCGGCTTTTCCCCGGTATGGACCTTTGGTGTCGAAAAAGACTCGCCGGCAGGCAAAATCTACGCCGGCAGCTGGCCGAAGATGCAATTATGCACACCGAAAGACCTTTCCGCACCTCTCAGCCTGCGTACCTCTGCCGGAACTTTCTCGATCTATCCGGCAGCAACCAACCTGCCTCAGCGTTCCTCGGAAAATCGCCAACCTGTCGTGGTATGGAAGAGAGCAGATGGCCTTCGTGTGCTCTATATCGGAAATGCCGCGCAGAGCACCTTAGAAACCGTCCCGCCTGCCGATCGACATGCCCATGTCCTGCTTCTGGGGCACAACAACCGGGAACCAATTGAGGATCCGGGATTGCTGAATGAAATAAACCCTCAGCGCCTCATCCTCTTACCCTCCTTCAAGCGCGCAAAACCTCCCGCATTCGACTCGTCTGCCGTTCTCATTGAACAACTCTCCCTGACCGGGAGACCCATCCTGCGAATTCCCCCGGCAGCAGACCGGCATCAATAAGTACGGCGCTCCGCAGCACTGCTCTGATTGTGCACAATCTTGTCGGCAATCTTGCGCACGGTCTCCTCGAGGATGTTGCTCAAATGACTACCATGCCGGTAATCTGCCGGCGCAAAAAAATCCACACGCTGCTGATCTGATTTAAGACTGTACCCCTTGCGGAAACTTTGCCGCGTGTCATCATCGGGGTCATACACGGCGATACTGAAGCCGCCCTGGTGACGCATCACGGTAAAGCATGGCACATCGGTGGGTCCATCCCCCACGTAGATCATGTTGTGAAAAGGAACAGGACGTAATTGGGCATCCATATGGTCGTTCACGTCCTCGGTGTATTTGAGCATCCCCTTGTTGATGCGGAAAAGAAACTGTGTCTTAGTGGTGTGGGAAAGCACGCGCTTGGGAAAATCAATGCGACCATCGGTCTCGCTGAACTCGCAGCCGAAGACTTCGCGCATGTATGGGCGCAGTGCAGAACCGTCAATGATGGACTTCAATCCGCTGGACACAATGTAGAATTCAATGCGCACGCCGGCGGCTCGATGCTCATTCGTCAACGCGCGATTCGGAAACTCCCGAAAAAACTCGGGAATGCCCCGGTAAAACGTAAGCTTTTCCCCAAGCGCACGCAAGCGCTCGTTGCTCACTCCGTCTATGCGCAATACGTCCAACAGTTCCTTGAGATAACTCAGCTCGCCATCCCAACCCTCGTCAACACTTCGTTGGTTGCACTTGTGCCAGAATTTCTCTGCATCGATGCCGAATTCAGGAAAGATCGTATCCTCCTGCATGTTGTGGGGACTCAGAGTCTTGTCGAAATCAAAGATGAGGGCGATGGTGTTTTGCGGTACTGGCATGAATCGCATTGTAGCCTCTCTGCAACGAATTGCAAGCGCACATTGACCCTGACAAGCTCTTTTCTACCCCTTGCTATCCCCGGGTCAGCCCCACATCTCCCGCCGAGTTTGCCTCGCGAGCTTCTTCTTCCCCACCATCGCTACCGTTGCCTGTAGCTCCCGACCTTGCTCCCGTGCTTGTCGTATTCGGTGATACGTCCCGAGGAATCTTTTTTGAAGCTCCCTGTCTTCCTCCCGTGTTGATCGTAGGAGGTGATGACTCCGTTTGAGCCGGTCTTGTAAGTCCCGATCTTCAGGCCGTGTTGATCGTATTGTGTGGTCGTGTTGCCTCTCGTCTTGTAGCTCCCCGTTTTGGTGCCGTCCTTGTCGTAGGCAACGTATCCGCTCGAGGTCTCTCTCAGCGATCCCGTTTTCTTCCCATGGCGGTCGTATTGATTGATGGTCGTTCCGCTCTTTTTGTAGGACCCCGTCTTCTTCCCGTGCTGATCGTATGAGTCCATGGATCGCCAGGAGATGGAGCTTTCCTTGCGCGCCGGAGCAGGGTTGCCCCCGCTTCTCCCGCTCGTTCCCGCAATGCCATCCGGAGCAGAAGCGCAGGAGACAAACAGGACGCACATGACAAGAACGAACCCGAAAAGCTTCATGACAACCCCGATTGTAGAGTCCGTCGGAGAATATGGCAAGATTTTTCCCCGGAGACCTTTTGCTGTTTTTCTACGCGTTAAACAGGACTTCACTGCGTCGGCAAATATTGTCGATGAAAATGAAACTTCTCGGCGATCCGTTGCCATGCTGCGCCCTCCGGCGCCGAATTCTCGAAGAAAGGTTCTGCATACTCGGACCGTACACCTCCGACCGCACCGGCATACGTACCGACAGCGGACTCGCTCCCTCGCTGTATGCATAGCTCAGCCGTCCGGCATCATCTTCCATCAAAACGCCCGCCGGCTTCCTCCTATCCACGCACCATCGCTCTCAAAAATTCCGTTTCGCAAGGACGCGCGTAGCCGCCGAACTTCCCAAATCGTCGATCGCATGTCGTAAATCGTAAATGAACGCCGTCAGACACTCCTGGCGCGCGAATTCCATGAGATCATAATTCATCCATCGTAAATGATTTGTCTTGCCAAAAGGGAGGCTCTTGCGTATATTCTATTTTACACAATTCAGGAATTCCTGCGAGATGTAAAATAAAAAATGATAAATCTATGGAAATTAATCGAAAAAAGTATATTGACCAACTTGTTTCCAGACAGGGAAACGGGCTGATCAAAATTGTGAGCGGCGTCCGGCGCTGCGGCAAATCATACCTTCTTTTCGAGTTGTTTCGTCGCCACTTGCTGGAGTCGGGGGTGCGGGAGGACCACATCATCAGCTTGGCTCTGGATAATTTTGCGGAGCGAAAATACCGCGATCCGGAGGAGTGCTACCGGTACGTGAAAGCGCAGGTACGTGACGGGGAGATGCACTATCTGCTGCTGGACGAAGTGCAGATGATGGAAGACTTCGAGAGTGTTCTCAATGGTTTGCTGCGTGTGCGCAATCTCGACATCTATGTGACGGGGAGCAACTCGCGTTTTCTGTCGAGCGACGTGGTGACGGAGTTTCGTGGACGCGGCGACGAGTTGCGCGTGCATCCGCTGAGTTTTGCCGAGTTTTATTCGGTGAAAGATTGCTACTGGGAGGAAGCTTGGAAGGAGTACATCCTCTACGGCGGCATGCCTCTCACCCTCTCTATCGATGAGCCTCGGAAGAAGATGCAATACCTGCGCTCTCTCTTCCGTGAGACCTACCTGCGGGACATGATAGAGCGCAACCGACTTCGCAAGACGGAGGAGCTTGACGAATTGATGAACATCCTGGCGTCGAACATCGGCTGCCTGCTCAACCCTCGCAAGCTGGCAAACTGCTTCGCGAGTATCAAGCACGTCAATCTGTCAGCGCCTACGATTAAGCAATTTCTCGATCTCCTGCAGGAGGCATTCCTCATCCAACGTGCCGAACGTTTCGATATCCGCGGAAACCGTTACATCGATTCCCCCTACAAGTATTATTTTGTGGACATGGGGCTGCGCAATGCGTGCATCAGTTTCCGCCAGACGGAGGAGTCTCACATCATGGAAAACGTGATTTACAACGAGCTGCTCATCCGGGGCTACAGCGTAGATGTCGGATCCGTGGAAGTGGACAAGGACAGGGGCAAGGCTTCGCGCGAGCAAAAGAAAGTGGAGGTTGATTTTGTCGCCAACCTCGGCGATTCACGCCTCTACATCCAGTCCGCTCTTTCCATTCCCACGCGCGAAAAACGCGAACAGGAGGAACGCCCCCTCCTTGCCGTCAGCGACTCCTTCAAAAAAGTCCTCATCACTCGCGACTCCCCCGCCCCTCACTACGACCCCTTCGGCATCCTCATCCTCCCCCTCCGCGACTTCCTCCTCAACCCATCATGCTTCAACGTGTGAAGCACGCTTTTACCCTTTGAATCTCGGCAGCCCCTCTGAAGTCGCCTCGTAATCCGTCGTGAGACCCTCACTGCTAACCGATAGCCATCCAAAAACAAATCTGTTGTTTATCCTTTATCCCGGAAAAAGAATGCCTGCAGCGACACGCTCCCATTTGCGAGCGAGACGCGCATCTTTACCGACGCCTATCCCTTCCCTGTAACAGCGGGCAAGCTCTTTGCAGGCCTGAGCCTCCTCCTGTTCAGCTGCACGTTTCAGCCAACGGATAGCGCAATGTATGTTGCGTCTGGGAATGCATGGATTTCCGTCACGATAAAATTCATACATATCAAACTGAGCTTCACGACATCCCGCGCGAGCTGCCTGTTCAATAAGCTTGTAACCCTTCTTGACATCTTTTTTTACCCCTTTACCCTCCATGATCATTTCTCCAATTCGACACTTGGAATACAAACTCCCCTGTTTGCTTGCCCTGCGGTAATTGTAAAGTGCTCTTGCGTAATTCTCAGTCGTAGCAATACCAAGACGAAGGCAATCCGCATAATTACTTAATCCCCAAGCATCTCCCTGCTTGGCAGCCTCACGGAACATTTCCATCGCCTTTTTGCTGTTTTTGCGTATACCGCATCCGGCGTAAAGGAAAACGCCCAACATGTTCTGCCCCTCAGCATCTCCCGTCGCGGCAGCCTTCCTCGTCCACTCTAAGGCTTTTTTGACATCACGTTTGGTGCCTTTCCCTTCCCGATAGCAGACGGAAAGGGAGTTCATGGCATAGGAGCTGCCGAGTTCAGCCGCTTTGGAGTACCACAAAAAGCCATTCTCGTACGAGCGTCTCGCGCCGTAGGACCCATGATAGTAGTAATCTCCCGTATCATTCATCCCCACGATGTTGCCCTTTTGCGCCGCACGCAGAGCCCATTTGCGGGCAAGCGCGCCGTAGCTCTTGTTCTCATCAATGCGCTCCCAGTAGTAGCGTCCGAGGCTGACCATCGCATCTGCATCACCTGCTTTTGCTTCGCTTAGCAGTTGGTATTCCGAATCCACGAATATGTCGCAAAAGGCATCAATATCCTTCACTGCCAAACTCCACTTGCGTGCCAATTTGGCATTCTTGCGTACCCCATCTCCCTCTCGGTAGCGACGGGCAAGCTCCAGCTTTGCATACACTCCCTCATGCGTTTCGGCGGATCGTTTGAGCCAGTGAAGGGCTCTCTTCAGGTCCTGCCGGACCAGGGAATTGCCCTCAAGGTAAAACTTATACATTTCAAAACAAGCCTCGCCGCAACCGATTCTAGCTGCGCGACGAATCAGCTTGTACCCTTTTTTTGTATTTTTCCTGATGCCCAGCCCGCCCATGTATATTTTCCCGAGCTTGCAGTTGGCGTGCCCGCATGTACCCTCCGCGGATTTTCGGTACCAAGGAATGGCTCCTTTGTAATCGTGAGATCCGAAGGATGAGAAAGCGAGATAATCGCCGTAGGAGCATTGGGCGTCAGCATCACCCTGCTCAGCAGCCTCCTTCGTCAGTTGAATCGCCAATTCCATGTTCTTTTGCACGCCTATTCCATGAGCGAGGAAAGCGGCGTATCGGTACATAGCCCACTCGTGTTCTGCTTTCGCCCCTTTGCGGTACCATTGCACCGCCGCCTTCAGGTCCCTTTTCACGCCGAGCCCGTAGTAGTAGAGAAGGCCAAGCTCATGGTAGGCATAGGCTTCTTTCTGCTCCGCTGCCTTGTGATACCACTTTGCGGCTTCCTTGTACCGGACTCGCCCGACGGAGCCGTGGTAGTACCACCATCCCAAGCAATATTGAGCCTTCCCGAGACCTTCTTCCGCAGCTTTCTTCATCCAGAAGACGGCCTGTTTTTCGAACTCTCGGTTATTTTTGCCATCCTCGTGGTACAGCCAACCTAACTCAAACATCGCTTCGGTATCTCCTTGCTCGGCAGCCAGGAGATACCACTTGATCGCCTGTTCCCCGTTTTTCCGGACACCATCGCCATCCCGGTACATGCGCGCAAGATCAAGCTGCGCCTGCCTATCCCCGGCAACCGCCTTTTGCACCAGCTGCTTCCTTTTTGTTGCTTTAGGATTATTTGACATTGTAAAAACCTCCTTGACCCGGTGCCAGACGAACCGATATTTTCCCCCACCTGCGGAAGTTTATGCCTATTTCTTTCGGTTCTTCTTGTCCACCAGGATTGATATCAATCTAACACACAGTAACACACGCGTCAACTCCCTTTGTTTCATAACGTTCGAAAAATGAGACGGCGTAATCCGTAAATAGCAAGGCATCTAAAAATGCGCTTGCTTTGCGATGCGGAGCACGTTACACTCACCGGCTATGAACTTCCCGCAGTTATTCAATCCCACGCGGCTGGCCAATTACGTCAATCACCGCCTGGATCACCCGGTGCTGCAAGTGCCAAGTGGGGCGCCCACGTACGCACTTTCAACCAGTGATGAAGGAGTGTTGCTCACGCGGGATGGGGGCAAAATCGGCATTACAGAAGTTCCCGGCATTTCCGGTTGGCTGGTGCAGCGGTTCGATTACTGGGAAAAAGCCTTCAATCACGCGCTGGAAACTTTCTACGATACCGAACCGGACACCTACGGGCTGGAGGCCTACGGCGTTTCCATCGCCGCAGATCTCGCTGACCTCCTTGTCAACAAGGCCCACGTCACCTACTGCGGTATGGGCATTCACTGCGAGTACACACTTGCAAAATATTTGAGAGACCATGGAGAACGTGTCTATGAAAAAAAGGTCCATGAATCGGGCAAGGTCGAATATAGTTGCCATTATAAGCTCAAGGCTGGGTTTGTGGCTCCGGGTGCAGATGCCTCCCTGACGCGATGGATGCAAATGATGGAAGATGCAGGAAAAACGCAGAGCAATGGCCCGTTCGATGTTACTTTTTTCGCATACTTCATGTATTACAACGCGTTCGGTTGCAATATTGAGCCATCTTCCATGAAAGACAGACACAGGAAGTTTAAGACATGTGTTCCTGATCAGCTATGGGATTTTTACAAGAATCGGCTTTACCTTTACGAAGGTTTTTCCTATGAAGAAATCCCGCAATGGTCCGAACATTCATGGCTGTTTTCTCTTCGCGAAGATGCCTCCCTCATTGATCTCGCCCGGCATTTCAACTACACTGGAGGTATTGCGCGGAAGTACGGCAAGCATCGCATCATGCGCCCCTTAGCCTCATCATAAATTTCTCCCTACCCAGAAGGCGCTCGCACGCTGGTGCAGATAGACCCTGCCCCAGCTCACGCCGTGTGGCACACTGACGCACAACGTACCACCCCAAGAGAGTTTAATCATCTCTGCGTCACATGAGCACAGATCATCTCCACGCTCAATTCTCTCACCCTTCCCCAACTACAATCCCCCCGGCATCCTCATCCTCCCCCTCCGCGACTTCCTCCTCAACCCATCATGCTTCAACGTGTGAAGCATGCTCTTACCCTTTGAATCTCGACATCCCCTCTGAAGTCGCCCCGTAATCCGCCGCTATACACTTACTGTTAACCGATAGTCACCAAAAAGCAAACGCGCTACATCCTCAATTGACATGAGGGCTGTCGCTCTGCATTCTCCTTGCTACTTCTACGCGATTAATTGGGCGCGCTCCATCTCGAGGACTCTGAGACTCTCACTCTGTCCCCTCTCCGCACTCCGGCACCTCTTCCCCTGAAAACGGAACGCACCGCGTTCCTTTTTTGAAACCACCTTTTCATTTTTATTATAAATAACTTATTAAAAATGATTTACGAATAAAATTCGGTGTATACTTCTTTTCGAAAGAGATGTCAATCTTCTTTTTACTAAGATTTTCATTTTCTGTTCATTGGGAAACAGGGCACTCATGTTTATTGCCTCCCCTTTTCGTTTCTTTTATGCCGAATGATAGATTTAATACACTTACATACAATATATTATAAATAATGAAATGTATATCTCCTTCGAAAAGAGATAGAAAGGGGGGGCTGTATCTGCTGAAGTTAAGCAAGAACATAGGAGGGAATCTGGAGCCATCAAAGCCCCTGCTCCTTTTAAAGAACGAATGGACAACGCCAACGAAGTAGATATTCGCGAGAACTTTATCATGCAGTGGGATCCGTGCCTCCTGCAACTTTTGCTTGTTGATCGCAGCTCCGGGCATAACATCATTTGGGCTACTAATAACTACGCAAGCCGTGGAAAGGGGTACGGCTTCCACGATGAAATTACCACTGAGAGGATAACCGGAGAGAATGGGCGCACCATTCGTCCCCGTGTGAAGAAGAGTCTGAAAGAGCAGACTTTTCGCAGCCGAGAGAAAGGAGAGGTTTTTACCCCTGCGTGGGTGTGCAATTTCCAGAACAATGTCATTGATGAAGAGTGGTATGGGGAGTCGGATATTTTTAACCATGAACTGAAGAAAGATTGGCTCCCTATCGGCCGCCGCGTTCCCTTTCCAAGCCCGACGGGAAAGTCGTGGAAAGACTACGTGAAGAGTAGGAGACTGGAAATCACATGCGGCGAGGCCCCTTACTTAACGAGTCGGTACGATGCAACGACCGGAGGCGTTATCCCCGTGGAAAACCGCATTGGAATCCTTGACCGCAAGCTGCGTATCGTAGCGGAGAATACACGGCGCAAAAAAGACTGGTACGTTTGGGCTCGGCAAGCTTTTTGCAGCACTTATGGCTACGAGTGGCAGGGGGATAGCTTGTTACTCGCCCGAGAAAACTTACTCTTCGCATACGTTGACAACTTCAAAAAACGTTGGGGAAACGATGCGGAGCCTCTCATGACAAAGCTCCGGGATATTGCGAAAATTATCTCATGGAACATCTGGCAAATGGACGGACTCAAGGGCGTCGTCCCTGACTCATGCCATGATGAGGTCTCCCAATCAAAAGATCTTTTTGAGAATTCTAAAACGGTCGTCTCTCCATGCCCCGGTTGTTCTTCCGGTCACCTCCATGACCATAACGGAATCTTTTGTATCCTCCGAGATTGGGAAGCCCGCGGTGAAAAGAGAATTCCTTTCATTGATTTTCTCGAACATACTAACACTCTAAATCCAACAAATATGAAATTTGATTTCATTATCGGTAATCCTCCGTATCAGGAAGAGACAGTGGGGAATCAGAAAACTTTTGCGCCACCGATATACGATAAGTTTATCGATGAAACATATAAGGTTGCTCGCCGTGTGGAGTTAATTCACCCTGCACGATTTTTGTTCAATGCGGGAGGTACATCAAAAGCGTGGAATGAGAAAATGCTTGCAGACCCGCATTTGAAGGTGCTTTATCATGAACAAAACAGTGCCTGCATTTTCCCTAATACTGATATCAAAGGCGGTGTTGTAGTCACATACCATGATGTTGATAAAATTTTTGGTGCTATTGAGATTTATACAGCTTTTGATGAACTGAATGCTATTCTGCAGAAAGTAAAAAAACATAAAGCGTTTTCGTCTTTCAGCAAACTTATTTATAACCGAGGTCTTTATCGTTTTTCAAAGGAGATTTATGAAAAATATCCTGTAGAGATGAAACAATTTTCAGATTCGCGCATCAATTCAAGTTCATTCGAACGGCTGCCTGCTCTATTCACGGAAAAGGAACCACATGATAGGGAAGAACATATACAGGTATATGGCTTATTGAATGGAACACGGGTGTATCGTTGGTTTAGAAAGAGTTATGTAAATTTTGTCGATAATCTGGACAAGTACAAAGTTTTTGTTCCCAAGGCAAACGGTTCAGGAGCGTTAGGCGAAGTTTTGTCTACCCCCGTCATCGGGCAGCCCGTCATCGGGCATACAGAGACCTTTTTGTCGATAGGCTGTTTTGATTCTGAGAATGAGGCGGAAGCCTGCTTGAAGTACGTAAAATCCAAGTTTGCCCGCATTATGTTGGGGATCTTGAAAATAACCCAAGATAATTCATCTGAAAAATGGAAATACGTCCCTCTCCAAGACTTCACGTCATCTTCTGACATTGATTGGTCGAAATCCATTCCCGAGATCGATCGACAGCTTTACGCCAAGTACGGGTTGGATGAAAAGGAAATTGAATTTATAGAAACCCATGTAAAGGAGATGCAGTGATATGGCAGCGAAAATAAAAAATTTGATCAAGCCGACCTCTAAGGTAGAACCGATGATTTATGCGTATACGACTCCAGGGGTCACATACCATGACGGCTACATAAAGATAGGCTATACAGAGCAAAACGTAGATGTTCGCATTTACCAACAGACTCACACGGCAGGCATTAAGGCGAATAAAGAGTGGGAGGGCAGAGCAGTCTACGATGATGACTCTGGGGACACATTTCGCGACACGGACTTCCATGTCTACCTTCGCAGACTAGGTATTCGCCAGCCGCAGGATGAGAAGAATGAATATTTTGATGAGCGTGATCGGAACGAATGGTTCCATATTGGGGCGGAGGAATCTGAGGAGCATTTCCACTCATTCCGTTTAAACCGCGGCATTTTACCGGACGATCTCAATACGGTAGCATCTTATCGGTTGCGAGCAGAGCAGGAAAAAGCTGTTGTGCAGACAAAGGGGTACTTAGAGAAACATAAGGGCGGCGAGTTCCTTTGGAATGCGAAGCCTCGCTTCGGAAAAACACTGTCAGTTTATGATTTTATCATGCGTATCGGAGCTAAGCGGGTGCTGGTGGTGACCAATCGACCTGCTATTGCAAACTCTTGGTACAAAGATTATGAGCGTTTTGTCGGACGGTCGAACGGATATTTCTTTGTAAGTAACGTGGAAGAGATTAAAGATAAGCGTTTAACTATTAGCTATGATGAATATGTGATTACCGAGAAAGGACGAAGGAATCGTTTTCCCGATGCGCAACCCATGGGGCTTATCGAGTTTGTATCCTTGCAAGATTTGAAGGGCTCAACGTATTTCGGTGGATTATATAACAAACTTCGAGAAATTGCCAATGTGGAGTGGGACGTGCTGGTAATCGACGAGGCTCACGAAGGAGTTGATACTTACAAGACGGATATCGCATTCAACCATATTCGGCGTAAATTCACACTGCACCTTTCTGGAACACCCTTTAAAGCACTGGCGGGGAGGAAGTTTCCTGATGATGCGATTTACAGCTGGACCTATGCAGATGAACAACGTGCGAAGACCGAATGGGGAGGAACTGAGGAAAATCCGTATGTTGACTTACCAAGACTAAATCTATTCACCTATCAGATGAGTCAAATCATCATGGACAAGATAGCTCAAGGGGTAGAAATAGATGGGGAGGCTGAAGAATATGCGTTTGATCTCAATGAGTTTTTTGCTGTGAATCGAGGACGTTTTGTCCATGATGAATCGGTAGATCGGTTCTTAGATGCCCTCACGACGCAAGAGAAGTATCCGTTCAGTTCCCCTGACTTGCGTGATAAACTGAAACATACGTTTTGGTTGCTGAATCGGGTGGAGTCTGCCCGTCTTCTTGCCAGAAAGCTTGAGAAGCACACTGTGTTTAAAGATTATAAGGTTATACTTGCAGCTGGCGACGGGAAGTTGGATGATGACATCGAAACGAGAAAATCGTACGATCAAGTTGTGAAAGCTATCGAAAAGTATGACAAGACAATTACTCTTTCCGTGGGGCAGTTGACCACTGGTGTTACGATCCCGGAATGGACGGCTGTTTTGATGCTTTCCAATGTGAAATCCCCGGCGCTTTACATGCAGGCTGCTTTTCGTGCGCAAAATCCCTGCATATATGCGCAGAAAGCAGTAGATGGGAAACAGGAAATTCAGAGGAAAGAAAACGCTTATGTCTTCGATTTTGATCCAGCTAGAACGTTGATAATCTTCGAGCAGATCGCCAATGATCTTTACCGCGATACAGCGGAAGGACGCGGTGATTTGGAGCTTCGGAAGCGACATATTCGTGAATTGTTAAACTTTTTCCCTGTAATAGGAGAGGATGACGATGGAACCATGGTTGAGTTGGATGCGGAGCAGGTACTCTCTATTCCTCGCCGCATCAAGTGCAGCGAGGTGGTACAACGGGGGTTCATGTCAGATTTTTTGTTTCAAAATATCAGTCATGTGTTTCATGCGCCGCAAAAGGTGGTTGAAATTATTAACCGGTTCACACCGGTCTCGGCACCATCTCGTGGAAGAGAAATCAACCCGGATGACATATCTGAGGTGCCTGTGAATGAAGCGGGCGAGGTAGAAGTGGGGAATGAAACAGTTATCGGTCTGACGCACGACGTGTTTGGTGATAAAATTTTGGCTCTGTCCTACCACAGTGTTGATTTTTGGCAAAGCGGTGTGAAATTGATGTGGTGTTGGAGGTGACGTGAGGTCGCTAAATATGGGGAATGAGACGAAGTGCAGTAGGACAGCAGGAAGCCTATGACAATTTTATTGAATGGTTATTGGAGTCAGAAGCGCAGAAGGCGTATGAAGAGTATGTCGGGAGGAAGCAACGCGAATACGGCATTCTGGCAGAGAAGAAGAAAGGGGATAAAATGATCGAAGTGGGGACTTTCCCCAACTTAAGGAAATTTGTTGTAGGAGGTGGGCCGTTATTCGTATCTAATGGTATTTTAATTAAGCTCAAGGAAAAGCACAGAATAGGGAACGGAATAGGCTTCATTAAGAGTGTGCTTAATGATTATGACTTTGTGAAGAAATACAAGAAAGGTGTTTTCAACTTCTATAAGGTTGTCAACACAGAAAAGGGTGTGCATTATCGACAGGTCGGGGTGTCAGTTGCAGATAAGGTTATCACGACTGCATTTTTAATCACCAAGGATGCGTACGAGAAAGCCTACGAGCAAAGGGTGCAGTAAAAAAGGAGCCCCGAAGGACTCCTTTCAACATTCCCACGGCAAGGTCTCTACAAAGACTTGCAGACTTAACGCCCTTAGCAGCACACTGTACGCATACCACAAACCATGGGTTAGCTAACCAACCTACGTCAGGGCATTTTGCCCCGCACTATGCCCTGCTGTTGTAGCAGCAAGACCTCAATAGGAAGAACGCAGGGGCATTGTACGAGAACTTCCCCACGCTGTCAAGCACAAAAATCGGATTTAATCACAAAAGCACATGCGTCCCAAGAAAAAATATAAAGAGGGGAGAGAGGGGACAAAAAAAAGGAAGGTTGAATTGTTTCCTCAGA
>CANRKR010000031.1 GCA_947631275.1 uncultured Akkermansia sp.
AGGTTAGGAAACCGCCGTATGCCATAAAAGGCACGTACGGTGGTGTGAGAGGGGGCGAAAGCCCCCTACTCGATTTAGGGGATATTGGATTTTTTTTGTGAGGTAGTGAATATTTTGCCGTCTTTTTGGAATTGCTTCGTGGAGTCATTCCACAAAAATATACGAAGAGCGTCGTTTAATGGGACCTTGGTATTCCGAATCCACCGCGGGTCTGGGCAGGGGAGAAGGAAGCCCTGCCACTGCCCGAGGAAGATCGGATGATCCTCGTTGGTGGCGCAGAGACGCCGGATGGTTTGGGGATACTGAAACTGCCGGAGGAACCGCGTGTCGGCATGGTGGAACCCGAGGGTTTGCTTGCTCCTGCTCCACCGCCTGCGGGGATCGGCATGGTCGAAATTGTCGGCTTATTTAAGCTTGAGCCGCCCGCAGGAAGCGGCATTGGCATGGTGGAGACGCCGTTGTTCTTCGGAGCGACGCTTGCTTGCGGACGCACGACCGTGGTGGGTGAGGCAGGGACTCCGGAGGGTTTTGGAAAGTGAACCGAGCCGTTCGGGTGAACGGTTGCTCTGCCGGGACGGGGCACGGAAGTGTGCGGGTGCAAGGTCCTCCCGCCACTGCCCACGGGCATGGGCATCGTGGAAATGGGCGGATGTCCAGGCTGCCTGTGGGACGGTATGGAGGGGCGCGGTGCCGGCGGTGGAACAATGCCATGTGGCGGCCGTACTCCCGGTGCGTGACCGGCAGGGAAGCGCGGCGGAGCCGGCACACGGTGGATGCCGCGCGGGTAGTAGTAGGGTCCATGGTACCAGCTCGCCGGTCCCCAGTACGGCACGAAACAGAGCGCCGTGAGGGCCGCGATGGTGAAGACGGCCTCGCCAGCGGAGGTGTACCCGTATACGGGACGTCCGTATGAATAGCCGAAAATGGGGAACCCCGAGGCGTCGTAACTGGCATTTGACCATGCCACGCCAGCGCTTACCGTGCCCGGTACGGTGTACGAGGAGTAGCCAACGTTCGGGTATGCGCAGGAGCTGCATACTACAGCCACCCCTGCTACTGCTGCTATGGTCGTCGTCATGTAGGCTTTTTTCATGGTTACATCGGGGGTTTGCTTTGCGGGGAGCGGAGGGGAGCGTTTGTCGCTCTCATGTTCCTTCATCCTATGGTATGACAAACCGGCGTCTTTTTCTACGCTTTATTTTATCGGGTAGTTTTTCTGAGAGCAGGGTTGAGGAAATTGACCCTATTGCATTATTCGCCCAACACGCTGGCAAGAGTGGAGGCGATGCCGCTGAAGGCGGCAGCAACGCGGCTCTTGCCGGGATCCTCCAGCGCGATGGGTTTGCCTGAGTCTCCAGCAGCTCGAGTGTCGATATCCAGCGGAATCTTGCCCAGCAGGGGTACACCGAGTTTCTGCGCCTCCCGTTCTCCACCGCCTTCTCCAAAGATGGGGTAAACCAGTCCATCGCTTGGGCAGACGAAGTAGCTCATGTTCTCAATGATGCCGAGGATAGGGGTATTCACCCGTGAGAAGAGCCCGACAGCCTTGCGGGCATCGATGAGGGCGACTTCCTGTGGGGTGGTTACGATGACAGCCCCTGCCAGATCAACCGTCTGCACAATGGTGAGCTGGATGTCGCCCGTTCCCGGGGGCAGATCGAGGATAAGGAAGTCTAGTCCGCCCCAATCCACATCGCGCAGGAATTGCTGCACGTAACGCGTGGCCAGGGGGCCGCGCACGGCAACAGGCGCTTCCTCTTCCACCAGCAGTCCCATGGAAAGTAACTTGATGCCCGCTACTTCAACCGGTAAAAATTGCTCTTTATCCGAGCAGCCGGGACGCTCCTTCGTGCCGAACATGAGGGACATGGAGGGGCCGTAGATATCCAGATCCAAAAGACCGGTGCGATAGCCCAGGCGGGAGAGCGCCACAGCGAGATTGGCAGACACCGTACTCTTACCTACACCTCCCTTGCCGGAAGCCACTGCGATGACGTGTTTCACGCCAGGGACGGAAGACTTCCAGTCGGCGGGGTCATCTCCCACGGCAGGATTTTTCTTCGGCTGCGGGGCGTGGTGCTCAATGTCCACGTCCAGTTTGGTGACGCCCGGTAACTCCTTGACGACGCCCATGACGCTTTCGTAGATGTAGCGAGGGATATCAGAGCTTTTGCTCTCCACGACGAGTTGGATCGTGACCTCGCCGTTGGGAGAAACGGCGAGGTTTTTCACGAGGCCGAAAGAGACGATATCCCGCGAAAAACCAGGGTATTTCACGGTGGTGAGTGCGGCGCGGATGAGAGCCGGAGAGAGTTGCGGTGAGGTGGGCGTATCTGTCATAGGTGTTTCTAATTTTTTGGGGAGGAGGGAGGGAAAAGTTTGTGCGGGTGTAGCAAGGAATGCACGCAAAATACCAGAGCCGTGCAGCACGTGCGGAAAGCATAGGTCACCGGATGCAGAATGCGGCGGAGTCCCGCGTAGCGCTCGTAGAGCAGACTGAGTACCACAACAGCAGCGATACTGTAGAACTTTACATCAATGCCCATATGCCACTGGATTCCCGCCTGAGCAAGACCCATCTCGGCACAGAGTGCAGCGCCTACAAAACCCACAAGCAGGAAAGCGGTGTATTTGAGCACGGGGTGACGTTCGATGAGACCTATGCACCAGCCCGCCACGACACGCAACGCTGCAATACCGATGAATACACCGGTGCAGACCACCCAGATATGCAAATGTTCCGGAATTTCCCGCACTCCGTTGACCATGCCAACAGCCGCCACGACATTATCCAGAGAGAGGGAGAGATCCATAATCTCAATACTGCAGATGGTGGCGAGGAGTCCCTTGCCGGCGGTGCGGGAGGCGAAATCAGCCTTTTTCCCGGCATCCGGGTGCAGGCGCAAGTGCACCGCTGCGAGGTAAATGAGGTAGATTGCGCCGAACCATTTGACCCATGCATTGTGCATAAGCCATGCCACGAGTGCCAACGCGATGCCTCGGAAGAGGTATGCCCCGATGAGTCCCCAGCGCAGGGCAGCCTTCTGCTGCCGCTTCGGCAGGTGCGACGCCATCGCCGCAATACCCAACGCATTGTCCACCGAGAGCAGCCCCTCAATCAGGATGAGACCCATGATAACTTTTCCGGACGCATCTAAAAAAGCCGGCATGCTTTCTATCCCGATCCAGGCTGTTACCATGTCAACGATTGGCATGGGACGCATTATACCCCTCCTTCCCGATCAAAGCAAGACTTGCACGAACACAAAAAGAACCGACGGCATGCTGCCTTCGGTTCTTCTGACTCCGGCGGTTGGGATCGAACCAACGACCTAGTGATTAACAGTCACCCGCTCTCCCGCTGAGCTACGCCGGATCATGTTCTGCTCCCATCGCAGTGCGTTCAAACTACCCAAGAAGCGGGCGCATGATACTGCTTTTTCTCCGCCCTTGCAAGCCTTTTCTTTGTGGACCGGTGAATTTGTGAATTTCGAGGAATGGTTCGGTTCGAGCTTGCACTGCAAATTTGAGTCGTGTTCCTTTCATGTTTGCCCAGGCCGCTGCGTGATGAGCACACGGAAGTGATCCCCTGCGCCGGGAACGGCGAGGAGGTGTCGTTGAGCTTCATCCGAGGTGTCGGCGCAGGGAAGCAGATAATCCCGCTGGATGAGCAGTTGCACGCGGTCGCTGGGGATACGGCGTGCGAGTTCTTCCAGATCACTGAAATTGACGTCTGCGGTGATATCACAGCGTCCAGCGGTAGACAATATTTCTTCGGCATCCAGTAAAGTGTGCGCAAAGTAGCCGCGCAAGCTTCCCTGAGGTTTTCGGTAGTATAGTTTTTCGCAGGTGTTGCCGTAGTCGATATTCACGAATACACCGCATTTCCAGAATGGCTGCCAAGATATGAGCCATTGGTGGAAACTCTCGTTCACCTCGACGATTTGTCCCTCCTTCGTCCAGGCGGAAAAGACGCTGGAACTTGGTAGATGCGCGCATTCATGCTCCTGCCAGCAGATAGAGTTTTTCTGCACGCTGAGACCAAGTTCTCGCCAAATACCAGATCGGTAGCGGAAGCGGCGTACCGGGAAGGCGTCCGCCAGTTCGTTGCAAAATATAAAAGCGCATCCACCAGCATGGCGTAGGGCGGTCTCAATGTCCGGGAAAACACGCACCATGGAGCCTCCCACGAGTGCTTGCAACTGCCGAAGGTGGGGGGATTTATCGACCATGTAGTAGCGCAGACGGAGACGCCCCAAAAAACCGATGATTCGTCCGAAGGCGGAGGCCATGCTCCCGTTGCCGCCACCTATTTCGATGACAGGAAGGTTTCTGCCGAAGTCTCGGCAGGCGCTGCGCCAGTGTTCTGCAAGGCTCCGGGCGGGCAGGTCACTCATGCTGACAGCCGTGGAAAAATCTCCGCGGAAGCCGATGTCCGGTATGTGGGCAGTGTAGTAGCCTTCCTGCTCATCATAGAGAGCCAGCTCCATAAAGTAGTCGCAGCGGAGCCAGTTGTTCTGCGCGAGAATGGCGGGTGCTAGGTTCACGAACGGGCGCGAAGAAGCAAAACAAAATCAATGAGAAAATTCCAACATGCGTTGCAAGGGTTGCAAGGCGCGCAGCCGCAACTCCTCCGACACCTCCACCCGCGGTGTCATGTCCCGCAGGCAGTTGCGCAATTTTTCGATCGTGTTGAGTTTCATGAATTCGCATTCAGCACAGGAGCATTGCCCAAGCTGTACCGGAATAAATTCTTTTCCTGGCACAAGCTTCCTCAGGCGGTGCAGAATACCGACTTCAGTGGCAATGATAAAGCTCTTTGCTCCACTCTCCCGGCAATAGTCGATCATCTTTTCGGTCGAGCAAATATGGTCAGCCAGCAGGCGCACGACCTCTTCGCACTCCGGATGACAGACGACTTCTGCTTCCGGGTGCTCTTTTTTTGCACGTAGGATGTGGTCACGAGTGAAGAGACGATGCACGTGGCAAGCACCGTTCCAGAGGGTTATAGCACGTCCCGTGCGGCGAGCGCACCAAGCGCCGAGGTTAGAATCCGGCACAAAGAGGATGGGACGATCCTGCGGCGCATGCGCAACGATGATGTGGGCGTTGCCGCTGGTGACGATGACATCCGCCAGAGCTTTCACGCCGATGGAGCAATTGATATAAGCAATAACGTAATAGTTTTTTTCGTGGTTTTTCTTGAGAAAGTCAGCGAGTTCTTCAGCAGGGCAGGATGCCTCCAGCGAACAGTGTGCTTCAGCATCCGGTAACAGCACGGTGCGCGTGGGGTTCAGGATGCAGGCGGTCTCTGCCATGAAGCGTACACCGCAGAAAGCGATCACATCGCACTCCGCCTGCTTAGCATGGCGTGCCAATGCGAGAGAATCTCCCACAAAATCAGCGATATCTTGAATTTCGGGACGCTGGTAACTGTGCGCCAAGATGACGGCGTTGCGCTGTCTCTTGAGCGCCATAATCTCTTCAATCAAATCCGCGTGATCCATGCCGCAAGCCTAACATTCTTGCACCTTCGAGGCAAGCGCGAATTTGTTGTGTTGCCGCTCAGAGCGGCAGATCGCCTGTGGGCGGCTGCCACACGTCGTCGGAGCCTGAGCGTGGAGCGGGAAGATCACCACCACCGGTGGAGGTGCTTGTCCTGTTGGCATCTGTGTCCACGACAGGACCGTTGCCAGGCTCTTCATAATCGGTGGCAGGTGTCGGCTTTTTTTTCGCAGGGCTCACGTCGTGCAGTTTTGTGTTGGTTTTGGACACGGTGGGAGCCTCACCATCGGAGGTAAAGTCAGTCGTGTCGACGAGGTCAATTTCACCAAGGGCGTAGAGAACGAGATCCGGCAGGTTATCCTTTGAAATTTCGTTGAGAAAAAGGGTGGCGGCACCATCCGGAGTGCGCAGGCTGACGCGCTTTCCCTGCAGACGGACGATGGAAGCGTTGTCGTAAGTGCGTCCGCGTTTGGTGGTCACATTGCCGACCGGTAGACCGGGTAGCAAACTACGGGCTACACCTCGTGCTTCTCTGTCAGCCTGGCGAATTTCGTGTTGCAAAGCAAGGACACGATTACGCTGATCGGCGATGGAGGCGCGCAGCCGGTCATTTTTAGCGGAAAAATCGCGCAAGCGGTTGCTGAGGTGAGAGATCATGCGGCGCATGCGAAGTTGTTCATCCGCGTGGTTGGCGGCGTCCTGCAGAGCTTCGCGCTGGGCGCAAAGATCAAGGCATTGCTTTTGAGTGAGCTCCATCACGGTAGGAACCCGGTACTTGTTCCACTCTTTGTGCAGGTAGAGACCGCCGCCACCTATTACGCCGCCTACCATCAGCACAAGCAGTGTGTCAAGAAGGGCTCCCCAGATACGCGCGGCTCTCGTTGGCTTCACTGTTTTTTCTGACCCCGCGTCGGAAACCTCTGTTGCGCTGGGGGCAGTAGATTCCTCACTCTCAGTCTTCTCGCCTGTCCGGGTTTCTTCCGGCTCTTTGAGGATGGGATCCGTTGGAATATCGTGCGCCGGATCGACCACTTCCCCCCCGGTTTCAGACTCAGCAACGGCAGAGGGCGCACTCTCCGTAGGTTCAACCGACATGGGCTTCATGGAGAAGGGGAGAGCCGGTTCGTCGCGTTTTGGTTGGCTGCTGGAAAGACTCATGACGGATTATTTACTGGCACCGGTGATTCGGCTTTGGAGTTCTCGGAAAGTTTCGCGGAAGGAATCGAGGCGCCCTTCCAGCTCGATGCGGCGCATGCGCAGCCGGGTTTCCTGAGCTTGTAGTTCTTTGAGGGTCTCGTAGGCTTGAACGACGTCGCCGTTTCGGGCGTCCAGTTGCTCCTGCAGGTTTGGTTCCTCAGCCCCGGCGTGCCGAATGAGGGTCTTCATCTCCGCGATTTCCTGGCGCAGCAGGGTATTACGACGTTGCAGCTCTGTGAGTTCATCGATATTGACGCCCTGTGGTTTGCAGCCAAGGACGGAAAGAGAGAACGCGGCAAGAAAGGCACTGGCTAAGGTGAGCTGCTGCATGGTTGTTACCCTCTCATGATGACGGATTCATCGCTCTGCGTCAAGTCCGGAGTTTGTCAAATGCTCCTTGAGCTTTGCGTGCAAGTCTGAGTACAGATTCATCCGCCGACGGCACCAGAGTTTCTATCTCTTCGAGAGTGAACCAGCCAAGGGCGATGGATTCATCCGACACCACGAACCGTTCATGATTTGCGCGTAGAAGATAGCGCACATCGTAGTGGAGGTGTTCCGGCTCTCGCCGTACGACTGATGCCGGGATGGCGTGGATGTCCACATCAAAAATTTCCTCACTTAACGGGATGAGTTCATTAATGCCGCTTTCTTCCCGAGCCTCTCGCAGAGCCACGGACAGGGTATTGCTCTCTCCATCCGCATGACCGCCGGGTTGTAGCCATTTGCCCAGACGTCTGTGCAGCGTGAGCAGCGCTTTCTCTCCACGGGGACTCAGCACCCAGGCTGACCCCGTTATGTGCCCGGCACAGTGACCGCGCTCAAAACACTCCGGAGTGCCGCGCACAAACTCTTCCATCTGCTGCGCGAGCCTAACCTGTTGCGAATCTGCGTTTTCGCAAAAGGTTTTGAGTTTGTTCAAGAGACACGCTCGCGGGTCTGTCATGCCGCTCGTCATGTTTTGCATGATAGAGGATTATTGATTGGAATGCAAGAGAGCATACAATTCTTGCTCCAAAAGTGTTGCAAGCGCGTTCAAATTCGGTATAATGCCGCGCACCATGACACAGCCCGATGCTCCCAACAAAGCCGTTGTCGGCTCCTCGGAAGAGGAGTTGATTGCCGTGCGCCGCGAGAAGGTGGAGAAAATTCGTGCCCTCGGGGTAAACCCCTACGGTTGCCGGTTTGATGTGACGGAGGCCCCAGCGGAACTTCGTGCGGCCTTCGTGGAGGGGAAACGGGTGCGGATTTTGGGGCGTATTACCGCTCTGCGAGATATGGGTAAAACACAGTTTTTCACTATTGCGGATGTGCAGGGTGGCATTCAGTGTATGCTCACGAAAAAGGCGATGAGCGAGGAAGACTGGGCGCTTTGGAAGCTGCTGGAGAGGGGAGATTGGATCGGCGTGGTTGGGGAAACCTTCACGACGCGCACGGGCGAGCCGAGTGTGCGAGTGGAGAGTTTCAAATTGCTTTCCAAAGCATTGCGTCCTATGCCGGATAAGTTTCACGGCGTGGCAGATGTGGATCTTCGCTACCGCCGCCGCCATTTGGATCTCATGAGCAACCCAGAGAGCGCGGCGCGTTTTGTGGCGCGCTCTCGCATCATTCGCGAAATACGCCAGTACCTCGCGGCGCGCGGATTTTTGGAGGTGGAGACTCCTATGCTGCAGGATATCGCCGGCGGCGCGGCGGCCAAGCCGTTTGAATCATACTACAATGCACTTAAAAAACCGGTGACGCTGCGCATTGCGCCGGAGTTGTATCTGAAGCGTCTGTTGGTGGGCGGCTTCCCGAAGATTTTTGAGTTGAACCGTAATTTCCGCAACGAGGGTATTGACCGCCGTCACAACCCGGAATTTACCGTGCTGGAGGTCTATGAGGCCGGCGCTGATTTTGAGAGTATGGCGGATATGATGGAGGAGATGATCACTACTGTTGCGCAAAATGTTTTCGGTAAGCTCGTCTTTGATCAGTACGACGAGGAAGGAAACGTGCGCCGTACGGTAGATCTTACTCGTCCTTGGCGTCGAGCTGATTATGTTGATTTGGTCAAAGAGGTTGCGGGGGAGGACTGGTTCAGCATCACTCCTGAGCAACGGCGCTCCCGTGCGCAGAACGACCTCGGCGTGCAGATTGGTGAGGCACTGGATGACACGGCCGTTACGCAGCAGGTCTACGAGAAGCTTGTTGAGGAGAAGCAAGATTCTCCCCTCTTTGTATGCCACGTAGCACGTGACCTCGTGCCTCTGGCCAAGGCAAACCCTCAGAATCCGGAGGTGGTGGATGTCTTTGAGCTCATCATGAACGGGCAGGAGCTTTGTCCTGGTTATTCCGAGCAGAATGATCCTGTGGAGCAGCTTGAACGACTTAAGCACCAGGCCGGCGAAGAAACTCAGAAGATTGACTACGATTTCGTGGAAACTCTTGAGTCTGGCATGCCCAGCGCCGGAGGAATAGGTATTGGCATTGATCGGCTTTGTATGCTGCTCACCGGTGCCGGTTCTATTCGCGACATCATCCTCTTTCCTCAGCTTAAATCCACCCCGCCACGGGTATGAGACAGTGTGCGTTTGGCTGTTGCTGTGAAAATGACAAAATGTGCGAGAGGAGGGGGAATTGAGCTTGCGCAAGAGAAGAGCGTGTGATAGAATGCCGCGCCCTTGGAGGGTGCATAATATGGATGACAATACAGCAACGGATCGGATCGATCATGTGTTGGCTGGGCGTTATGCTTCGCCCGAGATGCGTGCAATATGGTCGCCGCGGGGACGCGTGGTGATGGAGCGAGAGTTTTGGATTGCGGTAATGAAGGCTCAGAGAGATTTGGGACTGGATATTCCGCAGGAGGCGATTGAGGCATATGAACGCGTGAAAGGGCAAGTGGATTTGGAAAACATCAATGCCCGAGAACGCATTACGCGCCACGACGTGAAGGCTCGTATTGAAGAATTTTGTGACCTGGCGGGCTATCAGCATATCCACAAGGGTATGACCAGCCGGGACCTTACGGAGAATGTAGAGCAGCTGCAAGTGTGGCGTTCCATGCAGCTCATTCGCGACAAGGCAGTGGCGGCCCTCGCGCGCATGAGCGCTCGCGCACAGGAATGGAAGGGGCTTGTTTTTGCGGCACGTACACATAACGTGGCGGCTCAGGCGAGTAGCATGGGTAAGCGCGTGGCAATGTTCGGCGAAGAACTGCTGCACTGGGTGCGGGCTTGGCAAAGCATGATGGATCGCTACCCGGTACGTGGCATCAAGGGCGCTGTGGGCACCCAGCTTGACCAGCTTTCTCTTTTCAGCAAGAAGGCAGAAGTCGTGCTGCAACTTGAGCAGCGCATCTGTGCGCACCTTGGGCTTCCTGCAATGTGGGTGAACGTGGGGCAAGTATATCCGCGGTCATTAGATTTTGAGGTGATTTCCGCTCTGGTTGGCCTAGCCTCCTCGCCGAGCAGCTTCTGCAAAACCTGGCGACTCATGGTGGGTCACGAGCTCTGCACTGAGGGGTTTGCCAAGGGGCAGACAGGTTCCAGTGCAATGCCGCACAAGATGAATCCTCGCTCTTGCGAGCGCGTGAACGGCTTCCACGCTATTCTGAAGGGTCATCTCACGATGATAGCCGGCATCAGCGGTGATCAGTGGAATGAAGGGGATGTTTCTTGCTCGGTAGTACGGCGTTGTGTGCTTCCGGATGCATTTTATGCGGCGGATGGGTTGTTTGAGACCTACCTTACAGTGTTGGATCGCATGCAGGTACACGAGGCGGTGGTGCGTACAGAGTTGGAGAGGTACCTGCCCTTCCTGATGACGACGACCATCCTGATGGCAGCGGTGAAAAAAGGAGTGGGACGCGAAGAGGCGCATGAGATCATCAAGGAACATGCGGTGGCGGTATCTCGGGATCTGCGCAGTGGGAAGATTTCCCGCAACGACTTGTTGGAGCGTCTCGGTGCGGATGCTCGTTTAGGGCTGAGCGTGGAGGAAATCCGGCGCATCTACGCAGAGGGTGCAGGTGAAACGGGGATGGCGACCTTCCAGGTTGACTCCTTCTGTGAGCAAGTCAAAAAGATTACTGAAACCTATCCCGGAGCTGCTGATTATACGCCGGGAGAAATTCTCTGATTTCTACCATTCAAAAGGTTACCCGATTATTCATTTAAATCTGTTACTACATTATGTGTGCACGTCCTAAGGAGATCCTCTATCGCAGTGACAAAATTCGCCTTACAGCGGCGGAAATACGAGAGGGGGGAACTTCTGTTCGCGTTATCTCTGAGTCCGAATATTCGATTCAAAACGACCAGGGAACCCGCAGCGGCAGCGTTTCTCTTCCCACCCGTGATGACGTTGGATATAGCGGCAGCTTTCCCGTTCTCAATCTTGCTTACAACCTCGCTCTGCACGATCTGAGAGTGAATCGTACGGCAGAAGGACTGCTGAAAGCCGGCGCTGCGTGGGATTCGGTGTGGACGCGTGACATTGCCTACGCTGCCATGCTGGGCGCTGATCTGGCGGATCCTGTATCGACGCGGCTGAGTCTGAAAAGTCGTGTGCGCGACGGCATCATCCTTCAGGATACAGGCACCGGCGGTGGTTGGCCAGTTTCTACGGATCGTGTTGTGTGGGCTCTGGGGGCATGGATGAGTTACCTTGTCTCCGGCGGGGCGGACTGGTTGGAGTTTTGCATTGATGTCATCAAAAGGACATTGGCGCAGGACGCAGTCGTGCTGCGCTGCACTCCGCTGGTGCCGGGGGAGACGAGTTTCCTGGATTGGCGGAATCAGAGCTACCCTTCTGGAATGACGCCGGCAGAAATTGGTAGCTCCTTTGCATTCAGTACGAATGTGCTCCATTGTTCCTGCCGCCGTGTGCTGGGCTACATGCTCCGCGAGGCGGGAAGGGCAGACGAGGCCAAAGTCTACGAAAAGCAGGCAGATGATCTGGCGCAGGAGATTGAGAAGGTCTTCTGGATGCCACGTGCCGGACGCTATGGTATGTTCTGCACGAACGATGGGGTGCTGGATACTCGCGCCGATTCTCTTGGCACGGCACTGGCGGTGCTCTGCGGTATTGCGAAGGAGCAAGGATTGCGCTCTGTGCGCATGTTGCCCCGCAGTCCCTACGGTACTCCGGTTTTTGCCCCCTACAAGCGCGACGTGAAAGAAGCTTATCACAACCGCGCGATCTGGCCGTTTGTGGAGGCTTTTGTTATGCTGGCTCATGCGAAAGAGAAGGACGCCCAGGGGGTGGAATTCAGCATGGTCAGCCTGTTGCGGGCTGCACTTGTGAATGGTTCGAATAAGGAGAATCTGCATGCACAGAATGGTCGCGCGGACACCACCTTGCAAAATTCTGACAGCCAGCTTTGGAGTGCAGCGGGTATGCTTTCTTTCTTCTACCGCTGCCTTCTCGGGTTGCAGTTTGAGAATGACAAAATCGTGTTCAACCCTTGTATCCCGAATTCCGTGGGTGGTGAGCATCGTTTCACCAATCTGCGTATTCGTGATATGGTGTTGAATGTTACTCTGAGGGGAAGCGGCACTGTGGTGGAATCCATCACCGCGGAGAATATGAAAATTGACGGAGGCATTCCTCAGGATGCCAGGGGAACTTTTGATGTGTTCATTACGATGGCTTCGAGCAGTGAGGTCGATGAGAAGAAGGCGTTCTTTCCTCTCAGAGCTAGGGAAGCCCTTTGCGAACCGGAGTGGGAGGTTTCTCCTCCGCGCGTCTTGCAATGGACGCCTGTTCAGGGCGCAAATTCCTACCGTGTGTATGCCAATGGGATGCTCCTGCGCACCACTCGTAAGAATTCGTTGCACCCCCTCCTCACGCACCGCACTTACTCACGTACCTTCCGTGTGCAGGCAATCGGGGCGTCCGGTGTTTCATCGCCCGGGAGAGCGCACGAATACGTTGCCCCTGGCGCTCGCTGCATTCTCTTCCCACGGCGCATAGGCGAACGGGCCGAGTACAATGTCGAGAATAACCAAGCCTGGCTTGATACGCGTCCTTGCACCGGTTACCTTGTGTACGAATCCACTGAGACAAGCAGCGGTGTTTATTCCATTCGTTTCTCTTATTGCAATGCCTCTGCTTCATTGCGCGACGGCGATACCTGTGCTCTTCGTGAGTTGTGTGTGGACGGCGTGCCTGTCGGCGTTATTTCTTTCCCGCACAACACTGAGGTCAACAACTGGTCGGACTATACTCTCACCGCATCTATCCCGGTGAAGCTCTCCAAAGGCGTGCACACCTTCTCCTTACGCTACTCTCCCATCTGCCGCAACGGTAATGGCGAGGTAAATCAGTGTATGGTGCGCCACCTGGAACTCACCCGTTTGCACTGAGCAGATTCCATCCGGGCTCTGCTGTGTCCTCATTCACTCACCGTCCTCGCTTTCCCGCTCTCTCGGGTAAAGCGCGGGAAAGAGGCGGTGCAGGAGGGGGAACTTGATATTTTTTTGTGAGGAGAAGGAATTGTGCTTGCCAAGCGGGAGAAAAGGGATAGAATGAGCGGCGATGGATCTGATTTCCCCAGGAAAAGGAGTGTATTTGCACCAGGCGGAGGCCTGGCGCTGGCGCAGTTTTGCGTGAAAAGAGGAAGAGGGGATCCGAGAACTCGCCGGTGCGAGTGCAGTAGACGCCGGAAATGAAGTAGCAGAGCGCTTTGGTCCCCCCTTCGGAGACCGGAGCGTTTTTCTTTCCCCCTGATTCAAACAACATCCAACCCTGTAATTCTCGCCACAATACTATGAGCACCGCTATCAAACTCAAGCAGACCTGTAGACGCCTTGCGGAAGGCGACACGCAGACCCCCATCCGCCTTTTTATGCAGATCAGTCGGCAGACGCCACAGGCGCTGCTGCTGGAAAGTGCAGAAGTGGATGGGCGATGGGGACGCTATAGCGTGATTGCGACGGACTACATGGCGGAGTTCACTTGCTGCGACGGAAAGCTGGCGGTGAAGGTACATGCGCCGGAATTGGCAGGGCTTCTGGAGCAGGATAGCAAGCCGTACGTAGAGGGGATGCGTGGAGTGATGGCGGCGTTGGAGATCGAGCCTCAGGGCGGTGAACCCGTCATGGCGCCCATCACGCGGGCTCTTTACGGTTACTGGGGATATGAGATGGCGGCGGTTTTTCAGCCGAAGCTGGCGGAAACGCTGAATGTGGCGGATGCGGAGAGCTGTCTCGTTTTGCCCGCCACGGTTGTGGTGTTTGACCACGTGTACAACAAACTCTACCAGATGAGCATCGGCACGCCGCGCGATATCGTAAATATGCCGGCGCTTATGAATTGCCATCCTGGGACTTTTGCCGCAGGAGAGACCGAGCGAGTGCCGAGCGAGGAGCAGTACAAAGCCGGCGTGGAGAAGGTGCGCACGATGCTGCACGACGGGGAAGCCATCCAGGTGGTAGGCGCGACGCAGTGCAGCGCGCCTTTCGAGGGAGACAGCTTCACGCTCTACCGCCGTATGCGCAGTATGAATCCTTCGCCGTACATGTTCTACATGCGTCTCGGGGAAATGGAACTCTTCGGCGCTTCTCCGGAGGTGATGGTCCGCTGCACGGGCGGCAAACTGCTGCTTTCTCCCATTGCGGGTACGCGGCGGCGTGGGCGCGACGCAGCGGAGGACGAGGCTTTTGCGGAGGAGATGAAAGCCAGCCCGAAGGAGCGTGCGGAGCATGTCATGCTCGTGGATTTGGGGCGCAACGATCTGGGCCGCGTGGCGAGCGGCGGGTCAGTGCGAGTGGAGCGGTTGATGGATGTGGAACGTTTCTCGCACGTCATGCACATGACCAGCCGGGTGACGGCGGATCTGGCAGAGGGAAAGGATGCTCTGGACGTGCTGATTGGGGCCTTCCCGGCGGGCACAGTGAGCGGTGCGCCGAAAGTACGTGCTATGCAGATTATCCACGAGATTGAGCAGGCTCCACGTGGTCCATATGCCGGTTGCATCGGCTGGATTGGGTTGGACAAGGATGCCGTGCACCTCGATACCGGTATCACGATTCGTTCCATGTGGAGGAGAGGCGGAAAGGTATACTGGCAGATGGGGGCGGGACTGGTGTACGATTCCGAGCCCAAGTACGAGTGGATGGAGTGCCGCAACAAGGGGCGCATCATTGACACGATCCTTTACTCTGCAGAAGAATAATCAACATTTTTCCACACAACCATGCTTCTCTTCATCGACAACTACGATTCTTTTTCCTACAATATTGTGCAATACTTCTTGCGCACGGGACGGGAGCCGCTTGTGCTCACCAACGATGATCCACGCGTGTTGGATTTGGCGCAGAGCGAGCAGCTGGAGGCTGTCGTGCTTTCTCCCGGACCGAGCAATCCGGAGCACGCCGGATACTGTCTGGAGTTTCTGAAGCGCCTGCCGCACCACATCCCGGTTCTCGGTGTATGCCTGGGGCACCAGTGTCTGGGGGCACACGCCGGCTGCGCCGTGGTGCGCGGACCGCGTGTGATGCACGGCAAGACGAGTCAAATCACTCATGATGGCACGGGACTGTACGCGGGATTACCGAGCCCGATGCAGATCGGGCGGTATCACTCTCTGGTCGTGAAAGTTCCGGAAGGACACGAGCTGCTGGAGGTGACGGCGAGGGATGAGGATGGGGAGGTGATGAGCATGCGCTTTAAGGATAGGCCGTGGGTAGGTGTGCAGTATCATCCGGAATCCATCCTCACACCGGAGGGACTCAAATTGATCGCTAACTTTCCAGAGACCATCATCTGAATACCGGGGAGATGCCGCACTCTCCGGTGTTCATCGAAGAAAAGAGTGCGGGGTACAATCTCAAAATAACATGAACGTGATAGAACAAGAGGGCTGCCTGCCCATTCTCAACTGGGCAGAAGAGATCGAAGAAACAGCGTTGAGGCAGGCAGGGAACGTGGCAAAGCACCCGTGCGCCGTGCTGAAGGGATAGCACGGCGACAATACTGACAACCGCATTTTCACCATACACGACAATGACAATAGCTACCATACTCGATCATCTCGCGCGGAGACATGACCTCTCCGCTGCGGAAGCAAACGATGCCTTTGCACAGCTCATGGATGGGCAGCTCACGCCTTCGCAGGCGGGTGCGCTGCTGCTGGGGCTGAGTGCGAAGGGTGAAACCGCGCAGGAAATGCACGCCGCTGTGGAGAATGCCTTGCAGAGAGCGCATCTCGTGGAAGGCATTGAAGGGGATTATGCGGATGTTGTGGGCACGGGCGGCGACGGGAAAATGAGCTTTAACTGCTCTACTGCCACTGCGCTCACCCTCGCCGGCATGGGCTACCGCATCGTGAAGCACGGCAACCGCGCCGCTTCGTCGACAAGTGGGGCGGGTGATGTGTTGGAACAGCTGGGCTACCCGCTGGATCTGGATGCGGAGGGTATCAAGACCTCTCTGGCGGAGCATCGCTTTGCCTTTGCCTTTGCACCTCATTTCCATCCGTGCTTCAAATACGTGGCTCCCATTCGCCGAGAGCTTGGGGTACGCACGCTGTTCAACTTGCTTGGTCCGCTGATCAACCCGAGTCGCCCGCCGTTGATGATGCTGGGTGTGGCGAAAGCAGATTTGGTGCAACCCGTGGCGGAGACCCTTGCGGCAACAGGTCGTTACAAGCGAGCCTACGTTTTCTGCGGGGCGGGTGACTACGATGAGCTCACCACCTTTGGTCCTGCCACGGCGTCTTTTGTGCAAGGTTCGGATGTGCAGCCCGTGGAAGTGGACCCGGCCAAATGGGGCTTCTCTCTGAAACCGGCTTCGCAGGAGGAACTCAGTGTGCACTCCAAAGAGGAAGCGGCAGAGGCGCTTCGTGCGATCCTTGCCGGCAGTGGCAAGCCTGTGATGTCTGAGATGGTCGCCTTCAATGTGGCGCTTGGGGTGAGGCTTTTCGAGCCGGAGAAGTCGCCTGCGGAGTGTGCTGAGAAAGCGCGCGAAGCCATTGCTCAGGGTATGGGCGGCAAGGTGGCGCAAGGTTGGAATCATGGAATATGAATCTGCAACGCTTCATTGATGCCAAGCGGGAGGAGCTCGCCAGTTTGAGGCGTCAGATGCCTCCGGCTCTTCCCGTCTCATCCCGCTCCGATTTTTTGTCAGCGCTTCGTGGGGAGAAAAAGGACTTTTCTCCTCTGCGAGTGGTGGCGGAATTCAAGCGCAGTTCCCCTTCCGCCGGGGTCATCAATGCCACGAGGACACCGGAGGAAGCTGCTCAGGCGTACGTAAACGGGGGAGCGAGTTGTATGAGCGTGCTCACGGAGGAAAAATATTTCCGGGGCTGTACGGAAGACCTCTTTCGGGCGCATGCTGTCGCGCCGACATTGCCCCTTTTGCGCAAGGATTTCATTTTCCATGAGCTCCAGGTGCGGCAGACGGCAGCTACGCCGGCGAGCGCACTGCTGCTCATTGTGGCGCTTACGCCGGATGCGGTGCAGCTTCGGGATCTGAGGCAGCAGGCGGAGGAACAGGGGATCCACGCTGTCGTGGAAATTTTTAGTGAAGCTGAGTTGGATTTTGCACGGGAGAGCGGTGCGCGTATCATCCAAGTCAACGCGCGAAATCTCGAAACTTTCCGTACTGACCGCGAGGCGGGGTTGCATCTCGCCCGATTTCGCCTGTCGGGTGAAGTATGGATTGCCGCGAGCGCCATGAGCGAACGGGAGCATTTAGTTGCCGCTGCATCTGCCGGGTATGACGCCGCGCTCGTCGGTACCGCTCTTATGCAGGCGGAATCTCCGCAACAAAAACTCTGCCTCCTCCTGGACAAATAATCATGATCTCTTCCCCCTTCATCAAAGTTTGTGGTCAAACCCATGCAGGTACAGTGGATGCCTCTCTTGCCATGGGGGCGCGCTATGTTGGTTTCATCTTTCACGAAGGGAGTCCGCGATCCATCACTCCGGAACGTGCCGCTGCCATTCCCACCGGCACTGCTGTGCGTGTCGGCGTCTTTGTGCGACAGGGAGTGCAGGAGATTCTTCGCGCTGTGCAGATTGCACGCTTGCACCTCGTGCAACTGCACGGCAGACAGAGCATGGAGGATGCCGATGCCATCGGAGCGCAGAGAGTGATTCGTGTTCTTTGGCCGCAGCAGTATACCGGTGTGGGAGAGTTGCAGGCGACGCTCGATGCTTGGGATCCGCATTGCGCAATGTATCTGCTCGATGCCGGGAAGTCGCCCTGCTGCGGAGGCACCGGAAAAACGTTGAATGCTGATTCTCTCACTCACTTGCGCTTTCCTCATCCGTGGATTCTCGCCGGCGGGCTGAACGCAAAGAACATCCCTCAGCTCGTCAGTATTTGCCATCCGGATGGCATCGACCTGAACAGCGGGGTGGAAATCGCCCCGGGGTTGAAGGATCCCCTCAAACTGCTCGCCGCTGTGAGAGCCTTGTGAGGGGCAGGGAGTTTCACGAGTTTGCGACGGGGAGGAGAAATTCCTGCACGAGACGGAGGCTGCGCAGAGTGGCGCCGTTGTGCAGCTTGGTAGCGAGGAAAGCGCGTTCGCTGCGTTCCTCGCTCTGTTGGGGATGTGCCAGGATGTCTGCGATTTTTTGCGGCAGTTCATCGGCTGTGCAGCTCACGATACCGTCCACTATCCGGAGTTGTGCCACCAGATCTGAGAAATTTTCCATGTGAGGGCCCACAATAACCGGGCGTCGCGAGGAAATTGCTTCCACAGGATTTTGCCCGCCTTCGATTTGTAGAAAACTCTTACCGATCACCACAATATCCGCTAGTGCAGTCCACTCTCGCAACTCGCCCGTAGTATCGGCGATGTAGCAGGTGTCCGCACCCGAATTCTTCGGCAGGGGAAGCGCTTCTGAACGGAGGATAGGAGAAAAGCCGGCGGCGGAGAGATCGCGTACGACCTCGGCGCGGCGCTCCATGTGCCGCGGTACGATGAGAGCAAAGGCGTTGTTTTTTCGTGCGGCGTCGGCGATGAGGAGTTCCTCTCCGGGATGGGTGGAAGCCGCCAGCACGACGGGACGTTTTCCGGCGAGGTGGTGCAGGATGGTTTGGAATTCCTGCCGCGGTCTGCAGGGAGCGCTGCTCTGTACGTCGAACTTGATGCTGCCGATCGTGCGAATGATGGAGGGGGGGACGCCGATACGTGCAAAGCGTGCAGCGTCCTGATCATTTTGAGCTGCAAGTGCAGAAAGGTGCGAGAAGAGTGGGGCGGTGATGCGACGTACCGCGGCATAGCGGCGTTCACTGCGTTCGGAGAGACGTGCATTGAGCAACACCATTGGCACGCCCATGTGGCGGCAGATGCGCGCTTGTGCAGGCCAGAGCTCGGCTTCGATGAGCACTACTACGCGCGGGGAAAAGCGACGCATGCAGCGCCGCACCACCCAACCGATATCCACAGGTGAATAGAGTACACGCGAGTTTGGTATCCCTGCGTCTCGCGCCACCTGCAGTCCGGTGGCAGTAGAAGTGGCAAGTACGACCGGAAAGTCGCATTCTGCTCGCATGGTGCGGAGCCATTTGAGAGCGATGAAGACCTCTCCCACGCTTACGGCATGCACATAGATGACGTTGGTGGGCTCCTGCTCAGCCGGCACACGGAAGAAGGAGAGACGCTCCCAAGTATCTGCCATTCTGCCTCCCCGGCGTCGCATCTTGATCAAGAAAGAGGGCAGCGATACCAGCAAAAAAAACGGGTAAAGCAGAGTGTACGCAATGTAAAATACCCGGTAGATCATAGCGCAATCGGCTCCGACTGGTAAAAAAGGAGAGTGTTTTTTCCGTAGCTGCGGGTGTCAATGAGCTGCCAGTCAGGGAATTCGCGCGTGCGTTCATCCCCCACACCGTAGCCAAGTTGCGCCTCGGCAATGAAGAGACCGTTCTCCCGAAGCAACTCGCGTACGCGTCCCTGCAACAGCTCTGAGATCATGTCCTGGTCCCCGGGCGCTTTGCAATACGGCGGATCTGCGAAGATGATGTCGTAGGTTGCGCGCTCCCGTCGGGTGAAAGCAAGACAATCCGACTGCACAATGACGCCGCCGGTGAGCTTACTGCGCTCCAAATTGCGGCGCGCTGTTTGGCACGCGCTGCGGGAGGCATCCACCATGCACACACGCGATGCTCCGCGACTGAGAGCTTCAAGCCCCACGGAACCCGTGCCGCAGAAAAGATCCAATACCCGGGCGCCCGGTACCATGGATTGCAGGATACCGAAGAGCGCCTCTCGCACGCGATCCTGCGTGGGTCGCACCTCACCCCTGGGAACGAGCAGAGGGAGCCCCTTGGCTTGCCCGGCAATAATCTTCATCAGTATATCAGTATAAAAAAGAGCGGGAGTTTACCGCGTATACGAGGCGCGGGCTCCCGCTTGCAGTAGGGGGTGGCAGAAGTGCACAACCATGCTCTCCCGGGCACGGGTGAGAGCCAGAATCAACGCTGCCCGGGAGTGCCGACATTCGCCCCGGTAGTCTGCACCGGAAAGCGGAGGAGATAATCCCCTTGGGCGATGTTACCGCCCGTGACGGCTGAACGTTCCACCAAGCTGTAGGCGACGTACACAAATTTGCCATCCGTGGTGCGGCTCACACGGAGCGACTCGCGCAGGATCGTCAGGTCGTCCTTCTTCTCAAGCACCCACTCAGTCCCGGTCTGAGCGCCGAAGATGCTGGTGTCAGGCACGGAATAGTCGGTGGCCTTGAGCACGCCGTTGTTAGAGGTCCACTCGTTTTTCTCAGCGTTGTAGCGCAGGGCGCTGATAGTGAGGGGTACCGGTTTCTTAGTTTGGGCATCCACCGTGGCAGAGAGAACGCGCCAGTTGTTGTCATCAACCTTCTGGAGACCGACGGCAACCTCTGTAATCGGGCTGATCTGGGTTTTCTTCCAAGCCTCAATAAACCGGTCGTAGTCCGCGCGATCAGGCCAAATGGCAGCGCTGTAGGAGGGTTGGAGGTTCGAGGAGAACTCTTTGATGAAGGTGGCTCTGTCCTCGGCTTTATCCTGAGGCAGCTTGGCCATGGCTTCATTGAGTTTTTTGACAGGTTCCTGGATCTCTTCAGAGTAGAAGAGACGCACGTGGGCTCCTTGTTTCAGAGATCCATCGGTCGGAAGATACCCATCCATCGCGCCGGCCTTGTCAGCGGCTTGCGCGGTGAGAGCGGGAATCAACATCAAGGCGGTTAATAAAGATAACGCTTTCATACGCACGGGAACCAATCTAGCACTCTTTTTTTTACTTGGCAAGCCATAAATTTTGTGCTACCGTCGTTTCAAGCGGTCGGGGGATCAGGTGTGTCGTTATTCCATTCGATGGTTGCCTGATTTCCTCCTGCGCTGGAACGACCCCGATACACCATGAAGAAGAACACGTACATTGCGTTGGTTGCGGCAGGAGTGCTCGGTTTAGCCTCCTGCTCCGATATGACATCCCTGAGCGGCACTTCTGCCTCTTCCGTGGGGACGGTTGCCGTGGTGATCCCCGGCACGGTGGTGTCAGCTCGTACGGTGGATGTGGAAGCATCCTCCTCGGACAAGGGTCTCGGTACTGCCATAGGCGCGGCTCTGGGCGCCGGTAGTGGTTCTTTGCTGGGTCGAGGCAAGGGGCAGATTGTCTCCACTGTGGGTTTCGGCGTTGTGGGTGCGCTTGCCGGGCGTGGCGTGGGTGCTGCCGCCGGCAAAACAAAGGGGCAGGAGCTCGTCATCCAGTCTGACAAGGATAAACAGCAGTATCGTGTGATCCAGCCGATCTATTCGCAGGTCGGTGCCATCCCTGTGGGGACGCACGGCAATTTGCAGTACGGCAACGGCAACAGTAAGTTCCTGCCGGACGGCTTCTAAACCCCGCGAGGAGCTTCCTGTTTTTTCTCCATGCTCCCGGAAGTGCGAGCAGAGCTTGAGCGCGCTTCGTTTTTCACGTTGGAAAACGAGCAGCTTCGCGTGCGCCTTACCAACTGGGGCGCGCGCCTTCTGGAATTCAGCTTAGGCGGAGTGAATCTGCTTTGTGGTCCGCGAGACATTTCTTCGCTGGCAGAGGACACTTGCTACTGCGGGGCTATTTGCGGACGTGTGGCCAATCGCATTGCGGGCGGTTCGTTTTTGCTCGGAGGAAAGCGTTATGCCCTTGCAACCAACAACGGTCCGAATCATTTGCACGGGGGGGAATGTGGGTTTGATTCCCGCCTTTGGGAGATACGGGAGCAGACTCCGACTCTGGTGCGGCTCGTTCTGCTCTCCCCGGCAGGGGAGGAAGGCTACCCGGGCACGGCGCAGGTGCAGGTGAGCTATGAGCTGAAGAGTGCGCGCCTTGAGCTTGTGATGGAGGCGCAGACCGATGCACCGACGCTCCTGAACCTGACCAACCACGCCTATTGGAATTTGGAGGGGCAGGGAACGATCGACGCTCATATTCTGCATGTGAATGCCGATCGGTACACGCCCATGGTGGACAATATCCCGACCGGCGAGATTTGTCCCGTCGCCGGTACACGTTTTGATTTGCGCGAAGGGCAATTACTCACCGGGGAGTATGATGATAACTATGTGCTTGCGAGTCCGGGGTCTCTGCATGAGGCTGCACGGCTCACCTACGGTGACCGCGTGCTTACCGTGAGCACAGACGCCCCGGGGCTCCAGGTTTACACCGGCGATTATCTGCCGCATCCTCGCGCCGGGGTGGCGTTGGAGGCGCAAAGCTTTCCGGATTCTCCGCACCACGCGAACTTCCCGAGTATTGAATTCCAGCCGGGCGTCCTGTGGCACCGCACTATCGTGTGGGAAATAGCGTGAAGCTGCCCCGAGCTTTCGCTTAAGCGAAAAATTTCACGAAATGCCAAACACAAGCAAGAACTTTCGCTTTTGCTAAAAAAACGAATAATGACGCAAGAGAAATGTCAAAGCCCCCGTCAGAGAGTGGATCCAGGAACATCCCGAGCGCGGGTGAAGGAACGGCTCTTGTCGCGTCTGGACAAGGCGCGTGCTGAAATGAAGGCGTCGCAGCCTCCCTGAGCGATTCTCACCTCACTCCTTCGCGCCGTACTCCTGGAGGAGCTTGATGAAGTCGTCAGCTTTCTTCTCTCTGGCGTACTGCAGGGCGGTCTTGCCTTCCTTGTTTTTGATGTTTGGGTCGGCCCCGGCTTTGAGCAGGAGAACGAGTAGCTCTTGCTGTCCCCAATATCCCGGTCCTGTTTGACAAACGCGTAGAAGGGCAGTGTTGCCTTTTTTGTCCTGTAAATTAATATTGATGCCGGCCTTGAGGAAGAGAGGGGTAATTGTTGGGTTCATATAATGCATATGGAAGAAGAAGTATTCATCCCGTTCATTTTTTTCATTCGGATCAGCCCCGGCAGCCAGAAGCGCCGGTACTCCTGCGTCCCCCAAATTATAGTTATACATACAGCGCATCGTTGGTTTGGCTCCCGCATCGCGCAGGATCTTTGCGGCTTCCGTGAGTTCTTCGAGGGTTAATTCCGGAGGATAACCAGTTCTAGGGTTGCCATCGGAGTTTATGGCAGAAAAGCTCAACTTTTTGAATAAGTCCTCGGGGACACTGGCGCCGGCCTCAAGCATTGCGCGCATGTCCCTGGGCTTGGCGAGAAGGAGGTCTCCGACCATTTTCGCCCCGCGCTGTTGCAGATACTTCGCAATATCGGATCGACCGCGTTGCAGTGTGAGACCCAGTGCGCACAGCTTAACGCCATCTTCCTCTGCAATTGCATTGGGATCTGCGCCGTCGTCGAGGAGTCGTTTGGCGATGCGTTCGCTCAGCCAGCCCAGGTGCATGAGGGGGGTGTAGCCATTTTTAGCGTCGACAGATTGGACCTTTGCCCCATGCTCAAGCAGGGAAAAAGCAAGCTTTTCTATCTCATCGGCCGATGGTTTATTTGTATCGCTGGGAAGGCTTTGCAGCACATCGTCCTCCATGGGGACGCCGTGGTCAAGAAGCGCTTTGACTTTGTCGTAATTGCCTGAGCTTACAGCCAGCTTGAGAACACTATCCCTACCCTCGGGTATAGCCTTGGTATCTGCTCCTTTTTGTAGAAGAAGACGTACGACATTCGGACTTCCTTGGAGAACGGCGGAATACAGGGCGGTTCGACCATCAAAAGGTGTTCCGGGCGCCACCCACCGCGCGTTTATCTGAGCTCCCTTGCTCAGCAGATGGCTCACAGCCTGCTCACCATATCGAATAGCAGCAAGAACCAGAGGCGGGAGTCCTGAGGGCGCTCCTCTCTGGTCTTCTTTTCCACTACCGATCGCATTGACGTCCGCCCCTGCTTCAATCAGAGCATCGATCACTTCTGGATCATAGGAATGATCTTCCATGTCGGCAGTCAGAACGTTTCTTCGTTCGCTGTGCACCGGAAGGGGCGCTCCGGCAGCTGCCAGCGCGCGAATTCCTGCTGCACTACGGCGTCCACCGGCGAGAATGTCCTGAATGAAGCAATTTTTTGAATCTTTATAGCTTCCGTTCCATGAGAGTTTCGGGTCGAGTCCCGCCTCAATGAGAACTTGTAGTGTTTCCGGCGAGCCGAGACCAGCAATGATTTGACTTGCTTGACCACGATTTTTGACTATGTCCGGGTGTTCCGTTACTACCTTGCGCAAGGCGTCAACATCATCCAGCAGCATGGCTATCCGGGCATGGGAGAGCGCGTCATCATTACCGGTCTTGATGTCCAAAGCAGTCAGAAGGCGAGCCAATTCAGGCCTCAAATATGCAGTTTGCCCTTCGGTAGCAAGAGTGTGTCCGTGCCTCGAAAGTAAGGTCGCGAGGAGAGGATCGAGGGTGTAGATCGAATAATTCGGGGAGGGGGAATATCCCAACCTCAATAGTTGCGTCACCAATTTCAGATTCTCCGGTGAATCCTTCCCTCGCCGCCGTTGAATCAAAAAGTGAACCTCGTCGGTATCCGGATATTTCGCCTGCAATTGTTTTTTCTCCTCAGCTGAAAGCGGACGATTATCCACGCAGCATGCTTCCAGGAAAGCCCGCAGGCTCTCGTCTTTCGCTAACTCTGCCGATGTTTTCCCTTTCTGACTCTTTTTTGTAGCATCCGCTCCCTTCGCTACGAGCCAGCAGACGGCGAGGCGGTTGTTCTGCGCGGCGGCATGCATGAGGGCGGTCTGCCCGTGCTTGTCCACGGCATTGACGTCGCCGCCTTTTTCGATGGTTTTCAGCTTCTTGAGCAGGGAGGCCGCACGTTTTTGCTCCTTGCTGAGTTTAGCTCCCTTCGCTTGCTTTCCTGTACCTGCCGGGAAGAGCAGCTCCACCCCTTGCTGCGGCTCGTCTTGCATTGTCGCCTTTCCCTCCGCTCCTGTCGCCCCTGTGAGGATCAGCACACTGGTCAGAGCAAGAATTGTAAAACGCTTACAATAAGCTAATAATGAAAACGTGGGGGGGGGGTAGGAAGGGATGGGGTCATAACAGAATGTTCTAAGGACACGGGAAGTCTATCAGCTTTTATCCTATCAAAGCAAGCGAAAAATTCACTCTTCGTCACGAAGAGCGGTGTCGACCGGTCGGCGCATTGCGTTGGATGCGTTTGGAGTCCGTAAGTTGGGTCAGAAAGCAAAAGCGGCGCGACCATCGGTGAATGATCGCGCCACAAAAGCGAAGCGGACGAGGCTTGAACTCGCGACCTCAGCCGTGACAGGGCTGCGCTCTAACCAAACTGAGCTACCGCTCCATCCACAACTGCGCTGCCGCAGATGCGGGGGCATTGTACTGACTGATACCTGTCTTGGCAAGCCTTTTTTTTACTTTTTTGGATGGAGAGCACATGCGTCCCAAGAAAAAATATAAAGAGGGGAGAGAGGGGACAAAAAAGGAAGGTTGAATTGTTTCCTCAGAAAA
>CANRKR010000032.1 GCA_947631275.1 uncultured Akkermansia sp.
ATTGAAAAGCGGCATGAAGAACCATGAAGACTTTATCAACACGCATGACAATACCGGACGAACCCCACTCATGTGGACCGTTTATGTAAATTACAACAACCCGGACGAAACGCTTAAGAAAGACAACACTCGTCTGTTTTACCTGAATGAGCTGCTCGGCACTCCAGGGATTCGAGTGAATGAGCAGGATCAGGACGGCTTCACTGCGCTGCATTGGGCAGCATGGAGTGGAATGCCTGCGTGTGCGGAGCGGCTGGTGCGGGCAGGATTGGATGTTAATGCTCGCGAGAACACCGGTTACACTCCGTTGATGCTCGCATCAATGCGCGGCAATTTTGAAACAGTCGAAAAGCTTTTACAACTTGGTGCAGATGCGAGCCTGGCACGGACCAACGGTGAAACAGCCGCCTCCCTTGCTGATAACCACGGAGAAGCCTACCACAAACGCTCTTCCTTTGTGTACACACTCTTGTACTCCGAGAAACGCGATGAGGATTATGCCAAGGTACGCGATTTACTGAGCAAGCCGGTCAAATAACGGTACCAGGATTCTAGCGCAGCCAGGCGAGGAATTCCTTGTTGCCTTCCATACCGGTGATGGGGGAAGGGGATACCCCCATCCACGAGCGACGCAGCTCCTCTGTGACAAAACGGTGAATCTTTTCTACGGCGCGCTCGTGCAGGGTGGGATTGCGCACAATGCCCCCCGGGCCGATATCCTCCGGTTGCAATTCGAATTGGGGCTTGACCAGCACAATGATGTCTCCCCCTTCCTCAAGACAGGAAAAAGCCGCCGGAAGTATTTTGGTAAGCGAAATAAAAGAGACATCGCTCACAATAAGCTGCACTTTTTCGCCAAGGTCATCCGGGGTGAGGTAGCGAGCGTTGAATTGCTCCCGCACAATGACGCGGGGATCGCTGCGTAGCTTCCACACCAACTGGTTGGTTCCCACATCCACTGCGTGCACACGGACAGCGCCATGCTGGAGCAGGCAATCCGTAAATCCCCCGGTGGATGAACCGATATCCAGACATACCTTTCCCGCTGGATCCACCGGGAAAACCTTCAACGCTCCAGCCAGTTTCAGCCCGCCGCGGCTCACAAAGGGTGGTGGGGTCTTGACGACCAAGGGCAGGGAGCCATCCACCTTTGTGCCTGGCTTGGTAACCTGCTTACCACCCACCGTGACCTCCCCCGCCAAAATGAGCCGCTGCGCTTGTTCTCTGGACACAGCAAACCCCGCAGCGTGCAAAAGAACATCCAAGCGTTGCTTTGGCATGCGCGGCTGCGGGGCTCTCTTCCTAAATAAAACAAAAATCCCTTTTCTTCTCTTAGATAGGAGCAATCGGCAGACGCCGCCGCGGGCGACTCGAACGCATCTCCGCAGGCTGCTCTGAGGCGGGACGTGCGATCGGGGCCGGAGCAGGGGTGACGTTGTGCTTCGGAGCTGGGGCAACGGGAGCTGTTGTCACCACTGGAACCTTTGCGACAGGTTTCGTGGCGACCGGCAGCTCGGCAGGACGAGTCTCAACCGCCGGAACAACTGTCCGAGAGACAATGGGCTGCTGTTTTGGCGCAACCGGGATCGGTCTTGGAGCTTCGGAAGCTCTATCCGCAGCAAGCGGCACACCGCGCCGCCGCACGGGGGAAGTGACCGTGCGGGTGCGGGCACCTCGGCGGAAGAAAGAAAAACTGCGGGAGGGACGCTGCATTTCCTCCACAGAACGAGGAGGCAGGGGTGGATCACTCAGGCGGTGAATGCGTACACCGGAAGCGGCGGAAGCAAAGCTCCCCATAAAACCGCAGACAATTATAACTAGTGTGAGAGTGCGCATGGCGGTTATTGTTTGGTTGCGTTTGTTCAGATTGAGGATGAAAAGTACGGATAATACTGTAGGAAACCGCTGACTGTACAGAAGACAGCCAGTGGAATGAGAAGAAGGAAGACAGAGTCTCGCCAAGGACTGGCACCTTTGGCATCAGGCAGAACCGTCACAATCGCTATTCCAAAGCACCCGAGCCACATAAGCGCATACAGCGTCCCCCAAAACGGCGTCTCCGAGAATATTGACGTCTGCGTGTACTGAGCCACGAAGAAAGTCAAATGGGGTAAAATACTCAGCACCGCAAACTCTGGTCGTAACTTCTGGCGACAAAGCCGCGCCCAAGCAGCCCCCCAGACTACAATCATCGCGACACTCGCCACCACTAACGCCAAGGCCGCTCCCAGCCGTGCGATCAACAGCTCCCCGCAATTTAAAAAGACAAACAACGGAGTGACGACATAGATGTAGGCGCGGCGATCCATATCTTCTGCCTTAATTTTTCCAGTGCCAAGCAATGGGCACTTCAATGTCCGGGTGCAAACTCCGCATAGCGGGACTCCCCATCACGCAATCTGACAAAGCTGCCCGATGCGGCGTGTCTTCCGGAAGAGGGACATAGATATCAATTGCTATGCGCGCTATTCTTCGTGGATTCTCATTCATTCCCTTGAGCACCTCCACACGCATACCTTCCAAATCTACACCGTGCTCCTGCGCATAAATGCCCATAATGGTGCACATGCACGCCGCCGTGGCGGAACACATCAAATCGGTCGGCGAAAAAGATTCTCCTTTCCCATGATTATCAATGGGGGCATCCGTGCTCACGCACGCGCCGGAGGGTTCATGCCTCAGCGTGCAGTGCAAACCTCCCTCGTACATGAGACTACACTTTACCATGGCACCATGCTACGCTTTGCTTCGCTTTTCGTCAAGAAGTAATCACGATCCACTAAAAAAATGTTCGGAGAAGAACCAACTTTTTAACCATTCCTGTCGGAAGCTCGATTCTTCGGTCCCGTTAATCCTTCGGTTTCATTCGTGCATTTTCCCGGCAATTTTAGTATCGTGATTCACATTCATTAGCAGGGAACAATATTTTCATTACTTCTTGAAATTTAAAATAATTGCGAAAACATATTACTTCGCATAATATATGTAATGCAAAATTAAAATCATAAAAGAAACCTCGTGGAAGCAGAACCACGCATTCCCCTCGGTAGACAAGCTCGGAAACGACATACCTTGGAGGTCTCTGTAAGCGCGCACACACGCGGGTTTCGTCTTGAAAAACGGGAGATATATGGTAGAATGATGCGTGGATTGGTATGAGCATGGTCAACACAGAGCACTTGTACAAGGCATTCGGACGGTTCATGGCGGTGCGGGATGTAAATTTCCGCGTTGAGAAAGGAGAAATTGTTGGATTTTTGGGGCCGAATGGTGCGGGCAAAACAACGACAATGAAGATGCTGACGGGGTACCTGCCTCCAACTGCCGGCACAGCAAGCATCGCGGGACACGATGTCATGGATGAGCCATTGGAAGTGCGGCGGCACCTGGGTTATATGCCTGAAAATGTGCCTCTGTACGATGAAATGCGAGTGTACGAATACCTCGCTTACCGTGCCAGATTGAAAGGATTGTATGGCAAAAACGTGCGTACGGAGGTCGGAAGGAGCATCGATCGCTGTGGATTAATCACCAAGAGTAAGAATATGATCCGCACACTTTCAAAAGGTTATCGGCAGCGGGTCGGACTGGCGGATGCTCTGCTCGGCACACCTGAATTGCTGATTCTTGATGAACCGACCAATGGACTGGATCCCAATCAGATCCGCCAGATACGCGAGTTGATCCGTGAGCTTGCAGAGGAGCACACAGTGCTTCTTTCCACACACATTCTTAGCGAAGTAGAAATGCTCTGCAACAAGGTCATCATCATTGACAACGGTGAAATCAAGGCGGCCGACACCCCTGCTCAGCTTACTGGGAACCTGCGCACTGCGGGTCGAGTTTCTATCGAATACAAAGGGGAGCTGGATGTGGTGATGCGCGAGCTGAGCGCCATACCCGCCGTGAAAAAAATCATCCACGAGGATACCCTACCCGGCGGCTGGCAACGTCTTGTGGTGCGTGCTGAACCCGGGAGTGACACACGGGAAAAGGCTGCAGCGATTATTTCTCGCATGGGTTACCCACTGCGCCATATCTACCGACATACTCCGAGTTTAGAAGAGGTCTTCGTGGAGATGACCCGCCACGACTAAAACTCCCCGGAGCCTCCCGAACCAAACAAATTTTTGATTATGGAACAAAAAGAAACAATGCCAGGGGCAAAGGCATGCACATTGCATCGACGCACCAGCTGGTTTGCCACGCTGCGTGTCCTCTACTTGCGCGAGCTGAAAGTTTACCTCGGCACACCGTTCGGCTGGGTAATTCTCGCTTGTACCATGGCGCTATTAGGCTTTTGCCTGCAGGCGGTCATCCAGATCATGAGCAAGGCCACAGGAGAAGGAGTTATGTATTACTTGCTCAACAATATTAACTTTTGGTTCTTTTTCATCTTCATCTTCCCGCTCATCACAATGCGCAGCCTCGCAGAAGAAGAGCGGCAGGGAACGCTGGAAGGCCTGCTTACCGCACCGGTCACTACCACTCAGATCATCCTAGGTAAATACCTGGCTGCTTATACCTTCTATCTCGTTCTTTGGGTTCCCCTGCTCCTTTATCCGTGGATGAGCCATTTGGCGAACCTCTACACAGAATATCGCTATGGCATCACTGCCAGTGGGGAGATTCCTTATTTGCTCGCCGATTGGTTTGGTCCCTATGCCATTCTCTCGCTCATGGGCACCTTCTTCATAGCCGTAGGTCTTCTCTGTTCTGCAATGACCCGCAGCCAGATTATCGCAGGCATCCTTTGCACCAGTTTCATGATCTCCTTCTACTTCATGGGGCGCGTCACCGAGCTTTGGGGAGAATTCCCAGCAGCACCCATCTTCCACTATCTGTCCTGCACTGAGCAGGTAAGCTCTTTTTCCCGCGGTCTGTTGGATACGCGCCCCGTGGTCCTTTACCTTACTCTCGCTCTCTTCACCCTCGCCCTCGTCCAGCGAGTAGTCGATTACCGTCGCTGGACGCGCTGAGTCCCTGCCCTTGTCTTTTCCTCTCGTTTTATCATTCTCTCTATGTTGTCATGAACAAATTTTCCCAAGAAATTAATCCTGAGGCGCGTCGTCCCCATGGTTCGCCTCTGGCATGGTTCAATCTTCTCCTGTTAAGTATCATTGTTCTGGCGTGCAACTACATCGGCTGCCACGAATATGGACGCAAGGATTTAACGGAGGAAGAGCGTTATACCATTTCCGAACGCACCGTGAATGTGCTAACTTCCGAGCGCATCCGTTCGCGGGAAACACCAATACACATCATCTTTGCCTTCAAACGCTCCACCCCCAACTATGCCCGCATGCGCAGCCTGCTGGAAGAATATGTACGCTACAGTGATGGTAAGGTCAAGTTGGAATGCTTTGATCCGATGCGCCAGCCTAACCGGGCTCGCGAAATCTCACAAATCTACGGTGTCGATTTTAAGCAGGATCTTTGTCTCATCGACGCCCGCAGAGATCCCTCCACCCCCCTGCGAACCTTCGAAGAAGAAAGGAGTGAGCGCAAGCACGTGCGTATCCGTCCCGGTACATCTTTCATCAAATACGAAACCTTACCAGATGAGTCTCGCCGCGCTGTGGCTCTCATGATGGATGAGGTCGTCTGTTCCGCCATCACGGAAGCCGTGGAAGGCGATATGAGGTACATGTATGTGGCAGAGGGTAAGGGTGGTGTATCGCGAGATGATCAAAGTCTGTTGGAGAACCTGGGTCGTATTGTCTCCTCTCTCAATATCCAGCTCTCGTGGATCAATCTGAATGAAGTCGACGCTCTGCCAGAGAATGCAGAGGGACTCATCATCGTATCCCCGCAGGTTGATTTTACGGAACATGAACTCGGGGTTGTACGCGATTTCTGGGAACGTGAGAATGGCCGACGCGTCCTTTTTGTGGCGCTTGACCCATCCAACACCAAGCTTCCGTACTTCTATCGTTTCCTGCGGGAGCAAGGGATTCGTCCGAATATGGACCGAGTTCTGCTGCGTGACCGCAAGCGCGCCTATTACGATATTTCCGCCGTCTTCCCCAAGAGTCTTAATAGCACGGAAAAATTCTGGAACAGCACCACTCACATTGAGGGACAATCTATGTCCTTCACACTGGAACATGGGGATGAGAACGAAGCATCCCTCCGTCGTCTCACCAGCTACCCCATCCTCATGAGCACGGCCGATTATTACGGTGAATCCAGCCCTGTACTCGATCCTTCCTTTGATCCCAGGGAGGATCGTCCCGGCCCCCTCTGCCTGGGTGCGGTAGTTACCAAGGGGACCCCGCAATCTCCCAACAACATGGCGACCATGCTGGTGCTGGGGAACATTGATATGCTGCAGCGCTGTAATGCCCGCACCGAACAGCAGGATTACCTTCACACCCTCTGGGCATGGATGTGCAATCGGCCCGAATACGGAGGCAAAAGCGCTAATCAGGATCTGACGATGAAGATAGATCTTAACCGTCATTCCCGCAATGCACTGGAATATCTGACTCTGCTCTTCATGCCGCTCATAGCCCTGCTGATCGCCTTCATGCTCTGGCAGACGCGCCGGCACTGATGTTTGAATATATGAAACACAAAAGTTTCGCCAACTTCCACCGATGAGAAAATTTGTCACCACTCTGCTCCTTTTCTTCCTCACGCTCCTCAGTGTAGGGGCAGCTGTGGTGTTGTTCATTGATGGGAGTCTGGCTCGCCTCACGGGTTGGTACCACTTCCGTCCAGGAATGTCTCTCTTCCCGAAGGAAAATCTCTCCCGCCTTCAGGATGTCTCATGGATACGCATCCGGGATCTCCACGACACCATTGAGTGTACACGTGAGAAGGACGGTTCGTGGTGGATCGAGGCGCCTTTTCACGATCGTATGGCTCCGGCAGCTGCCCGTGCCATTATCGACTTCACCGCAACCGCCAAACTGATCGATACCCTGCCCCTCAATAATACGACGCGTGGCGGCATGCGAGAATTCGGTGTTGAAACAACCCCTCATACCATCACTCTGAAGATTTCTGCCGATGATGAAGAAATGAGCACTGTGGCGCGCTACACGCTGGGGAGTTCCTCTCCCTGGCTTGCGGACGCGGGGGATGGCAAGCATCTGCTGCCCACGACTTATTTACGCACCGATTTTTACGGGAGAGATAAACGCATCCATGTCGTGAGCGGAGATATCCTAGTGCTGTTTAAAAATGGTCTGGGAGGTCTACGAGATCCACATCCTCTGCAGTTTGAGGAATCTTCCCTGCTACGTATTGAATTGCAGCAGCCTAGCAACAAGAAAGAGTCCGCTTTTCCCCCTCTCGTTCTGGAGAGAGCCAGCGGACAATCTCCATGGATTATCCAATCCCCCTGCCTGACAGAGGCGGATCAGGATTCCGTGGACTCGCTCGTAACAAATCTCTCCAAGCTACGGGCAGTCCGCATTCATGACGCAAGCGACATTTCCCTTCCGGAAGAGCCAGACAGAATTCTCACTCTCTCGTTTGAGGGCGGGAAATCCGTTGTTTTTAAGTTATATCCCGCGTTCACTTCTTCAAAGGATGGCCGGAGTCTTTGCTATGCAACGGTGAATGATCGTCCTGTAGTTTTCACCTTGGCAATAGAGCCTCGTTTGCGTCGTCAGGGCAATGGATTTGCGGAGATCGTGAATACAATGCTGTCGCTTCCGGTTCTCCCGAAAGCCCAACGTGTCCGCATTCGCGAGGCCCAGCAATGGGTGTACTTAAAAGAACTTCCTCTCTCGCTCTCTCAACTGCGCTCTCGGCAATTTACCCCCATCACAGCGGCGGATATCGACAAGTTAATACTCTTCTCACGCTTTGATCGCTTTCCCCTGCGGCTGCGCCGAATTCCGGGCGATTCCGAGGGACAAGTGAAGGATGTGTGGATGTTCTCTGCCGAGGGGCTTCCTTTTGTTGAAGCAGATCCCGAAACCGTCGATTCTTTTCTCAACAGTCTTCATTCTATCCCGATTGAGGACGTGGTAGAAGACATCCCTCCCACAGCAGATATCACCAAAGTTCGTGAAAAATATGGACTGAATCTGCCGGATTACGAATTGCTCATGCAGCCTCGCGAATGTGCAATTCGAGCCGTTCTTTTCGGGCTTGACATGCCACTTGTACGCGACCGTGCCCCGCGCTCTTTCAGCCTTAAGAGGCAGCGAACGGGCAACGAACGCTATTGGGTGGGCATGGAAAACGACTCGTTAACCATCTGCCGTTTGAGTACAAAACTCACGAAGCTCTTTTCCACGTCTGCGCTCCACTGGAAGAAGCGTACGCTCATGAACTTTCCAATCTCAGCGCTCAGAACACTCACGCTGAATTACCAGAAAGCCCCTCTCGTGCTGCACTATGACTACATCGGCGAAGCATGGACCGGCACACTGGGGGGGCAGGATATTACTCCTCGTATCAACCCACCCCGCACCAATTTCTACGTGCGCCATTTGCAGACTCTCCGCGTGAGGCAGTGGCTGCGCTCAGATAATGAATGGGCTCTGGCAGCCCTACAAAAGCCGGTTTTTACTGTGAAACTGGAGCTTGAAATTACTGATTATTCGGCCCTCGAACAACTCGTCCTCGATACACCTCTTGAAGAATCCCGTGCCGATTCCGCTGATGGCTCCACTTCGCGTATGCAAATCGTGCGCGATATGCTCTCGGAAAAGACAGAAGTTGATGCAACGTTCCGCGCTCTTGCGTTAGGGGAAAAGAAAGTTGAGAGGAAAACCATCACCATCGACGTCGCTCCCGCAAATACCGTATCCCGCAAACCTCTCTTTTACGGCCGTATCCGGGAGGATGGCTCCTTATTTATTCTCTCTTATGACGATGCTCAAGGACTGGATGGGCAACTATTGGATAAATAGCACATTCCCCTTTTCTTCATGAATCCCCGACACTCCATCGCAAAGAAGATCCTCCGATGGCACCTAATACTCTGCCTCACCGGGCTCATGCCTTATCCACTTGTCGCTGCTGCTACGGCGCCGCCTTCCCCCTGTGGCGCGGTGCCGACAGAGCAACAAGTTGACTGGCTGCGTATGGAGTGGTATGCTTTCGTCCACTTTGGCATCAATACTTTCACTGGTAAAGAATGGGGATATGGAGACGAAAGCCCTGAGCTTTTCAATCCCTCCGGATTCGATCCCGAGTCTGCCGTAAAGGTCTTTAAGGAGGCGGGAATGGCCGGTATGATATACACGGCGAAACATCATGATGGCTTCTGCCTTTGGCCCACCAAATCGACGACGCACAATATTACAAAATCCCGGTGGATGAAAGGAAAGGGAGATATCGTCAAGGGCTTCGCCGACGCATGCAAAAAAGAAGGCATCAAGTTTGGCGCTTATCTTTCTCCATGGGATCGCAACAATGCTGAATACGGACGCCCTGGCTACCTGAAAACCTATGAGAAGCAGATCCGTGAATTGCTCACAGATTACGGTCCGATTTTTGAAATGTGGTTTGATGGTGCCAATGGGGGCGATGGCTACTACGGCGGAACCCGGGAAAAGAGGGATATAGGCAATGATGACAAATATTATAACTTTGAGGGTATTGTTAAACTTATACGCTCGATCCAGCCCGATTGCATTGTATGGGGGGCAGCGCAGCATGGCGATGTGAAGTGGGGAGGCTCCGAAAAAGGTTTCGTGAAATATCCATGCTGGAATGTGATTAACCTAGATAAACCTGACGAAAAGTGGATATCCCTGGAGGCAGACACCACAATCAACAAAGCAGGATGGTTCTGGCACGCAGGACAGGGTTCAAAAGTAAAGTCCCCAGAGCAACTCATGCAGGTGTATTACGACAGTGTGGGACGCGGAGCCAACCTCATCCTCAATCTGGCCATGGATCGTTCCGGCAAACTGGATCCGGCTGATGTCGCTGCCTTAAACGCCCTGGCGGCAATGCGTCATAAGCTCCTGGCTCAGGATTTCGCTATCGGCTCCGAGGCCTCTGCCAGTGAGGTTCGGGGGGAGGACGATGCCTTCAGAGCAGCCAATGCAACGGATGGCAATATCGAAAGCTACTGGTGCCCCGAAGATAAGACGACGAAGGATTGTTGGCTGGAAATCAAACTGCCGAAGGAAGCGACTTTTGATGTGGTACGTCTGCGTGAGCAGATTCGTCTTGGGCAACGTGTCAGATCATTCCGTTTGGAAGCCCTCCTGGATGGCAACTGGCAAATAATTGACGGAGAAGGAAAAACAATCGGAAATCAAGTGCTGAGAAAACTCGCAAAGCCTGTCACCACCGATCGCGTCCGCCTCGTTATCACCGATTCCCGCGCTTGTCCGTGCATCAGTGAATTCTCTCTCCTTCGCCATCCGGAGCCGGTTGCTGTAGATGCAGCATCGCTTCAGTGCGACGCCTTGGAAGAAACCGCTGCTTCCCTGCCCCGCGATAAGTGGACGAGCGAGATGACGGGAGCCTCAAAGGCCTGGGATGGTGATGATTCCTCCTTCTGGCAGGGGAAAGGAAACGAACTCACCGTGAATCTTGGCGAGGAAGTCTCCTTCTCCGGGTTCACCTATCTGCCTAAACAAAATGGAAATTTCAACGGCATGACGGACCGCTACCGCTTTGAGGTCAGTTCTGCCGGCGAAAAATGGAAAGAGGTCGCTTCGGGTGAATTCCCTAATATCCGCGCCAATCCCATCCTCCAAACGGTAACATTTGACCGGGGAGTAACAGCCCGTTTCTTCCGTTTCATCGGCGCCTCGTCTCTGGAAGGCAAGGGGGCCTCTGCCGCAGAAATTAACCTTTTGAAGTGAATATCGTTTTATCGCTGTGTGGGTCTGGCAAAAAAATATACGCTCAAAAGATGAGATAGAGTGGTCCTCTCGTCTTGCTTCGATGCCGGGTGTCGTTTTTTCCTCGCTGCCGGGGCGGCAATGCATCGACGTGCGCTGCTACAGCGACGAGCCAACGACGCTCCTAGTTCTCTATTCCGCATACGGCGGCAACTTTTCGTCCGTCGAGGAGAAAGATTGGGTAGCAGCCACTGCCCCGGCACAAATTGCTCCCCTGCTCATCCGGGATAAACTCGTCATCTATTCCGCTGAGGAACAACTCCCTGCCCTGCAGAGATGCTATCCCAAACGCATTCTGCTGCACTTCCCGGCAGAATGCGCCTTCGGCACCGGCCACCATGCCACCACGTCCACCTGCCTGCGTCTGCTCTGCGATGAAGCAAGAGGACGCGTCGGCACCCCATGGCGACTCATTGATGCCGGTTGCGGCACAGGTATTCTGGCCCTGGCCGCTCTGCGACTTGGGGCACGGAGTGCCGTGGCATTTGACTTCGACCTGAAAGCTGTAGAAATTGCCCGACGCAATATCAAACGAAATGGAAGCTCCCCTGCTTTGCGTTTGCTGCAGGCAGATGTCTTTCAATGGGAGGCTGCCCCACAGGAGAAAGCACACGTGATCGTGGCAAATCTTTTCTCTGCTATTTTGCAACGCGCTTTTCCCCGGCTCGTCCAATCTTTTGTCCAAAACCATCCCTGTGCTCTTATCGCCTCTGGTATTCTGCGAGACCAGGCGGATGACACCATCAGGAGCGCTCGCCTCGCCGGTCTACAACTCACTAAGAAAATTACCCGTGGTAAATGGGTCACTTTGCAATTTGCGTACAACGTATGAATATCCTGTCTCTTGAGTGTTCCTCCTCACATGCCTCTATCGCGTTGCATGCCCCCTGCCCCGCGGAGCACTCCTGGACAGCGGAGAGGAACCACGACGCCTTTCTCTTCCCCTCTTTGCAGGATTGTCTGCGTTCGCTCGGAGAAGAAGGTGAACTGCCGCTTATTCTCGTTGGCACCGGTCCGGGGAGCTATGGAGGGATTCGGGTGGCACTGGCAGCCGCCGTAGGGGTTGCCCTTGTTCATCACTCCCGTGTGGTAGCCATCCCTTCCTGGGAACCGCTTGCCGCTGCCACCGGCTGCCAAGTGCTGTCCGATGCTCGCCGCGGCGGTTGGGCGCTTTACGCTGCCGGGGCGAGCATTGAGGTTTTTAACTCTGCTGATCCCATCCGCCACCGCATTGAACAGGGGGAGGACATTCGAAGCGGCGAATCCAACTCATCGCTTGCCCGCGTCGGCATCATCCTGCAGCATACCGATCTTGTCCCAACGGCCCGCCAACTCATTGATTTCTGGCTTTCCCTCTCTCCTGAGAAACGGGATGAATTTGCCGCCAAACCCACAGAGCCGCTTTACGTACGCCCACCACATATCACCGAAGCTAAACGCAAACCCTGGGAATTCTGATTCTTGATGTCCACTGCGTCTCCATCCTTTTCGCGTCACACCTGCCTGCGCTGCGGCGCATGTTGCCGATGGGAGGGGGATGTGTGTCTCACAGAGACGGACATTTCCGCTATAGCTACTTTTTTACAACTGGAGGAGGAGGAGTTCATCAACACATATTGTCGTCTGCAGCGTAACCGACGAGGGCTTTCACTTATCGACAATGCGGATGGTTCCTGCATCATGCTGGACGCAGATAATGCCTGCCGCATCCAGCCTGTAAAACCTCGGCAATGCCGTGATTTTCCTCTGCGCTGGAACTTCCCGGGCTGGGAGTCACGCTGCCCTGCCTCGAACTGTCGGAAAGGAGGTGCCGGAGTATGTTAACCAAAACTCGCCAGATCTTACTGGAAGGCATGCTGCACCTGAAACGTGGCTTACTGCGCGTGCGCGGCTTTTTCGTAGCCATCTTTGCGCGCGTCCCGCAGCGCATCGGTCCAAGGGTGGAGTCCCGCCGTACACACGCCGGCATCATTGCCGATCTCTTTGCTTCCATCATGTGCCGAGTGGATGGTCTGGGAGCTGAGGACATGGATACCGCCATGGATATCCTGCGCTATGATTTCCCTAATGTGGAGCACAGCTGGCTTGCCGGTCGTTTCCGCACGGCCTACCGTATCGGTTTTCCTCTGGATGTCACACTGCGTTTGGCTGCCGCAAACCGCACGGTGGCAGAACGCTACTCGCTCGCGTTGGAAATTCTCACCATCTTGCACCGAGCCGGCGGAGATCTCACCAACCCCGAACTCTTCGCGGAGGTGACCCGAGGGCTCGGTCTGCCGGATGCCGATCGACAGCTCGAGGAACTTCTCTCTACCCCCGGGGCCACGGCAGCTCACCCAATCGAGGTAATTTCCTTTTCCAACCGCATTGCGGAGGGAAATGTGACCCTCTCTCCGGCGGACGGACAACTAAGTTTCCGCGCCGTACGCTGCGTAAACCTGATCATCATCATCAATGATGCTCACGCTCCCCTTTCCGTACGTGGGCACATACTGCACCGGGGGGATGTGATTCCCATCTCTTCCGGGCAATCCGTCTCCCTTTCCGAAAACTCGCTTTCTTTCGATACCATCCGCAGTTTCATTCTGGCGCACCACGCCGGTATGCGTTACGTCTGTTATCTCAGCTTAGAGGGTGATTCCATCTCCATCTCGCGTCAGCGCCCGCTGAGCAGTGTGGCACGCGTCGCTTTGGGACTTCACGTCGATCTGGAGGTTCTGCGGCGTGATGCTGATCTTGTGCTTGATGGCGTTCCCCTGCACCAGGGTGACACCGTATGCACCACCTTTTTTACCCCTTTCTCCATCCGGGGAACAGGGCCATACACCTTTGCAGATCTCCGTGACACCGGCGATTCAGGACACAGCTACCTGCTCGACCCGCAAACCCGCAAGGTAGTAGTCACCAATCTGCCGTACATGAATAAACCCGGTGCGCTCATGCTCACTCCAGGCCTCGCTCCCGGCATGGTGTTTGAGGTGAGCTACTCACGCGCCAACAACCGCGGACAGCTCCGCGTCATTGAGGACGCCACCCATGCGCTCACCGTGGAAAACATGCCTGTGCGAGGGGAAATTGAACTGAAGGATGGCGACCTTATCGCGCTCAGTTCCGCGCAGTTCCTGCGCTGCCGTTTCTCCGCCGGTGTATTGGATGAGGAGTCCAGTCTCATCACTTCCATGCACGTTCGCGGTCTCACCCGTGATTTTGTACGCGCCGGGCGTGTGGTGGATAACATTGATTTCTCCCTACACCGCGGGGAGATGGCCTGTATCCTCGGTCCCAGCGGCTCGGGGAAATCCACGCTACTCAGCCTTCTTGCAGGACACCTCTCGCCCACCATGGGCTCCGTACGCTACAACAGCGAGCTGCTCACCCCGGACAACATTTCCCTGCGACAGCACATCGCTTTTATCCCCCATGAAGATATCCTTGATGAAGCTCTCACCGTCGGTGAGCACGTTTATCAGGCCTCCATCGCTCGCCGTCCGCGCCTTACGCATGCCGATCGCATGCGCCGCGTGCTCACCGTGTTGAATTTCGTGGGACTCGGCTCGTTGACCAAGCGTTCCGTCGGTCGAGCCGGAGAGCGCACCATTTCCGATGGCGAACGTTCCCGTCTCAATCTGGGGCTGGATCTCACCGGCACGGCGGAGGTTTTCCTCATCGATGAACCTATCAGTGGTCTATCCTCCGGGGATGCTGAACGAGTGATCCAAACTCTGGAAGGCATGTCTGCAGGGCGCATTCTGCTCTGCACCCTTCACCGCCCTGCCCAGAGCATCTTGAATCGATTCCATAAAGTAATGGTGCTTAACGCTCGTGGTCAGATGGCGTTCTGGGGCACCCCACAGGAAATGGTTCGATATTTCCAAGACGCCGCGCGAGATATGGGACTGCATGTGAGTCGCGAATCCATCGCGGCTGGCGGGGCAGATTATGTCTTCGAAGTACTGGAGGCTCCCAACACACGCCTAGGACACCGTTTTTCAGGACCCGGCATCTGGCAGGAGCGTTTCGAGAGTTATTCCTATCGCCGAGAGGAAGCTCGTCCCTCACCATCTCGATTGCCAGATGACGATGAAGCCACAGCCTCCTCGGCTCCCCCTGTTCCGCCCGTGCCGCGGCGCACGCTGCCTGAACTTCTTCGTTTGTTCTATTTGTGGATTCTCCGCACGCTGCTCGGGCGCATTCGTAGTGGCATGGGACTGTACGCCATGCTACTGGAGGGGCCGCTGCTCGCACTGCTCATCGCCGGCACGCTCCGCGCCGCGAGTGATACGCCTTACACATTTTACAAGGCGCTACACATCAATGAATATCTCTTCCTGTCTCTCGTGCTGGCGATGTTCTTCGGGCTGACGGATGCCGCCTGCGAAATCCTGCGTGATCGTCTACTGCTTCGCCGTGAGAGCAATTATAAGCCCTTCATTACCGGCTATCTGCTGGCCAAGTGTCTTGTCATCACCGGCATTGCTGCCGTGCAATGCGCTCTGTACCTCCTCGTCGGCAACGCCATTCTGAGTATCCACGAGATGTTCTGGTCGCACCTGAGCGTCATGGTACTTACCGCTTTCGTTGGTATCGCACTTTCGTTGATGGTTTCCGCCTTTGTCCGCTCCGAGCGCACCGCGCTCAATATCGTGCCCCTGCTCCTTGTGCCTCAAATCCTTCTCGCTGGTGCTCTCGTGCGTTTCGAGGAGATGAATGAGTTCTCCCCTCCTCTGCCGGATATTTTCCCCGCCGCTGTTTCTCAACGCCTGTCCAGCCTCCGTCACCGCGTCGCGTATCAGGATGAGACCACCCACGACATTCTTACTAAACCTGTTCCCCTCATCGCCGAGTTCTGCCCCCTGCGCTATTCCTTCGAGATGATGTTCGTCATGCAATCCACAGCCAACCTTTGGGAGCTCGAGAACCGTGCTATTGACGAACAGCGCGATGAATTGAAGGCCTTTGGTTCAGATGACGATGTTCGCTTCATCCAGCGCGCGGCTCTCCTTTTGAATACCACCGCCGCAAACGCTGATGAAGCCCGCTCCATCCTGCACCGCGTTCGAAAAACAGCTCTCAGCCGTGATGAAACCCGCCTGCGAGAGCTCACCCTCTCACTGGAGGGGCGCCCCACCTCCATCGCTAATCAACCGTTGGAATTTTTCTTCTCCAATAAGCGTCTCGTGGCACTCGCCGAAGGCGTCAAGACTGCGCGAAAAGATGCCCGTCTTGAAGAGCGCCGCGGTTTCTTTCTCGCCCCCCGCCAGGCTCCTCCTCTCGGCTGGATCGACCAGGAAACCGATGCCGGCTCTGTTTCCACCCTCTGGCGCAATGGACTTTATCTTTTTTTCATGGGACTCCTCCCCATCCTCCTTGCCGGCTACCGCCTCCGTCGCATCTGCCGTGGAAAGTAACAGTAATCGCACCTCAGTCAAGGTAAACGGTTTTCAAGTACATTCGTTCTGATATCATCGAACGGAAACCTTGACAGAACGACACATCTCCTATAGAATAAACGCAAGTTGTGAATTGGAAACGCGCTCTTCTCCTGTTTCCCTGTCTCCTGCTCCTTTTGCCTCGGCTTGAAGCGCAAGAAGTAGAGCGTGGGGCTGCATCCGCTTCCCAGCAGGAGGCGGAGATGCCGCTTGAAAAGCTTTGTAAGGTCTTAGTAGAGGAGGGACAGCAAGTTGAAGGTCTGCTCAGTGCTGTGGTAGATAAGGGAAGCGCCGACGAGACGGCGGAGAAATTGGGCGTGTTGCTCAAGTCCATGAGCGAACATCTTGTGCAACTGCAGGGCTACCCGACCACCGGGGATGATGACGCGCGCATCATTAAGACTCATATGGCGTCACTCACGCATATCTCGCAAATATGCCTGACGACCATGAGGCGACTTTACGAGGTAGAAGCATACGGTAGTGAGCAACTGATGAAAGTGTTCCGGCTGTATGGAGTGGACACCTCGACAATACCCGATGGATTACATGCCGAAAATCTGCCTTACGCAGAACTTTACAACAAGCTGAGCGACCAGATGGAGAATATCCTCTTTGCCCTGCGCAAGGTCAATGACGATACCACAGCGACGGCGGCGATAGCTGCACTGCGGGAACAGGCTGAGCAAATGGAGCGCACAAAAAGGATGCTCACACTGCTGGATCCTCCGCGCACTGATGAACAAAAAGAGGCTGTCCTGCCCACCAGGGAGCGCCTGCTGCAACTTCGCGAGGAGTTGCTTGCTCTGCGTTCTAACCTTCAGTCGATCGAAGGAGACTCTGTGGCACAGCTCATGGACTTGCTGGAGCGTATCCTCGTAGCCTCGGCCGGGTGAAAAGCTGAGAGATTCCATGATCCTTCAACCGCGCCGCAGCGATGTAACATTTCACTGCCGATCGGTCGCCGGGATGCAAGAAGGGGAATCCGGTTCGTCAGGCATGCCATATTCCAGCACGAGCGCTGCCTCTGATTCGATCGCCTTCTCCTCCTGACTCAGCAGTTCCACCTGCATGGAATGTAACTTCTCCGCACCTTCAATGAAATCCTCGGCGTGAAGTTTATTTGAGGATTTCAGGAAAGCGATTTGTTTGGACATAAAGCTGTGCCATGTCGCGTATTCGCGCATGCTCTGACTCAACTGATAGATTCGATTACGGTGATCACGCAGTTCATCCGCCACCTTAATTTTTTCCCGTTCATAACGGGCCTTGTTCTGTTGATAAGAGTTCCACGTACTGAGCTTGGAATCAAGAGAATAACTAATGCTCAAATTCAGACGTGTATCATCCTTGTCCAAAAAAGTACCGGAATACGTACCTCCCGTCGATGAAAAGAGAGAGGGACTGTAGAGACTGGTGTTGATGGTCGGCAGGTAGTTGAGAGCTATACCATACTGCGCCATGCGAGCTTGCTCAAGTCGCATGGCAAAATTGCAGACTACCAAGCTGCCGAGGCGATTGAGCCGTGACTCATAGTCCGACCATCTTACGTGCGGCATGCTTGATGGAGTAATCTGCCATCGCACATCTCGCACGCCAATGAGCTGTGCGAGTTCTTGCCAGTACTTCTCATCTTTCTGCTTTCGTTCCTGCTCCTCCTGCAGTAGAAACCTCTTATCCTGTGATGGATTTCTCTTCTCTAGCGAAGCGCGAGCCATGCCGATCTCTCGTCCGCGAACGATGCGATACATCTTTGAGACAAGTTCGCGGTAGCGTCCCTCTTTCGCCATCATTGCTGCAAAAAGCCGTGCCTTAGACGAATAAACTCGGTAGGGCACCTGTGTGAGCGCCGGGATGGAGAACGTCACATTAACCGAACTACTCAGATCATCCGTATCCACCGCACTGGACAGTTGAGCAATAGAGCGCGTCATGTACCCATAGTACGACACACCGGGAATGAGATCAGTGTAGATGCTCAGCGCCTGACGTTTGGCATTCTCTATTTCATCCTCTGCGTCTTTGAGTTCCAAATTGTTCTTACGCGCTAAAGAGAGCGCCTGAGCCCATGTGATAGTGCGAAGAGGCAATTCACCCCACTCAAGCGTGTCGGCGTACATTTTTTCGACACGGGTCGAGGTGCGCGCAAGACGCTTGCTGAGACTACACCCACACAAGCACGCCACGCCGAGAACAAGAATGGGCACCACTCGCTTCATCAACCTGTGTTATCCTACCATATACTTCCGCTCGGAGCAAGCACCTTTCCTTCACCTTACTTGCACACTACGCTGCACTCTCTTGACAATGGACGGATTTTCTGGTAGCTTGCGGGCATGTTTTCCCTCCTTTCCGACAAGCTGGATGAAGCCTTCCGGCGCCTTCGCGGCCAGGCGAAAATTAGTGAAAGCAACGTAGCGGATGCCCTGCGTGAGATCCGACTTGCCCTGTTGGAAGCGGATGTAGACTACACCGTGGCTCGCGCCTTCATCGACCATGTCAAACAGCGAGCTATGGGGGCGGAAGTACTCAAAACGGTACAACCCGGCGAGCAGATTGTCAAAATCTTCCGCGATGAACTCGCAGAACTGCTCGGTAGTGAGGAGTCAGCGCTGAATCTTGAGAGTCCTGCTACCATCCTCGTGGTGGGTCTCAATGGAGCCGGAAAAACGACCACCTGTGCCAAGCTTGCGGCAAAACTTCTCAAGAGCGGACGCAAACCGCTTCTTGTGGCATGCGACCTCGTACGCCCTGCTGCCGTGGATCAGCTGGCAACGCTTGGGGCGCAAATTGACGTGCAGGTGATTACTCCTCCCCCCGGCGAGAAGGATGCCAGGCGAGCTTTGAAGGATGCATTGAGGCGCGCGAAGGAGGTAGAGCACGACGTACTCATTGTGGACACGTCCGGACGCCAGGAGGTTGACAGCGCTCTCATTGACGAGCTGCGAGATCTGCACCGCATCCTGAAGCCCAAAGAATGCCTGCTGGTTGCGGATGCTGCCACGGGACAGCAGGCAGTGCGCGTAGCTCAAACTTTCCACGAAGCAGTGAGTCTTACCGGCATCATCCTCACTAAACTGGACGGCGATGCTCGTGGAGGCGCAGCCCTCTCCATGCGCGCAGTGACGGGATGCCCCATCAAATTCATCGGCGAAGGAGAGAAGGTCGACCAGTTCTCCGCTTTCGTGCCGCAGCGCATGGCGGATCGTATCCTCGGAATGGGGGACATCGTGGGACTCGTGGAAAAAGCGGCGGAAAAGATCGACCAGGAATCCGCCATGAACAGCGTAACGCGCATGATGAGCGGAGAATTCAACTTCGACGACTTCCTCTCCCAGATGCGCATGATGCAGAGCATGGGACCTCTGGAAGGATTGCTCGGACTGCTGCCCGGCTTCAACAAGATGCGCAAGCAACTGCCCCAGGACGCACTCGACCCCAGGAAGATGAAGCGCACAGAGGCAATCGTGCTCTCCATGACGAAGGCCGAGCGCAAAAACGACAAGCTGCTGATTCCTTCCAGGCGGCGCAGAATCGCCAAAGGCGCCGGTGTGACGGAAATCGAGGTAAACCGTTTCATCAAAAATTTCCGCGAAATGAAAGACATGATGAGCGGGCGAGGCAAAGCCGGAGCCCTCATGAAAGCCATGAAGGGGATGAAAATGCCGGACAACATGCCCGCAGATGGCGAAATGCCCGACCTCAGTTCGCTCATCGGAGGAAACTTTCCCGGTATTCCGGGCATGGGAGCACGCCGCCCCAAAGGTCCCGGCATGAGCTCCATGGGCGGCTTTGGCGGCTTCTTGCGCCGCCGCTGATTTGCCCGTTACTCCGGGATGCGGAAAAAGCGGCGAGCGTTCGCCGTGGTGATCTCTGCTATTCGCTCCAAACTCACCCCGCGCAGCGCCGCGATCTTCTCCGCCACATAGCGTGTGCGCCCGGGAATGTTGCATTCGCCGCGGTGCGGTTCAGGAGACAGGAAGGGGGAATCCGTCTCCACCATAAATCGATCTTCCGGGCACCACGCCGCCACAGCTTGCACTTGCTCGGTTTTTTTGAAGGTGATGAGCCCGGTGAAGGAGATCATGCCGTCCAACTCATCAAAGATGCGCCGTGCCTGGTCCTGCGTGCCGATGAAACAATGGAACACAGGGCGCACACCGGAAAATTCCTTTGCAATGGAAAAGGCGTCTTCAAAGCAGAGCCACCCTGCCCCGGCTTTGTCTCGCGTGTGCAGAGAGATGTTGACGCCTAACTCTCTCGCCAGCTCAAAATGCTGCACCAGGAAGTCCTTTTGCCGTGCGTGATAGTCCTCTTCGCTCCAACCGTCCGGCGCAGCCCAATAATAATCCAGCCCCGTCTCTCCAACGGCTGCAATGGCATTCTCACGGCACAATTGCTGCATCCGGGCCCACTGCGCGTCATCCACCTCTGTGCAATCCGAGGGGTGTACCGCCAAACACGGCGACACGAAATCCGGCATCTCCCGCGCCAGTTTCAGCGTCCCCTCCCAATCCCGCGGACTCGTCCCCTGCGAAATACACCGCTCCACTCCCAGCGCGAGGGATTGTTTCCGCACGTCTTCCATATCCCCATACCGAGGTGAGACTAAATGGCAGTGTGTGTCTATCAACATAAATCCTGCCGCAAGGTAGCACGTCACCTCCCGCTTGTCAACTTCCAACCGCACCGCGGCGAGACAAACGAATGAAGGAGAAGTCCGGATTTCCCCTTGCGCGCGCGGGCGGAGCATGATACAATCCCCGCGCCATGTTTTATATCACCACCGCGATTGATTACACAAATGGATCTCCTCACATCGGCCATGCCTACGAAAAGGTGTTGGCAGATGTTCTTGCGCGGTGGCATCGAATGTGCGGAGAGGAGACCTTTCTCCTGACAGGAGTGGATCAGCACGGACAGAAAGTCCAGCAGAAAGCAGAGGCGGCGGGCATCACGTCCCTGCAATACGCCCAAGAGGTAACGCAAAAATTCACAGCCCTCTGGAAGCGCCTCGGCATCTCGTACGACGGCTGGGCAGCCACCACCGACCCGCGCCATGAGCTCTGCGTGCAAAAAATTCTCACCACCCTGCGCGATAAAGGATGCTTGTACAAGAAAGCCTACAAGGGATTCTATTCTGTGCGGCAGGAACAGTTCCTCACCGACAAGGAACGCGGGGAAGATGGTTCCTTTGGTCCCGAATGGGGAGAAGTAATCGAGCTGGAGGAGGAAAACTGGTACTTCAATCTCACTGCGCACATCCCCTGGCTCAAGCAGTACGTGACGACTCACCCGGAGGTGGTCACTCCCGAATTCCGGAGGCAGGACCTCCTCATGGCCATTGATCGCGCGACGAATGATCTGTGCATCTCTCGTCCGAAAGAAAGGCTGGCGTGGGGCATTCCCCTGCCCTTTGATCCGGATTTCGTGACTTACGTGTGGTTCGATGCGCTCATCAACTACATCTCCTTCGCCGGATATCTGGCAGAAGGGGACGACACACTGCCGAACTTCTCGAAGCTCTGGCCGGCAGCGTGTGAGGTCATCGGCAAGGATATCCTCATTCCCGCGCACGGCATCTACTGGCTCTGCATGCTGCACGCCATGGGCTTCCCGGACGACCAGATGCCTCGCCTGCTGGTACATGGTTGGCTGAACATCAAGGGCGAAAAGATGAGCAAGTCTCTCGGCAACATCGTGGACCCCAACGACCTGTGCGACCACTTCGGCGCGGAGGCTTTGCGCTACTACATTGTGCGCGACACGAAAACCGGTTACGACAGCGATTATGATGTGGAACGCCTACGCATGCTCTACAATACGGAGCTTGCCAACGACCTCGGCAACCTCGCAAACCGCTCACTCAATATGTGTGTGCGCTACTGTGCCGGCGTGGTTCATACACCAAACGGAGACGATGAGTTCTCCGCCGACCTGCGCAAGAGTCTTGCCGCGGCAGAAAAAACTTTCGCCGAACAGATGGACGTATACAACACCGCCGACGCCCTCGGCGCTCTGAATGCCCACGTGGGGTTGTGCAACGCATACATCGAGCAAAAACAGCCGTGGTCCCTTGCGAAAGACCCGGAGAAGGCAGAAGAGCTGCAGCGTGTACTCTATCACTTGCTGGAAAGCGTAACGCACGTGAGTTACCTTCTCGGCTGCGTGCTCCCAGATGCCTCGGCGCGCTTGCTGGCGCAGCTTCAAGTAGATGCTACCGTCCTCACCCCGCAAACGCTGGCGTGGGGGGTGCTGAAAGAGGGGCATGAAGTACAGACGCCGAGTCCGGTGTTCCCACGCATACTCACGGAGGAAGAGAAAGCAAAGATGGCAGCCAGGGCCTCTGCAAAAGCCGCAAAAGCCAGGAAATCGTAAAATTTTTCATCAACTCAACTCATCACACCATACTATGAAAGTACTCATCACCGGCGGCGCCGGATTCATCGGTTCTCACATTGCGGAGCACTACCAGGACAAGGCGGAAGAAATCCGTGTACTCGACAACCTGCGCACAGGTTACAAAAAGAACCTTGATGGTCTGCGCGTGACCTTCATCGAAGGAAGCATCACCGATCGCGACCTCGTGCGCAGGGCTGTGCAGGGCGTGGACTACATCTTCCACATGGCTGCGCTCGTTTCAGTGCCGGAAAGCATGAGCAAAATTCGCGAAACAATCGATCTGAATGTGAATGGTTTGCTCACGGTGTTGGAAGAAGCTTCCGCCGCGGGCGTGAAAAAGGTAGTTTTGGCGTCCTCCGCCGCCATTTACGGGGACAACCCAATCGTGCCGAAGGTGGAGACCATGTATCCGGAGCCGAAGAGCCCGTACGGCATCACGAAACTGGACGGCGAATACTACATGGAGATGTTCCGTACCACCGGCAAAATCAACACGGGCTGCTGCCGCTTCTTCAACGTGTTCGGTCCTCGACAAGATCCGAAAGGCGCCTACGCCGCCGCCGTCCCCATTTTCATGGAGAGAGCACTCAAGGGCGAAGATATCACCGTCTACGGTGACGGAGAACAGACGCGAGATTTCATTTACGTGAAGGACATCGTGGGAGCGCTCACCTACGTGGCCGAGCATCCGGAGGTCACAGGCGTGAACAACGTGGGCTACGGCGGTCAGATCACGATCAACAGGCTCGCGGAAATCATCGTGGCCGCCGCCGGCTCAAAGAGCAAAATCGTGCACCTTCCTGAGCGCCCCGGCGATGTGAAGCACTCCCGCGCCTGCGCCGACAAACTGCTCGCTGCCGGCTGGAAGCCGCAGCACTCCCTGGAGGAAGGGCTCAAGACCACGCTGGAGTACTTCCGCAGTGTCACCAAATAATTTCCCTGCTATGTGCGGTTACGCGGGCGAGGATTCAACCCCCCTTCGGGCGGCGGATCTCGCCCGTCTCGTTTCTGAACGCGCCGCACAGCTTCGTGCTGAGGGGGAAGAAATATCTCCCGTCGTCTGTTCCACCCGCAAGCTCGCGGAAAACTTTTGGGGCAGCGCGTGGATGCGCCATCTTGCCCTCTGCGAAGAAGGAGGATTCGCCCTTTCGCCCGGGCGCACCCTTCTGCGCCACGGCTGTGTGCTGGATCTGCACATAGCCCCCGGTTCCATTCGTGCCCTCATCTCCGCCCAGGACCTCTACGAAGTGCAGCTTTCTCTTTCCCCCCTCACTGATGAGCAGGCAGGGGCGCTCCGTGCCGCCTGCGCGGGCAATGTTGGTTCACTTGTTGCCTTGCTGGAAGGGAAGGCGAATGCTGATCTTCTGCACACTCTCTGCGACGCGGAAACTGGTCTTCTCCCCAATCCGGGGGATTGGAAAATGAGCTGCTCCTGCCCGGATTGGTCCACCCCCTGCCCTCACGCCGCCGCTGCCATCTACGCCGCGGGCGTCCTCATCGACCGCGATCCCTCTCTCCTTTTCACACTACGCTCGCTGGATCCCGCCCTCCTCATCGCACCTCCCACAACTTCCGCCGCCAATTCCTCTCCCCTTGATCCCTCTTCGCTCGAAAAAACTTTCGGCATCAAGATTGACCTTTGAGGCGATGAAATTAAAAGCAAAAATCCTGCAAAGTCTGAAATCCATCTTGCCTGAACTCACCACAAAACACATCAAAATTTAAGACAGATTTCGACTCAATCGGCACAAAGCATTACCTGCCAAAAATGGCTGCTCTCTTTCGGGGGATAGTGGGGGCATTATGAGTCTTTTCATTGCCGACTGCTTGATGCCGTCGACAACGGCGAGTCCCCTTGCCTCTCTTCGTTCAGCCTTCACGGGTATCGCATCGATCAGATCCTTCTACCTGGTTCTCCCGTACAACATTCCAGTCAATTTTCCTGTTTCTGAAGTAATTCTCCTTATCGCGAGCCGTGATGGGGCGCAAGACGCGGCATGGATTGCCAACGGCTACGGTACGAGTCGGGACATCTTTCGTGACGACACTGCCGGCGCCAATGACTGCGTGGTCGCCAATAGTCACGCCAGGGAGAATACAGGCGCCGGCACCGATCCAGCAGTTGCGACCAATGCGCACCGGCATGTTAAATTGGTAGGGCGTCGCACCGCGCAACTCCGGAAGAACAGGATGCCCCGCTGTGCAGATCATCACATTGGGACCAAGTTTGGTGTAGTCCCCAATGTAGATATGCGTGTCATCTACAAGCGAAAGATTATGGTTGATATACACATGGTTTCCGATGTGGAGGAAACAACCACCCCAGTTCGCAAAGAAAGGGGGTTCAATGAAACATTCATCACCAATTTCTGCCAGCATCCTGCGAAGAAGAGTCGTGCGCTTTTGCAGTTCACCAGGGCGAGTTTGATTGAAGTCGTAGAGAAGCTCCATGTGCATTCTCTGCATGCTGAGAAGCTCTTCATCCAGGCACTGATAAAGCGAACCGTTGTGCAATTGTGAATGCGCATCCATGAGTCCGGTTTCTCGCAATTGTAGATACCGTACCTGGTGTAGTCAAGTTCAATCCCAACCCAATTTGCGATGCACAATGATCACCGACAGTAAATATTTGCTTGCTCTTCGGAGTAGAATTTGGTAGATTGCCCACTGTCCCGTAACAGTTTATTATGTCCAACATTGTCGCTACCCCCCCCCGATTTGTTATTAGCTTATTTTAAGCGTTTTATAATCATTGCCTTGGCGAGTGTTCTGATACTCGCAGGGGCGACGGA
>CANRKR010000033.1 GCA_947631275.1 uncultured Akkermansia sp.
CGAGCCCTCGCTTCATCGCGGTTTTTGGAATCGCGGATGATGCGAATGAACTCATCCATGTTGGCCAGAGCAATCAGATAAGCCTCCAGCACCTCCGCCCGGTCTTCCGCTTTCCGGAGCAGATACTTAGTACGGCGTACCACAACCTCGCGGCGATGCTCCACGTAAAAAGAAATGGCATCACGCATTGTGAGTACCTTTGGACGTCCTTCATGGATGGCAAGCATATTCACAGCAAAGGAAGTTTCCAAACTGGTAAGCTTGTAGAGCTGGTTCATGACCACCTGCGGACGAGCGTCACGCTTCAGTTCAAGCTCGATGTAATCCGTCAGGTCGCGCATGCCCGCAATGTCGTTGATGACCTTGTCCCGCACCAGCTCGGCGATTCGCTCCTGCAACACCGCACGGTTTACCCCATAAGGCATGTCGGAAATATGGATATACTCTCGACCGGATTCACTCGTCACAACTTCCATTTTGCCGCGCATCAGCACACTGCCGCGACCTGTGCGGAAATAATTGTCGATGCCCTTGTAGCCGAGGATGTAACCACCGGTCGGGAAGTCCGGTCCCTTGATATAAGCGCGCAGTTGCTCAGCTGTGATATGTGGATTATCAATATAAGCACAAATACCATCTACCACCTCACCAAGATTGTGCGGAGCCATGTTGGTTGCCATTCCTACGGCAATGCCTGTTCCCCCATTCACCAATAAATTCGGAAAAGCAGCAGGAAAAACAACAGGTTCGGTAGTGCTGTTGTCGAAATTAGGTTGTAAATCCACCGTTTCCTTATCCAAGTCATCCATCAATGCCACACCGAGCGCACTGAGCTTTGCCTCCGTGTACCGATAAGCAGCAGCGGGATCGCCCTCCGGCGAACCGAAGTTGCCCTGGCCAATGATAAGCACATCGCGCATGGACCATGGCTGCGCCATATTCACAAGCGTGCCGTAGGTGGAAACATCACCGTGTGGATGATAAGCCGCCAATGTACCTCCTACAATTCGCGCGCATTTTACCGTCCCCTTAGAAGGCACCAGCCCTAGCTCGTGCATTGTGTAGAGCACGCGTCGCTGAGAGGGCTTCAACCCGTCCCTGGCATCCGGCAGGGCACGCGAGATAATCACGGACATGGAGTAATCTAGGAAGCTGCGGGAAACTTCCTCTGCCACATCCACTGGTCGTATTCTGGTTTCACTCATAATTCAGAAAGGTTTTGGGTTGGAGTTACACATCGAGATTGCGCACATTCAGAGCATTGTCCTCAATAAAACGGCGGCGCGGTTCAACGAGGTCACCCATGAGGATCGTGAACATCTTGTCGGCCTGCACAGCATTGGAATCATCGAGGCGCACGCGTAACAACTCGCGCTTCTCGGAGTCCATGGTAGTATCGTACAAATCCTGAGCATTCATTTCGCCCAAGCCTTTAAATCGGGTGATCGAGACGTTGCGACCGCCAATTTCGAGCACTTTGCTCAGAATATCTGGCACAAAAAAGATCGGCGTAGTCACGTCCTTGCCTCTTTCGGCAAGCTGGTAGATGGGATCATCTTCGGACAAGAGCTGATCGCCGGGGAGTCCCAGTTCTTCCAAGCGAGCAATGATGCGCGAAATTGCCTTAGCCTCGTGCAACTCGTGCAATAGGGCACGACGACTGGGACCCTCCCGCTCCGGCAAAGGATGAGCCGCTAACTCTTCCTCACTCGGCTCGCCGAAGAGGAAGAGATCCGGATTGGCATCGGAATACGCCGTCAACTCTTCTTCGTTGGTAAAGTATTCCACGGTCTCGTCATTTCCGCAGCGAACCTTCACAAGATACTGCGGGAACCCGCCATTCATGGCACGGTGGCTGAGAATATCGCGGAAGTTTCCGCCGTGCTGGGCCACGCTCGCTTCATACTTTTGCAGAGAAATAAGTGTCTCCAAAATACCCATCAAGGTGTCAGCATCAAATTCTTTGGAACCATCGGCAGTACGCAGGGTAACATCCCCCGCTCCCAGTGAGATAAGCTTGCGATTAAGAGCCTCTTCATCCTGCACATACTGTTCCACCTTACGGTGAATCACACGATAAAGCGGAGGCTGGGCGATGTAAAGGTAGCCGGCGCGTACCAGTTGCGGCATGTGCCGACAGAAGAGTGTGAGCAGTAACGTGCAGATATGCGAGCCGTCCACATCCGCATCAGCCATGATGATGATCTTGTGGTAGCGAGCTTTAGAAAGATCGAAGGTTCCTTCTCCCTCACCATCCCCCACTCCGGCGCCAATGGCTGTGATAATGTTCTGGATGGTCTCACTACCCAATGCTCTGTCCAAGCGCGCTTTTTCCACGTTAAGGATCTTGCCACGCAGAGGGAGAACAGCCTGTGTACGTCGGTCGCGTGCGCCCTTCGCTGATCCACCTGCAGAGTCACCCTCGACGATGAAGAGCTCGCACTGCTCAGGATCACGGCTGGAACAGTCTGCCAACTTACCGGGCAATCCCCCGCCTACGCTCATGGAACTCTTGCGCACGGCTTCGCGGGCCTTGCGAGCCGCCTCGCGAGCACGGGAGGCAATGAGACATTTTTCGATGATCACCCTGGCTTCCGCCGGATGTTCTTCGAAGTATTCCTTCAACTCCTCGTACACCACGCCGCTCACCACGCCCTCGATCTCGGTGTTCACCAGCTTGTCCTTGGTCTGACTGGAGAAACGCGGGTTGGGCATCTTCACCGAAATGACCGCCACCAGTCCCTCGCGCACGTCATCGCCGGTGAGGCTCGGATCTTTATCCTTGAGCATGTTGTTGCTCTTGGCGTACTGATTGATGGCACGGGTAAGTGCGCTGCGGAAGCCGGAGAGATGGGTTCCGCCATCGCCGTTGAAGATGCTGTTCGCAAAGCAGAGCACCTGGTAGCGGTCGCTGTCGTTGTACTGCATCACCACGTCCACGATCACGTCGTCCTCCATGGTCTTGCCGTCGTACTCCACCTCAATGTGGCGCACGCCGGACACGGCGATCGGATCCGGGGTGATCAGCGTCTTGTTCTCGCCCAGCTGGCGGACGAATTCACGGATGCCGTCCTTGTACAGGAAGGTTTCCCTTCTCTGCTCCGGCTGAGTGCGTTCATCCACCAGTTCGATCACAAGTCCGGGGTTCAGGAATGCCAGTTCACGCAAACGGCGCGTCAGGTGGTCAAACTGAAATTCCGTCGTGTCCGTGAAAATGGTGGGGTCCGGCAGGAAAGTGATGGTCGTGCCGGTCTGCTTCTCCGGACAGCTTCCTACCACATGCAACTTTTCCTTGGTCTTGCCACGCTCAAAGGTGATGACGTGCCTCTTGCCATCGCGCCGCACCTCAGCCTTAAACCAATCAGACAGGGCGTTCACACACTTGGCACCCACGCCGTGCAACCCACCACTGTATTTGTACGCCCCCTGCCCAAACTTACCGCCGGCATGCAAATTTGTGAGCACCAACTCCACTGCAGGTATGCCGAATTTCGGATGGACGTCTACCGGGATGCCGCGCCCGTTGTCAATCACCGAAATCGATCCGTCCACGTGAATCTGTATCTCAATGCGTGTGCAAAACCCCGCCAAATGTTCGTCAATTGAGTTGTCCAACACCTCATAGACGCAGTGATGCAAGCCTCGCTCATCCGGATCGCCTATGTACATTCCCGGTCGCTTCCGGACGGCCTCCAATCCTTCCAATTTGTCAATTTGTGCGGCACTATATTCCTGCTGTGCTTCCGTATTCACCTGCTGTGCGGGCTCATCGGTCGTTGATTTCTCGCTCATACGCGCGCATTATACGCGCGCGTGCGCGCGTGTCAAGCGGTTTCTTGGCATCCCTTCTTTTTTCAGTCTTGACGTAAGCTTACGTATGATATATCATTTGCTTCGTTGTTTGTTTATTTAATCATGGTAAATTCGAAGGAAAAAATGCGGGGGATGACAAAGAAGCAGCGGTGGGTGCTGGTACGCATCGTGGTAAGCGGAATACTGCTCACAGGGCTGCAGTTTGTGGGGCTGGCTGGATGGTATCAGTTGACGGCATGTGCTTTGGCGTACCTAGTGGTAAGCTACGACATTCTGGTTAAGTCAATTCGCGGGCTTCTATCGGGACAGCTGATGGACGAGAACTTTTTAATGTCGGTGGCAAGTTTGGGGGCATTTGGACTCGGCATCTACGAAGGGAACGGGGACTACAACGAGGCCATTGCAGTAATGCTTTTCTACCAAATCGGGGAGCTATTCCAAAGCTGCGCTGTGACGAAGAGTCGGCGAACCATCACATCCCTCATGGATATCCGACCGGACCTCGCGCACACGGAGCGCGAGAAAGGGGAATGGGAGACTGTGACTCCGGATGCGGTGGAAACGGGCAGCATCATCATCGTGCAACCGGGGGAGAGGGTGCCGTTAGATGGAGTGGTAGTATCCGGAGAATCCACCCTCGACACGGCAGCGCTTACTGGTGAGAGCGTGCCGCGAGAAATTGGAGAAGGGGACGAAATCATGAGTGGTTGCATTAACCTGCGAGGGCTGTTACGCGTGCGCACAACCCGTCCTTTCAGGGAATCCACGGTTTCGAAAATTCTCGCACTCATGCAAGAAGCCACGGTGCGCAAAGCAAAGTCCGAGCAATTTATCACACGTTTCGCGCGCCTCTACACACCGATCGTCTGCACTGCTGCGCTGGTGATGGCATTGTTGCCTCCCCTGGCAGATCTGTGTGCGGGGAACGGTGCTACATGGTCCACCTGGCTGTACCGTTCACTCCTTTTCCTCGTCATTAGCTGCCCCTGCGCACTCGTGCTCAGTATTCCTCTCTCCTTTTTTGCTGGCATCGGCGGTGCGGGTAGGGCTGGCATCCTCATTAAAGGATCTCACTTCATAGAAACCCTTGCCGCATGCCGTGTCGCGGTCTTTGACAAGACAGGAACGCTCACACGAGGCGTTTTCGAGGTGGTCGGCACCCACAAAAGCCCGTACCCCATTCAGGAACTTCTCCGCTATGCAGCAGCAGCCGAATGCGCTTCACCACATCCTATCAGTCGGAGCCTCTGCCGCGCCTGTGAGAATCCTGTAGAAAATTCTTCTGTCACCCATGTGCAGGACCTGCATGGTTTCGGCGTCACAGCTTTGGTAGAAGGTCACCGAGTCGCCGTGGGCAATGCCAAACTTATGGCGCAGGAAGGTATCGCCGACATCCCTCCCTGCGATTGTTCCGGCACGCTTGTGCATGTCGCGATTGACCGCCACTACGCCGGACACATTCTTATCTCTGATTCCCTCAAACCACACTCTTCTTCTGCTATTTTGCAGCTCAAAAAGATGGGTATTGAAAAGACGGTGCTTCTCACCGGCGACAATCGAAGAGCAGCGGAAGCTATCACAAATAAGCTTGCACTCGACGAGCTGCATTGTGATCTTCTGCCTGCCACCAAGGTCGAAAAGGTGGAAGAACTCATGCGGCAGAACATCGGAAGTCTCTTCTTTGTGGGTGATGGGGTGAATGATGCTCCCGTCCTCGCCCGGGCAGATGTTGGCATTGCTATGGGTGCCCTCGGCAGTGATGCTGCCATTGAGGCGGCTGATGTGGTGATCATGGATGACGATCCTCTGCGCATTCCACTTGCAATTCGCATCGCTCGCCGTTGCATGCGCATCGTGCGCCAGAACATCGCTTTTGCTCTCATCACCAAATTTGCCTGCCTCATGCTCGGAGCCTTTGGTCTCGCAAACATGTGGTTCGCTATTTTCGCAGACGTCGGTGTCCTCGTCCTCTGCGTCCTCAACTCCATTCGCGCTCTCTACAGCAGATAGATGCACCTTGTTTTCCTCACACCGAAGCCCTCCGAACTGTACAGCAAATCACCGCTTCCAATTGATAGCCCCGACAGGAATCGAACCTGTATTTGCCCTTTAGGAGAGGGCCGTTCTATCCATTGAACTACGAGGCCGAGGGGAGACAAAGAAACACGGATGACATTTACTACATCGAACAGCGAGAAAAGGCAAGAAAAATCAGCTGCCAAAAGCTCGAATGATGCGGGAGAATCGATTCTCCCCCAGTAGGGGAGCAAGAGATGGACGGAGGCGTTCGCCATACTCTGGCAATTCGTACTCATGCAACACGGCAAAGGATGAACCGGATACGCGCCACGCGGGCAACGCATGCACGTTGTCCTGTACCTTCTGCGTGTTGCGTGCAAGTCGAACAAGTGCTCCCGTCACACTTTCGCGTAGCCCCTCTCTCGATGCCTGATTCACAAGCCACTCTGCACTTAGACAAGTCAGACGTCCCGAGAGATTATCCAGCAGGAAAAGCAGCCTCTCATCCGGCAAATCGTCCAGCGGAGCGAGACGCGGAAGCAAGCGTAAATCTCCGAGGTCGAGAATACCATCCAAAGCAGCAGGAGAAAGCGTTGACCGAGCACACAGCATACGTGAAATTTCCAACGCGCCGGCTCCGAAAGTTCCTTCATCCGGAGCGTTAAGAACAGCCAGCTGCGCTGCGTAAGCACATAACGTCGACACCCTGTTCTCCCCAAGGGCAAAGAGCAACAGAGCTCGCCAGCCCTGACCCCGACGGGAAAAGATGAACGAGCCAAGACGAGAGAGGGCATTGAGGCGTTGATCAAGAGGAACAAGCTGCACAAAATCTTCGAAAGCATCCGGTGCAGTAAGAAGCAGTTGCCCTTCGTACGCAGCGGCTTCCTTCAAGCACAATGCAATGATGGCGGCGGACCATGCGTCCGGCGAAAGGCTGCGGCGTTCACGAGGGGATTCCAATCGGGAAAGTAATTGCTCCACCCCCGGGAGTCCACTCGACCTATCACGCTCCAGCCCCATATCGCATCTTGGACAACTCGATCAATTTGTCGCAGCACCCGGCAGCTGCATGGGCTCCCACTGCGGCAGATTGTCCGCGTCGGGCGTCGAATTTTCCTTCTTCTCAGGCTCCACAGATTGCGGTGCATCCACACCAAGGAGGAGAAGTCGCTGACGGGCCGTGAATACGAGTGGACTCGCAGGGCAATCCTGCATCAATCTCTCGTAGTACGAACGAGCAATATCTTGCTTACCTGCTTCGTTTTCCAGGTCTCCCAGCGAAAGCAGGCTGAGAGCCAAATAAGGAGATTGCCCCGAACGAGAGACCGCCTGCCATTGCTCAGTCGCTTCCTCATTCTGTCCTGCATGCATGGTATAGCTCGCCAGATAAACCTGCGCCCGCAGGCGGAACGAGGGATCCGGCGCCGTATTCACTATGTCGCGGAGCGCCTCCTTTCCCTCCTTTTCCTGCCCACCGGCCAGAAGCTGAATCCCTCGAAGCAGTTTGGCTGAGCCCGCAGCCTGGGTATCAGCGTAGTCTTTCGTAATCCTTTCCAGCGTGGCAAGGTCGAACCCCTCGGAGACCGAGTCAGAGGATGGAAATACGCGCACAGCGGCGATCAGCTCGCTTGCAGCGTCTTTTTCCTGCTTGGTACGGTAGGTGCCGTACACAATGGCAACCACAGCGACCAGCATGACCACGAGAGTGAGAACAATCAGTTTTTTGTAGTGATGATTGAGAAATCGCTCGTGGCGAGAAGGTCCCAGTTCAATTTCGCCGATAGCCTTCATTTCCTCCGGTGTAAGAGAGGAGGCTTCTCGTTCTGCTCTGCTGTGTGCCTTATTCATGGTCAAAGATAAAGAAGAGATCAGGATCTGTAAAGAAAATTGAGCGTCTTGATGCGATCCACATCGCCATAGTGGTTGATGCCAAGGTTGCGGTAGATCTCCAACGTTGCGCGGGAGCGATTGAGCGTGTAAAAGTGAATTCCATCCACCTCTTCATCCAGTAGTTCGCTGCACTGCTGGCTGGCGTAGTTGATACCTACGCGTTCAATACCCTGTTTATCGCCTCCCGCCCTCAGCATTGCCTTGAGCAAGCGCGCCGGAAAATTCGTACCGGCAGAGAGTTCTGCCATTCGGTTGAGACTCGATACGCTCGTCACAGGCATGATCCCAGCAATAATTGGCACATCAATACCAAGCAGGCGACACCGAGAACGATAATCAAAAAAAGCGTGATTATCAAAAAATAGCTGAGTACAAATGTAGTCTGCGCCCTCATCAACTTTTGCCTTCAGAAAATCCATCTCGCGTAAGCGATTCGGCGTATCCGGATGTCCCTCCGCAAAACCTGCCACCCCGACGGTAAGCCGAAACGGGAGACGCTGCCTTTCTTCCCAACTGCGAATGAACCTCACTAACTCTGCCGCGTGATGAAAGGCATCGCGCGAAGGGTCGTACGGTCCGCGACGTGGGGGATCTCCCCTCAATGCTAAAACCGCGCGTGCGCCGGCATTTACAAACCCTGCAAGGATTGCCTCCAGTTCTTCCTTAGTATGACCTACACAGGTGAGATGCGGCACCGTAGGAATACCACGCTGCTGGATGTCCCGTACGAGCGAGCGCGTCAATTCTCTCGAACCTCCGCCTGCCCCGTAGGTAACGCTCACAAAGCTCGGGTGAAACTCCTGCAGCGTCACAATGGTGCCGATGAGCGACTGAGCTCCCTCCGGTGTCTTGGGCGGGAAAAATTCAAACGAGAAACTCGGCGCGCGATCAAACAACACCGATCTGAAAGTCTCTTCATTCACGATGATGGCAAGTTGAGAGAATTTTCACCATCCAGGGAGGGCAGGGGGAGCGGCTCTGATGGCTTCTCAGGCGTCGTGGGCGCCGCGGAACTCGGCGCATCTGGCGACCCCTTCAATGCATCCAACGCCTCCTTCACATCAGTTGGCAATTCTGTGACAGGAGGAGGTGTCCCCGCGGGAGGAGTCGGTTGAGCAGGGGGTGCCGGGGTCGGATCAGAACTCGGTAACGGTTGTGGAATCTCGCCATTTTTGCTCTGTCCCTGCAGTTCGTCTGCGGAAAGAAAGGGCGACACAATCACCTCATCTCCCGCCATCGGATCTTGCTGCTCCTCACCTTTCTGCATAGAAGTCTGACCAAAATCCGCCCGTTTCACAGTGGCACTCACTTGCCCGGATTGCTCATCCCGACTGTCCACCACCGCCTCACATACCACCATCTTGTCGCGTCGTACTGCCAGCACCGCTCCTCGCAAAAAAGCTTCCGGTACTATAGGTTTGATCATGATGCAGTCCCAATTTTTGTCAAATGACGCCACGGTTCCGATTGTTGGCTGCGCAGCTTTCTGAGCCGCCTCCGCCTCTGCCTGGGCTCGGGCTGCCTCTTCTCGTCGCTTCGCCGCGGCGACTACATTGCTTTCTTCCGCTTCAGTAAGAGCTTTTTCGTCACGCTTCGCGGCCGCCTCCTGAGAGAGTCTGGCCTGTTCCACTTCGGGACTTTCGTTGGAAGTGTCATAGGCCGTCATCTGCTGGCGGTGAATATCACTTTTTTTCTCGTACTCAGAAATCCTAAGTGTAGATTGGTAGGCATTATACTGCTCCTGCCAGCTTGGTACCACAAACAGCACCGCATAAAACATCAACCCAACGGCTAAGCAAAGCAGGGTAAGGATTGTCACTCGGAATCCGTTCATGCCCCGCAGTATAACATACCGTACGCCTCACAATCAAGCACCGAATACGACATCCCGGACAATTGCACATACGCCTTTCCCGTCAATTCTCAGGCCTGAGAAAAGATTCCGCATACTTGGCGAGAACATCCCATTCCACGTTGACGCGGTCGCCTTCGGCATATTGCGACATAATAGTCGTCTGCCATGTATGCGGTGTGATCCAGAATTCCAGCTCCTTCTTCTCGCGGTAGATGGAGGCGATCGTGAGCGACACACCATCAATCGTGATACTTCCCTTGTCAATAACGTAGCGCAAGTCCGGCACCCGCACGCGCAGCACGTGATCCTGTCCAACGGAAGAAATGCTGCGCAGCGTTCCGGTGGTGTCGATGTGCCCAGAGACGAAGTGCCCGCCCAGCCGTGTGGTGGGGAGCATGGCGCGCTCCAGATTACAGAGGTTGCCTGGACTGAGCGAACCTAGAGCGGTAACATGCAGAGTCTGGTGCAACAAATCAAAACAGGCATACCCCTCACCAATTTCATCCACAGTCAGGCAGCAGCCATTCACCGCCAGCGAATCACCAAGATGCAGTTCCTCGGCAAAAGGCACAGCGATGCGGTAGCGCGCGCCGCCCTCAACGGCACAACTCTCCGACAATTTCCCCGTGCATTCGACAATTCCCGTAAACATAGTGCAATCAGATGCAATTAAACATCAAAAACATGATAATGGTCGGCAATAGCGCCCAGATGAAAAGTTTTGGCGCGCTGATACCGGCTTTGAAATATTTGCCGAGGATGGCTTGACCGGCTGGGTTGGGAGCATTGGCTATCACCGTGAGACCACCGCCGGTTACGGCCCCTGCCACAATGGCGTAACGAATTTCCTCCTGCAAATTGGGCACCGTGCTGGAGAGGAATGTGACCGAGGCATTGTCGTTGAATGCTGTGAGTACACTTGCCACACTCATCGTCGCTTCACTTCCCAACGCCGCGAGCGCTTGCAGCACCGGCTGCATCCACCAGCCCTGCACCCCACCGAGAATCAGCAATCCCGCCAGGAAGAACGCCACTAACAAAGGAACCTTAATCGAAAAGGCGTTCTGATACTGCGGCGTTGCCAGCGTGAATCCCAGGAAAAACATAAATCCGCCGATAAAGATGGCCGGATGGTGGGCAAAATAAACCGTCCATGCCAGGAAAAGAATAGAAACCAGATAAACCCAAATCGGGATGACGTCCTGCCGATCCTCCCAGGAGGTAGGTACGGAACCTTCTCCTGTCATGTTTTCGCGTTGCACTTCGGCGAGACGACGAAATTCCTTGGTGAAGAGAGTAAAGTATATGAGGTTGGCGAGGACGATGCCGGTGACGGCCTTCCACCCGAAATGAGTAAACATGTGCGCCATATCCCAGTTCCATTTGCCCGCCACCATCACGATCGGCGGTGCGGCAAAGTGCGTTAGCGTGCCGCCCACGGAAACATTCACGAAAAGCAGCGCCACCGTGGCGTAACAGAGCGCCGGACTCGGCCGCAGCTGGTAGAGTTTCTTGCCCAGCAGGATTGCCCCCAGTGTCATCGCTGCTGGCTCCGTGATGAAGGAACCCAGCAGCGGCGCAATACACAACACCGAAAGCCACCATGCGGCTGGCGAGCCTTTCCCGAGACGGGCACCGAGTTGCAGTGTGTTTTCTGCTAGTCGGTAAATCGGACGCGACGAAGCGATGACCATGATCACTGCCACAAAGAGAGGTTCAGTGAAACTCGTGTCGCGGTCAATATAACGCAAAAAGTCCTCCATGGAATAATAATGCTGGCACACCAGGCAGAAAGGAATGATCCATAGACCGAACACCACCTCCACTTCTCCGAGAAAATGACAAAGAGTGGAGAGGAAGGAGACTGGCACGCGCTGTTCCGGGTGCAAAATGCGGAACTTCTCCTCAATTAATCTCTGCTTGTATTGTTTCTCCAACTTATGCGCCAACTTTTGGAAAATCGGCGCCATGAAGGTGTGGAGGATGGCGAGCAGGAAGACCACCGTAGCAGCCAAGTTGAAGGGATCCACATCAATGCGATGTTTCAATTTCTGCCAGAGAGTCATCTCCCCCTCATTCGGCGTGTAGATCGACAGCGGCACCGGAAAACGGCTATACTGCATTGCTCCGTGTGTGTAGTGGTGTGTCCACGCGGGAAAAGGCCCTTCCGGGTTGCTGTTGTCCGTAGGTTTGCCGCAGTCCGGGCAAGCGTGTCCTTCTACTGGTGGAGCAAAGGTTTGTTTCATGCGCACGTGGTCCAGCACGCTGTGCCCATCGTATGCGTGGTGCGGATTTTCAAGATACCGTTTGAGCCCTTCGAAACTCATCGCCCGTGCCGCATCCAAGAGTTTCGGACGCATCGAATCCGGAATCGGCGCTTCCGCAACGAGATCAGCCTTCATCCGTTCCTCACTCTGCGGCACGGAAGAAGTTGCGGGCTCTGTCGCTACAACCGTTTCCGACTCAAGTTTCTCAACCTGCTGAGCCAACCCTGCCGCTGCGAACACGGCTCCCAACACAAAAGCAAAAAGAGAAGTTGTGCGTGACTTCATAGTCTTCACTAAAACAAGCCTCTGCAATTTACCATGAACCCCAATGTTTTTGCAAGCAAAATCAACAGCCTTACAGCGAGCGCAACCGTAAGGAATTTCATCGCCTTAAAAATAACAACGCAAGAGAATGTTTATATTATAAATATGAACAAACAAGAGTAAAGACGCCTCTTGTGCAGGGGATAAAATATGTCATAGAATACCTATGTTGCAAGAGAGTAAGAATCATCAATTAAATTGATGCAGTTTGCTGGCTATAGGAGCCGCAAGATTATCATTCGCGTACGGCGCAACAAAGGTAAATCGGGCAGAAAAGAGAAGAAAAGGGAGGAGGAAAATATAGCGCGAAATACCGTTCGCCAAGCGCAGTATCGACACGGACAATGGGTCGGAGCTTATCAATTGCCATCTGTTAAACTGACCCGAGAACTATCACGAGGTGAGCAAACTTATCGGAAAGAATTAATATGATAAGTCAAGATACATTAGTTTGCCCAATGAGGTAACACAAATACCAAGCTCTGCTGACGAACTATTTTTATGCGAATGCGAGATTCATTTCGAAGCATACGGGTAGAAAAGTGGGGATTTAAAGTGCCGTTACGGTGAAGCACAGTCCTCCTCTCCCTCAACACTTATTCGCCACGTTCAATCTTCCAACCAGAACCGGTCCAGAGCTTGCAAATTCTGACAAGATGCTATGCCTTTAGTTGGGCGTTTATTTTGAGTTAGCGCAAAGGACAAAGAGAGGAAAAAAGAATCAACCTCTCCAATCACAGGATGCGTACACGAATCTCGGAAAATCAGGAATGCATCGGCATGAGCACGTAGAGGAATTCGTCCGCCACGCGCATTACTCCGGGACTGGATGCATCAATGAGATCTATGCTCACTTCACTCTCCCCGACGGCCTTAAGCGGGGAAAGCACGTAGTCCGCATTGAACGTGATAGAAAGCTCGCGTCCCTGGTAGTCGATTGGCACTTCTTCGTTTGCCTCGCCAACCTCTGCCGAACCGGACTGTACCTCCATCGTGCCTGGTGTGATATGGAAGAGAACGGTGTTCTTTTTCTCAGCCGCCAGCAGGGAAACGCGGCGTACGGCTTCGTTAAGCTCTTGAGCAGGTAGCACCACGCGTTCGTTATAGCGGCTTGGAATAACCTGACGGTAGTTCGGGTAATTGCCCTCGATAAGCTTGGCTTTGAGCTGTGTATCTCCCAAGTCAAATGTTACCTGATTGCTTGAAACACGCACCTGCACAGTGCCTCCGTCAGCGAGCAACCGAGAGAGCTCTGCAACAGCGCGGGCACGCAGAATGAAGCACACTTGTTGGGATTCTGGGAATTCCAATGCATTCTCAAAAAGAGCCAATCGACGCCCATCCGTAGCCACCATGGTAAGCTTGGCATCTTGGAAGCAGGTGTAAATCCCATTGAGCACGTACCGGTGATCGTCGTTGGAAATAGCAAACTCCGTGTAACGAAGTCCCTTGCCGAGCATGGCCTGAGGCACTTCAAATTCGCGCTCATCTTTCACTGGGGGAATCTGCGGAAACTCCTCCGTAGCCAACCCGTACAACTTGAACTGCGCGCGGTTGCAGCGTACCGTTACAACATTCCCTTTCTTCTCCACACTCACCTCACCATCGCGCATCTCACGGATGATGCTGTGCAATTTTTTGGCCGGAAGAGTGTATGAGCCGTTGCTCTCAACCGTCGCGGGCACCTTGGCGCGGATCGTAAGTTCCATGTTGGTGGTTGTCAACTTCAGCTCGCCATCCGCTGCTTCAATGAGCACGTTAGAGAGAATCGGCATGCTGGGGCGCGTAGACACCACGCCAACCACCTTATTCAGTCCGTCTAGCAGTACTTGTTTCGCAAGTGAGAATTTCATGGGTAATCCCGGGTTCTTTCCTGAGTCGCATTTTACTCATTTTATCACGCCATTGCAAGCAATATCTTCTCAAATCTCAAGATTTTCTACAAGAAAATTAAAAATAGCACCAGATATTGCGTCTCACACGACAACAAACGGACATCAGATTTTTGAGAGAAAGACACGATGTCCGGGACAGTCAGCACAGGAAACTGATGACAGCATCGCCCATACCGGAGGTCGTAACGAGCTGTTCGCCGATAGCATTGGTCGCAAGATCGCGCGTGCGGAAACCAGCGGCAATAGCTGCACGCACAGCGGCATCTACGGCATCAGCGGGCTCCGTATAGCCGAGGGAATAGCGCAGCATCATCCCCATGGAGAGAATTTGGGCAATGGGATTGGCAATGCCTTTGCCCGCGATATCGGGAGCAGATCCGCCGGATGGCTCGTAGAGACCGAATGTTTTCTCTCCGCGGCTGCAGAGGGAAGCACTTGGCAGCATGCCGAGGGATCCACAGACCATCGCCATTTCATCGGTCAGAATATCGCCAAAGGTGTTTTCCGTGACGATGACATCAAATTGTCCGGGATTGCGCACGAGTTGCATGGCAGCATTATCAACGTACATGTGGGAAAGCTGCACTTGAGGATACTGCGAAGCGATTTCGTTGAAGACATCGCGCCACATCACGGAAGAACTCAGCACATTCGCCTTATCGACACTGCAGAGCTTACCACGACGACCTGCGGCCGCACGGAAGGCAAGATGCGCGATACGCTCCACCTCACTGCGACGGTAGATCAGCGTATCGAGTCCGATGATTTCACCGTCCCGTTCGCCATAAAATTTGGGTTGTCCGAAGTACATGCCGCCAGTGAGCTCACGGACGCAGAGAATGTCAAACCCGCCGGTGATGAGATTTTCTTTCAGCGGAGAAGCAGCGATCAGTTCCGGCAGACACACCCCGGGGCGCAGGTTGGCGAACAAGTCGAAATGCCTGCGCAGGGGAAGCAACGCTCCTCGCTCCGGACGCTCATCTAATGGGAGAGAATCCCACTTCGGGCCACCGACTGAGCCGAACAAAATCGCATCAGCTTCTTCACAACCTTTCAGCGTCTGCTCAGGGAGAGCTTTACCGCAGGCATCAATCGCGGCTCCTCCCACATCATATTCCCTGCGCTCCGTGCGGAAACCATAGCACTTCTCTGCGGCATCCAACACACGCAAGGCCTCGTGCATCACTTCCGGACCTATCCCATCCCCGGCCAGCACTGCCACTCGTTTCGTCTCCTTCATCGTGGCGGTATCATAGGCTTCACGTTTCTCTTTGTCAAGATGCTTCCCCGCCAAGAGCATGCGTATTCGTGCATCACAGCAGAATCGTTGTACTTGTCAGGGGCAGAAAATATGATAAGATAGGCAATGTATGGACGTGCTGGATATCCTGAGGGCTCTGTTTGAGATCGCCGTGCTGTGGGTGATTTTTTATCAGCTGTATCGCGTGTTCAAAGATTCGCGCGCAGCGGCGATTATGGGAGGCCTGGTGATTATCCTGCTGTTCATCTACTTTCTGGTGGATATCATCCATGCCTCGGTGCTGCAGAGTATCGTGGGGGCGATCATCCCCATCGGCACCATTCTGGCCATTCTTTTTCAGGCGGAGATCCGCACCACCCTCGCTCGCCTGGGCAGCTCGCCTTTTCTGCGGACTCTCATGCGGCAGCAACGAGGCAGCGAGAGTTTCATCTCTCGCGTCTGTGACTCTGTGTCATACCTCACGAGCAAGCGTTTCGGCGCACTCATCGCTATCTGCCGCCAGGATAAGCTGCAGGATATCGTCAACAATGCCACACAGTTGGATGCCCTCTACTCGCGCGAGTTGATTGGAACAATCTTCATGCCCAAAACTTTGCTCCATGATGGAGCGGTCATCATAGATCACGAACGGGTGGTGGCAGCCAGCGCCATCCTGCCGGTCTCCGACAAAGAGCTCAAGGATGCTTCCATGGGGTTGCGCCACCGCGCGGGTATCGGACTGGCGGAAAAATCCGATGCCGTCGTTATTATCGTCTCTGAGGAAACAGGCACCATTTCGTTGGCCGTAGGCAATATATTGCAACGCAACATCAGCCTGACCCTCCTGCAGGAGAGACTAGAGGAATTACTTTACGCCGATCATGAAGAATCTGCAAATTAAACCCTATCTGAAACAAGTAGTCACCACAAACCGACGTGCCAAGCTCGTATGCTTACTCCTAGCTGTGGTGCTTTGGTGCGCAGTGGCTTACGCTCAACGGCGCGAGATGAAAAGCGAAGAATGGGGATTGGATAACATCCGCCTCTCCATGCCGGAATGATTTATTAAACTCCCCCTCTATCTCCCGATGGACGGATTTTTCATCGCCGGCACCGATACAGAAATCGGCAAAACTTATGTGACCTGTGCGCTTCTTCGTGATTTGAGGAGGCGTGGCCTATGTGCAATGGGCTACAAGCCGGTGGCTTGTGGCGACAGAAATGATCCGCGAGCAATGAGAGAGGCTGTCGGCGAGTCTTCACTGAGTCTGGAACTCATCAACCCTATCTTCCTGCGAGCGGCAGCTGCCCCACTCATTGCCGCGGAGTTCGAAGGAGTAGAGTTGAGTGTTCAGAAACTGACGAAAGGTTATCACGCCTTGCGCACGCAATACAGCCCGGTACTGGTGGAAGGAGTCGGCGGATGGGAAACCCCGCTTGCTCGAGGACAGAGCATGGCGGATCTGGCACAGGAACTGAAGCTGCCAATCATTCTCGTAGTGGGCAACAAATTAGGAGCAGTGAACCACACCGTGCTTACCGTGCAGAGCATCCGCTCCCGCGGTCTTACCTGCCAATCCATCGTACTGAATCACGCCGGGGAGGAATGGGCATCGGCAGAACTCACCAACCGACGACTCATTGAAGAGAGTACAGGTATCCCCGTCACTGCCGAACTCATCCATGCTCAGGAGGAAATCGATTCTCACGCCGTTCTCAACATCTGATTTTTTTACTGATTCCCCCGCTTTCTATGCACACCTGGACTCTCCGCCGTGGAACTCTTTCTTTGCCATCCGCCGGTCGTATCCTGGGCATTCTCAATATCACGCCGGATTCCTTCTCCGATGGTGGACGTTATGTTGACGTGGATGTGGCTGTCCGGCACGCACAGCGGATGCTGCAGGAGGGAGCGGATGTCATCGACATCGGCGGGGAATCCACGCGTCCCGGCGCACAAGAAGTACTCCCGCAGGAGGAGTTGCGCCGCGTGCTCCCGGTAATTCTGCGTCTTCGAGAGCTGCAGCCGGACTCACTTCTCTCCATCGACACTCGCCACGCACAAGTAGCCCGCGCAGCGCTGGAAGCCGGGGTGGATATCGTGAACGACGTCGGCGGGCTCGGCGACCCCGTTATGCGGCAAGTCTGCGCGGAGTACGCCTGCGGCGTTGTGCTCATGCACATGCAGGGCACCCCGAGTACCATGCAGCTGGCGCCGCGCTACGATGACGTCGTGGCGGAGGTGCGCACCTTCTTTGAACAGCGAGTCTCGCTCGCGCAGCAGGCGGGCATCGCTGCCGAGCACATCTGCCTGGACCCCGGTATCGGTTTCGGCAAAACCACCGAACACAATGTACAACTCATTGAGCATTTGGAAGAATTGCGCTACAAAGATCTTCCCATGCTGATGGCTCTTTCCCGCAAGCGATTCCTGCGAGACATCCGGAAAGACACCGTGGAAATGAGCCTCGTGGCGGCGCAGCATGGGGCCGACCTCCACCGCGTGCATGAGGTAGCTCCCCTACGCGCCGCACTCGATGCAGCCAATCCATAAAGTCGGCTGAGAGCGGCGCGATGGGACCGATCTCTGCGCTTCCGAGCATGCGCTGCAGGTTCCCCTGATCCCACCTGCCTCATGTCGGAGGGTGTTCGCAGGTCCTCCTGCGCGGAACGGACAGATTTTTCTCAGGTGGTGAACGCATACGAAAATGAAAGGAGGATGAATTCCTTCGGCAGCGTGAGTCCAATTTTCGCTGCACACTTTTGGAGCTTGAAATGAGAGAATATATCTACCCTCGGCACTTTGTTTTCTATCGAACGGGTAATAGCTGATTTTTCTCACAGCTTTGCCCTGCTTTCCGGCAACACGGACTTGACTCTCCCCCCTCAGGATTGATATGATGGAGGGAGGTTATGGCAGAGACGTACTTGGATCAATTGAAGCGCTACACCACGGTGGTAGCGGATACCGGAGATTTCCGGCAGATGGAGGAGTACAACCCGCAGGATGCGACAACGAATCCATCCCTCATTCTGGCAGCGGCTAAAGATGAAGAGTACCGCGAAGTGACGCAGCGCGCAGTACAAGACATGAGGAATAGCGCACTGAGTAGTGAAGCGCTGAGCGCGGCTCTTATCGACCGTGTGATTGTGGCCTTTGGTCTGGAGATACTCAAGCGTGTGCCGGGGCGTGTCTCCAGCGAAGTGGATGCGCGGCTCTCCTTCAATGCAGCGGGCACAGCGGAAAGAGCGCGACGTCTCATTGATCTGTACGAACAGGCGGGGATTGATCGCGAGCGCGTGCTCATTAAAATCGCCTCCACCTGGGAGGGTATTCAAGCCGCAAGGGAACTGGAAAAGGAGGGCATTCACTGCAATCTCACCCTGCTCTTCAGCGCCGTGCAGGCGGCAGCGTGCGCAGAGGCTGGCGTGCGGCTGATCTCGCCATTTGTCGGGCGTATTCTGGATTGGTACCGGAAGGCAACAGGAGAAAGCTACGAAGATGCGGAGACGGACCCCGGCGTCCTCTCGGTGCGCAGAATTTACTGCTATTACAAGAAACATGGCTACGGAGTGCAGGTGATGGGTGCCTCTTTCCGCAACACCAGGGAGATATTGGCGTTGGCAGGCTGTGATCTGCTTACGATTGCGCCGTCTCTCCTGCGCGAGTTGGCGGAACAGAAGGGAGAAGTAAAGCGGGTTCTTTCGCCGACCGCAGCAGCGGAGATGGACCTCCCGCTCATCGCCACGGATGAAAACAGCTTCCGTTTTGCCATGAACGAGGATGCCATGGCCACGGAAAAAACGGCTGAAGGTATCCGTCGCTTTGCGGCAGATATCCGGAAACTTGAAGACATGTTGCTGCAGATGCATGCAGCGACGAAGTAAAATCAGATTTTCACTTAATAAACTCAACTCACGCTACTATGAAAATACTTGTGACAGGAGGTGCGGGATACATCGGTTCTCACACAGTGCGCCAGCTTGTCCGTTCCGGGGCGGATGTGACCGTGCTGGATAGTATGATTTACGGACACCCTGCGGCCGTGGAAGGCAGCGGGGCCAAGCTCGTGAAAGGTGACCTGGGAGATGCGAGCGTCGTGTACCCCTTGCTCGTACGCGAAAAATTCGATGCTGTCGTGCACTTTGCAGCGTTTATTCAGGTGGGAGAGTCGGTGCAGGATCCGTTGAAATACTATGAAAATAACATTGCAAAGCCGTTGACGCTGCTGCGCGCCATGCTGCTGGCCGGCACCAGAAGGTTTGTGTTCTCCTCCACGGCTGCCACCTATGGAGTGCCTTCCCAGATGCCCATTCCTGAAACAGAGAAGCAGGATCCTATCAACCCTTATGGAGGATCCAAACTCATGCTCGAGAAGGTGTGCCGTGACTGCGAAAAAGCCTATGGCCTCAGGAGTGTGTTCCTGCGTTACTTCAACGCTTCCGGGTCCGCGGGCGATGGCACCATCGGCGAGGACCATTCCCCGGAAACTCACCTCATTCCGGTGATTCTGCAAGCCATCAAAGGGGAGCGCCCGGGCATCACCGTATTCGGCACGGACTACGACACGCCGGATGGCACCTGTGTGCGTGATTACGTGCATGTGGATGATTTAGCAGATGCGCACCTGCGCGCTTTGGATTACCTGATGAAGGGCGGCAAAACCGAGTGCTTTAACCTGGGTACGGGCAAGGGGCTCTCCGTGAAAGAAATTATCGATGCCGCTGAAAAAGTGACCGGCAAGAAAGTCCCGGTGACTTACGGTGACCGGAGGGAAGGAGATCCTCCTTACCTTATTGCTGATGCGACCAAGGCTCGCGAGATTCTCGGTTGGGAACCCAGGTATCAGGATGCCCGGCGGATTGTTGAGACTGCCTGGCAGTGGGCGAATGGTCCCCGCGGTGGGCACTACTAAAAACGACGAATTTTGCTTTCTTACCATGAAAATGATGAGACATATCCTTTCTGTAGCAGTGGTGGTGGCGGTGACGCTTCTTCCCTCTGTTTCAGCCGAGAGAGAAGCGGGCAAGGACCTGTTGCGCGGTCTTCTGCAGGCCGGAATTGAAGCAGTAGGGCAAAAGACAGCACCTGCTTCGGAGGAGCAGGATGCACCGGAAGCATCTGCCTCGCCCACTCAACAAAGAGTTGCCGGAGGCAACAGTTTTTCTCAGGCGCTGAAAATTGCTGCGGAACAAACGATTGATTCTGTGAAGCAGCGCTATAAAGAGGAAGGACGTGCCTACGCTCGCGAATTGAGCGATGTAATGGTCGAACGGTTGATGCACAACGCTCACATTCGCAGTGTAATTTCCACCGTTCAGCTTGTAGGCGCCATGGTGGCGGCCTACCTTGTGCTGGTAACTATCATTCTGTTGGTGAGTATTGCACGCCTCAGAAAAAGTAATCGCGAAATCCTGCGTTTGCTCAGGAAAAAGGAGAAAGGTCCAGATTCGTAAAGCCCATACCCTTGACGGTCGACTTTTTTGCGGTCTTTGGTTCAGGAGGATCTCCTGAAACCGCGACCGGACCAATCAGACAGAGACCGCTCTCTTTTGACGGATGAGTCCCGCGTGGTTCGCCAACTGCCTCCCTCCTTTTCCCTTGCGTCGCATCTTGCACGGAAACACTCGGATTCAGACTCGGTTGACAGGCAAAAATCCCGGCAGGACAATCATGTTCCCCCACAACGAGATTGCCCCGTAGCTGCGGTTTTTCTTCTTGCTCAGACTCGGAGAACATGGGATAATGAGATCACATGGAGTATGACCTCATCATCATTACCGGCGCGTCGTCCGGGTTGGGGAGGAAATTCGCCCGGGTTTTTGCCGGGCGCACCGGCATGTTGGTCATTACGGGGCGGCGTCTTGACCGCCTGAGAGATTTGGCGGAAGAGCTCACGGTTGCGCACAAAAATTTAACCGTCCTTTGCGAGCCGTGCGACCTGGCCGATTCGGATGCTCGGGACAGATTGATTTGCAAGCTTCAAGGAATGCCGCACGGACGGATGCTTTTGATGAATAACGCCGGACTGGGCGACTATGGGGAATACGTCTCAGCGCAAAAGGAACGCGTGCGCAGCATGGTGCAAGTGAATGTCGCCGCCGTGGCGGAACTGACGCATGCCCTTCTGCCACGGCTTGTCGAACAGGGAGGCGATGTGGTGAATGTCGCGTCTCTGGCGGCGGATACGCCTCTGCCGGACTTTGCTCTCTACGCGGCAACCAAAGCTTTTGTGACATCGTTCAGTGAGGGTCTTCGCGCGGAGTTGCGACAGAGTCATGTGCGTGTGATGGCGGTTTGTCCGGGGCCGGTGCATACGGAATTTGGGGAGGTGGCGCTGCGGAAGGGGCAGGCGCGAAAAGAAGCGCCTCTGCGGCGTTGTTTTTACACGGAGGCAGAGACGGTAGTGCGAGAGGCACTGAGAGCACTGGAAAAAGGACGCGCTCGCTGTTATCCTTCGGCAAAAGTGTGGTTGGCGGGTTGTGTTCTGCGCGCGCTTCCGCTGTGGTTTCTTCGTCTCGTGCTCAACAGACGTCCGCGACGTATGGCGTCATCACAACCGCTGGAATCATGATGAATCAACAACAACCCATTCTCACGCGTGCGCTGTTGCGCTGGCTTCTGGTTGGGGTCATTTTGACGGCCGTGCTTCTTGCCGGTTCGTTGTGGACGCCTTATCCCTGGGAATTTGTCCGGGGAATGTGGGGGAGACCTCAGGTTGTGGAGCGTGTGGTGAAGGTGCCGGTGGAAAAAATTGTCGAACGCATCGTCGAAGTGCCCGCACCTCAAAAGGAAGCGGAGAATTCTTTCGGACAGGGGTTGTGGAAGCCAGAGCAACTCATTGATCCTACGCCTATTCAGCTTCCTCCTTTTCCGCCGGTACTGCCGGAAACGCTCAGTACGGGGAGCTTCGAGCAATTCACCGCTCTGGCACGCGGACTTCATCTGCGCAGCGCACTCAATATGAAGCCCGGCAGCACGGCGAGCCGCGACCGTGTCGAACGTGGGGCTTATGCACTGCATTTGAGCATGGAGCTGCTTCTGCCTCATGCGGCCGATGGCAAAGAACTGCTTTATGCAAATCCGGACTTACCTCATGTGTTGCAGGGGTATGAGACGCTCATGCAAACGGCTCACGTATCGCGCTGGTACAACGCCATCTATTTGCACAAACAGAATGCAGTGCGGCGCAGCCTCTCATCGCTCGCCCAGCCTCTGGACAAACACAATTTCTTTGACGTGGACACGATTCTTGAAATGACCGCACCCAGCACGCAGAGACGGGTACTCTGGCTGCAGGCGGATATGGATGTGGTTTCCGACGGGTCGGACGGCGACCGCCTGCCCACCATGCCCGATCACATCCTGAAGAGCAGCAATTATCAACCCACAACGTCCTACCGTTGGCGGAAAAAGGGAGATAAACCAAATCCGTTGTTGCCCGGCTGGGAGGCTCGTCTCGCTCGGTTGCTCAAAGAAAAGCCGCGCAAACCGGCGGAAATCGAGAGCGCGCGTCGTGTGATTTTTGATTTGAAACGGTACAGCTACCTGTTGGCGCAGTATGACCCCTTCATCGTGATCCCTCTTACCCTGAAGGAAGGGAGGGACGACACCTTCCGTCCGCGTCCGGGGGACTACGCCGTCGTCATCGTGGGGAAGAAGCTCTACCCCGCCATCGTGGGAGATTACGGTCCGCGTCATAAAGCCGGGGAAGCTTCGTTGCGCCTCGGCAAGATCATCAACCCTTCAGCAAAAGTCAATGCGCGTCCCGTGAGTTCACTGAGCGCTTCCTACCTCATCTTCCCGCACACGGCAGAAGAATCCCCCGGTCCCATTAATTATGAACGATTAAACGCGCGATGCCGCGAGTTGGTGGATGAATTAGGCGGCATGGCAGAAGGGGCTCAGTTTGTTGAAATCCAGGATCTTCTTGCGCCACCGTCTCCGGCACCGGAAGAGAGCGGCATGAAGTCTTCCCCATCGGATGAGACGGGCAAAGAGAACAAACCTGAATCAAACGGAAAGAACAGCGAACAAAATGCCGCAGAGGGTGCAGGGCGTCCCGATGCGCACGAACCTGGCGCATCGCCTCAAAAGAAAAAGTCACCGAAGCCAGATGCTTCAAAGTAGACGGTCACCCAATAGCCTGACGTGTTTTACCGGTTCCCCTGATTTCGATGCCTCAAAAAAATCTCACGGTTACGTAAAATTTCCCATATAGAAAGTAACTCTATTCCTGCTTGTTTACTCATCTTGAGTGATATGTGGTTGACGTTGCCCTTTCGTTTTTGAGGCATCGGGCTTTCGGAAAATCCTCTTTTCTAGTTTTACGTGACCCTTCGGTGACTTTATTTGATGTAATAAACCGATAGTCAATTATAATTTTTGGGGTGGTTGAAAGTAAGTTGATTTTTTCTTAGCATGGAAAAGATGGATCTTAAAAATGCAGGCGCTTTTGAGACAGGAGGGAGCATTCAGGCGAGAGTCTGAGGCGATCATTTCAAAAGTTTCGGAGACCATGGGGCCAACGTTGGGTGCGTTCTTCTCTCCTTCCCGGCAGATGGCATCGTATGCACACTCGACCGGAGCATGAATCCCTCGCGGCACTTCATGCCTTCCATGGCGATGTAGCGAGTGCGCAGTTGTTCTGCCGAGCGGTGCCCCATTTCCAGCTGCAGCTCGGCGTAGTTGCGGAACGCGGCGAGGTGGTGCGTGGCGAAGGTGTGCCGCAGCACATCCGGCTGCCAGGTCCTGAAGCCAGCCTTTCGGTG
>CANRKR010000034.1 GCA_947631275.1 uncultured Akkermansia sp.
ACGGATTCGAATGCCAGCGGGTGATGAATGATGCATGGGGAGCGGATGTGATGGCGACGCGTGAGGTACCGGGGGAAAACGGCGGCAGTGGCAACGAGGTGATGCTGCTGCAGATCAAGGGGAGAGCGAGCGGGGAGAGGGCGGACGAGCGCCGGGGGAGAGCCCTTTACATGGCCATAGCCGATCCGGCGAATCGTGGCTGGTACATCATCCCGCACGATGGGACAGCGCAGAGCATCATTCCCGAGACGTGCCTGCAGACGGACACGTGGGATAGGGGAGTGTACCGTGTTCGGAAACTCTCGGCAGCGGTAGAGAACAAATTATCACCCTATTTCTTTCCGTGGGTGAGTGAGGAGGAGGCGACCAGATGAAGGAGCGAAGGGGAAAGATTCTATGATCACGACTCTCATAACAGGTGGAACAGGATTTCTGGGCTCCAACCTCTGCGCGCGGTTGCTGCGCGAGGGGCGACGCGTCATTTGTCTGGACAACAACTACACCGGTCGCATGGAAAACATCGCGGAATTACAGGGAAATGCGAACTTCCGCTTCGTGGAACACGACGTGTGCAATCCTTTCGACCCGGGAGAGCACGTGGACGAAATCTATAACCTCGCCTGCCCTGCCTCACCTCCGGCTTACCAAGGGCGTCACTCCATCGACACCACCCGCACTTGCGTGTTGGGGGTTCTCAACATGCTGGAGTTAGCGAAGGCGCACGGGGCGCGCATCCTGCAAGCCAGCACCTCGGAAGTGTACGGCGAGCCTTTGGAACATCCGCAGAGGGAAACCTACCGCGGCAACGTCAACCCTGTCGGCATCCGCTCCTGCTACGATGAAGGCAAACGTTGTGCCGAGAGCCTTTTCTTCGACTACCACCGCCACGAGGGAGTCTCCGTCCGCGTCATCCGCATCTTCAACACGTACGGACCGAAAATGGACCCGAAGGACGGGCGCGTCGTGTCCAACTTCATTTGTCAGGCGCTGCGCGGAGAGGATATTACTATTTACGGTGATGGGAGCCAGACACGTTCTTTCTGCTACGTGGACGACCTCATCGAAGGCATGGTCCGGATGATGGCGGTAGAGGATTCTTCCTTTACGGGACCGGTGAACCTGGGTAACCCCGGAGAATTCACGATACGCGAGCTGGCGGACATTGTACTGGCGAAGGTAGGCGGCAGCTCGAAGCTCGTGCACCGTGAGTTGCCGTCGGATGACCCCACGCAGCGGAAACCGGATATTTCTCTTGCGCAAAGCGTGTTGAACTGGAGTCCACAGGTGCCGTTAGCGCAGGGGCTGGATGCCACGATTAAGTACTTCAAAACACAAATCAACAGAGCATGAAGGTTGCTATCATAGGAACAGGATACGTAGGGCTGCCCACTGGGGCAGGGTTAGCTAGCCTTGGGCATGAAGTCACGTGCATCGACTGTGACCGCGAAAAGGTGGAGAAACTGCGCACCGGTCAGGTGACGCTCTTCGAGGAGGGACTCGAGGATCTTCTCAAGTCAGGGCTGGAGTCCGGGCGACTTACTTTCACGGATGACATGAAAGAAGGCGTGAGCGGGGCGCGGCTCATCCTGCTGGCAGTGGGGACTCCTCCGGATCGTCGAACCGGTCAGGCTGACCTGCGCTACCTGTTTGGAGCGGTGAAGGAGGTTGCTCCCTTCCTGCCTTCCGAGGCCGTTGTAGCTGTCAAATCGACGGTACCGGTCGGCACAGGGGATGAAGTTGAGAAGCGGATTCGCAAGACCAACCCGAAGGCGCGGGTCGAGGTAATCTCCCTGCCGGAGTTTTTGAGAGAAGGCTATGCCGTGCATGACTTCTTCCACCCTGTACGCATTGTCGTGGGCACGCAATCACAAAAAGCGAGGGAGCTCATCCAGGAGCTCTACGCTCCTCTCCCCAATGCAACCAGATTCCTCTTCGTAGCGCGGCGTTCCTCGGAGGCCATCAAGTATGCCTCCAACGCCTTCCTGGCGGTGAAGATTCACTACATCAACGAGATGGCGGACTTCTGCGAGGCGGCGGGAGCCAACATCCACGAGGTGGCGCAGGGCATGGGGCTTGATTCGCGCATCGGACCGGCGTTCCTCAAACCCGGACCGGGCTACGGCGGCTCCTGCTTTCCGAAGGACACAAAAGCCATCGAGCACATGGCGCGCAAACTGGGAGTAGAGCTTTCGCTCATCCGCGCCGCCATCAAGGGGAACAAGAAACGCCGGGAACACATGGCGCAGCGCATCCTGAAAGAGGTGGAAGATGTGCCCTCCCCGAAGATTGCCGTCTGGGGGCTGGCCTTCAAGGAAGGGACAGACGACTGCCGGGAGAGTCCCGCCGTGGAGATTGTGCAGTGCCTGGCGAGTCACCACGTGGACGTGTGCGTCTACGACCCGCAAGCGATGACGACGGCGCGGCGCATTCTGGGCGACAGCGTTCAATACGCGCCGGACATGTACAGCGCAGCGCAGGGAGCCGACGTGTTGGTCATTCTCACGGAATGGCCGCAATTTGATGCGGCGGACTGGAAACGAGTGGCAAACGGGCTGCGGTCGCGTCATATCTTAGACTTCCGCTTTTTCAAAAAACGATGAAAGAGGGAAACAAACAAATTCTGGTGATGGGAGGAGCGGGCTACATCGGCTCGCACACGGTGCGGCATCTGCTGGATCGTGGCTACCGCGTGGTGGTGGCCGATAACCTGATCTATGGACATCGCGAGGCGGTGGACTCCCGCGCGGCGTTTGAGAAGGCCGACCTGCTGGAGCCGGAAAGCCTGAAGGCTCTCTTTGAAAAGTACGACATCGGCGCCGTGGTCCACTTCGCTGCCTTTGCCTACGTGGGAGAGAGCGTCACCAAGCCCGCCAAGTACTACCGCAACAACGTGGTCGGCACGCTCAACCTGCTTGATGCTATGTTGGAGCACAGTGTGAAGAAGATCGTCTTCTCCTCCACCTGCGCCACCTATGGCGAGCCGCGCTACACGCCCATCGATGAGAAGCACACGCAGAATCCCATCAACCCCTACGGGCGCAGCAAGCTCATGGTGGAGCAGATTTTTTCGGACTACGAACGCGCCTACGGTCTGCAACACATCGCCCTGCGCTACTTCAACGCCGCCGGAGCCGCAGAAGATGCCTCCATCGGAGAGGCGCATGACCCGGAGACGCACCTGATTCCGCTGGCGCTGCAGGCGATTGCCGGCAAGCTGAACTGTATTCGCGTGTTCGGCACCGACTACGACACGCCGGACGGCTCCTGCATCCGCGACTACATCCACGTAGAGGATCTGGCGGAGGCGCATCGCCTCGCGCTGGAAAAGCTGGAAAACTACTCCGGTTGCATCAACCTCGGCACGGGCTGCGGCACAAGCGTGCTGGAACTCATCCGCGCCGCTGAAGAGGTATGCGGCAAGTCGTGTCCCATGGAGTTGGCGGAGAGACGTCCCGGAGATCCCGCACGGCTCTACGCCAACAATGCCGCCGCGCGCGCTATCCTCGGCTGGCAACCATGCCATACCGATATCCGTTCCATCCTTTCCACCGCCTGGCAGTGGGAGCAGCACCGCCGCTTTTAATCTGACGATGAGCACACCCCAACTGGAACACGTGAAGAACCTTGTGGTAGGCTGCGGCCTGTCCGGCATGGTCGTGGCGGAACGTATCGCCTCGCAACTCGGTGAGCCCGTGCTCATCATCGACAAACGCTCCCACATCGGCGGCAATATCTACGATGAGAAAGATCCCGAAACAGGGGTGACCGTGCATAAGTACGGACCTCACGTGTTTCACACCAACAGCAGGGAGGTGTGGGACTACCTGAGTCGTTTCACCGAGTGGCATCCTTTCATGTACCGGGTGAAGGCGGTGGTGGACGGCACGGAGGTGCCGGTGCCCTTCAACCTCGATTCACTGCATACGCTCTTCCCGCGCACGATGGCGACCCGCATCGAGGAGAAGCTGATCGCCTCCTTCGGATTCAACACAGACGTGCCCATCCTCAAGTTGCGTGACACCAAGGATGAGGATCTGCACCTGCTGGCGGATTTCATCTACGAAAAGGTGTTTGCCGGGTACACGATGAAGCAGTGGGGGCTGACGGCGAAGCAACTGGACGCCTCTGTGAGTGGGCGCGTACCGGTACGGGTCGGACGGGACGATCGCTATTTCCGCGACACCTATCAGGCGATTCCCGCCGAGGGATACACCGCCATGGCGAGGAGGATGCTGGATCACCCGCTCGTTGAAGTGCGTCTCAACGCGAATTGGTCGGATGTGAAGGGGAAAATTTCCTACGACCGGCTTTTCTTCACGGGACCGATCGACGAGTTTTTCGGCTACGAGTTCGGAGCTCTCCCCTATCGTAGCTTGGATCTTCAATTCCGCAACCTGCCGCGAGAGTTTGCGCAGTCCGGTCCGCAGATCAACTTTCCCTGCAATTACGATTTCACCCGCCAAGTGGAGTACAAGTACTACCTGGACGAGGAAACGCCGCACACCACCATTTCGCGCGAGTACCCCTGTGCCTACTCTCCCGGCAAGAACGAACCCTACTACCCAGTCCTCTCCCCAGAAAACGCCACCCTTTATAACCGTTATCAACAACTCGCATCCTCCCTCCCCAACACCCACTTCCTCGGTCGACTAGGAAATTACAAATACTATAACATTGATCAATGTGTAATTTGTGCTTTAAGACTATTTAATCAAATTGGAAAGAAGGAACAATGAATCGTAAATTAATTTGGATAGGAGCGGGCTGTTGGTTTGCGGACAGTTTACTCTGGTTTAAAGAGCATCATGTTGATGTCACTGTTGTGCGGGTTAAAAAGGATGTCCGTTGGTTTAAGACGAATTATGCCTTCTTCTCAGCCTTCGGTTTTAGGATTATCAACAATGATACTGATGACATTCAGGAATTATGCCGTACATTAGATGAAAACACTCTCGTTGTAGGAGGAGGCTATTTTGGAGGAGATGTTCCAACCCTATCACTTATAAGAGGTTTATCTCTGGAAGAATTAGATGTTCTCTATCAAATTTCGAAATATAACCACGACAACGCCTGCGGCGCAAAAACTCTTCGCTATTTTAACGGGGATACGGGATTTGGGTCACAGGCAATGATGAGTCTGTTTAATCAGAAAATTCAATATGTTGATACTCTGATGTTTGATAACGATCTCTTGCGGGACTTTGTTATGCATAATTCCCAAGAAGCGAGAAGTAAGGTTTCTTTGGTTGAGCACATGGAAACTCCCATGAAACAGTACGTCCTCCACAATACAAAGCCAATTGAGCACTGTATGATTTCTATGGGGCGTTGTTTCTCTCAATTTAATTTCATCGCAAATAATTCGCTTAATCTTCCCATACGTTTTTATCCTCCACGTTCAAGGGGGAAACGGAGATTCATAGATCGGTTATTATGTAGAAAGGTCAGGCCGTCTTCTTTCTGGGTAGCCGGACGCTTGGAGAATATCGATCGTCTATACGCTGAGCGTAAGGAATTTGCAAAGTGGGAAGGAAGCTGTGCATTCGGACTAAGTCATATGTACGACATCTTTTACAATTCCGTGGAACGCTTTCGATCTAATCGAGATTACTACTGGTCACCGGTCGGTCAGCTTAGCGCGAATGGCGCAGCATGTGCGACAGAGCAGTATTACGCATTTAGTAATACGCCGAGCAAAGATGTTACGTACATGATGTTCGGAATTATTCCGCTCATTTCTCATACCGAGCATTCATATTATAAAACATTGGTAGACAAAAAAATGGCTATACTTATAAAAAAGAAGGAAGATTTGAAAAACGTTCTGTCTCTCTCTGACAAGGAGATTCAGGAATATCGAGATAACATTTATACCAATCGCGATTTATTTACATTTGATCACGTCGGTACCGTACTTATGAACCTTATCAATCACTGAGAATTTTTCTATTAATTCACTCCAATGAAAACACAAATTAAGGTATCTGTCATCGTGCCGGTTTACAACCGCGAGAAGTACCTTCACCAATGCGTGGATAGTATTGTAGCGCAAACGCTGGAAGAAATTGAAATTATCCTTGTGGATGACGGATCCACAGACAGCTCTCCATCCATCTGTGATGAATACGCTGCTAAAGATTCACGCGTGAAGGTGATTCACAAAAAAAATGAGGGGATGGGAGTTGCCTATAACACGGGAATGGCAGAAGCCAAGGGAGAATATATTGGATTCGTCGAGACGGACGATTGGATTGAACCGGAAATGTATGAAGACCTCTACGCAAAAGCGATAAAAGAAAATGTGGACGTGGTTAAGTCGCTGTACTCAAATATAAACGGTGAAGAAAGAAGGCTCATTAATCAATATGGTAATCGCATTTTTAATCGGAGATTGGAAAATCTACCCATTACGGCTCCAGAGATTGCATATGCTCATCCTTCAACGTGGAGTGCCATCTATCGCCGAAGTTTTATAGAGAGATATAAAATTCAATATCCAGAACGTCCAGGGGCATCAGCTCAGGATCGTGATTTTCACTGGCGAGTTATTACCCAAATGAGGTCATTTTACTTAGTGCCGATGGGTTACTATAACTATCGTATAGGCGCATCTGATTCATCAGGTAATCAAGGATATAAAACAGAAATAATTAGTATGATGGGTTTTTGCAATACACTTAAATGGTTATTGCAAAATAATATAAGCTCTCGTTTTATGGAATTGTTCTATAAAAACGCATTCAATGTTGCAAAGTTCAACAATACTCAAAGATGCAAAGGAATATATAAAATACGACAAGCAAAAGATATTGCTCGGATTTTTGCTCCCTACATTTCTAACATGCAGTTCACACGCTTTTCTCAGCAGCATAAAGAGGAATTTTTATGCATGTTGAAACATCCGGTGTGGTATGGTCTAAGGCAACTGATTTACAAAAATGAGAGCAGGCCTGCATATGCTTTTGTGAAATTTTTAGGGCTTACTTTATATGAGCATAGGAAAATAGCCCAATGCGATACGAAGAAGCTGTTATACTTACCCATCAGAAAGGAGATATTTGACAAACAGGGGTCTACGATCTCCTACATCGGATTGCCGTTAACGCGAACAGAGAAGCAAGGCAATGTGATAAGAAAGCGATTTTTGGGAATCCAATATAAAACGGAGCAGGTCCCGGTAAACCCTGCTCCCCATGCTCAGGATGTTCACATGCTCAAATTCGTCTGTTATGCAAACGCCATAGCAGAGGCCCATAAACAAACATTCCCCAAATACAAAAACTCTCTTCGTGGAAAAGATGTCATGATCGTCGCGTGTGGTCCTACTGCAAATTATGCACCTATCTTGCCGGATATCAAACACTTGGCCATTAATCGTGCAATAACGATGGAAAAATACCATTTCGATTTTTGCTTTATGATAGATTATCCAGCAGTTAAAGAATTTATCAGCACAACTTTTGATTATGGATGTGTGAATTTCTTTGGGAAATACGTATATGATCCATGCCGAGGTTTCTCTATCCCCGATTCCATCGCAGAGCTCGCTCATGCAGAACGTTTTTATTCAGAGGTGCCCTTTGCAATGCAAGCCTATCACGATATTGAACATTTTCCTCTGGCCGATTTCGGAACTACTGTGCATCCCGCTTTATCGTTTTTATTTTATACGCGTCCAAGAAAAATATATCTAGTTGGTTGTGATACAGCAAATACAGGTTATTTTAAAAAATCTTTGTTTCAAAAACCTTTTAATCCAGATATGCTAAAGTCTGGTTATATAAAACTTAAGGAAATTCGAAACATATATTATCCGGAAATAGAAATCATCTCAATTAATCCTGTCGGATTAAAGGGTATGTTCAAAGATGTATATACGAAGTCCTACTTAAAAGAGCATCCTGAAATAAAAGTCCAAGAAAAGGATGTTATTTCTGACGCGCAGGAGTGATGTGTTTGTCAGGTGAATGAATGCTGAATGTGAATCATGGATGTATAAGATAACTCATAAAGATCACAGAGGGACGTAATGACCAATCAACCACACAGTATCGCGGTAAAACTATTAGATTGTACCCTCAGAGATGGCGGGTATATCAACGGATGGAAATGGGGGAAGAATACGGCAAAGGACATAATCCATAACCTCACAAAAGCTCGAATTGATATCGTAGAGGTAGGTTTTTTGAGAGATATCGACTGTTATAACCCCGATATATCCGTTGGGAATCGCATAGAGGAGCTCAACGAATTATTGCCTTTTGACAGGACAGGGACATCGTATTCAGCCATGGCGATGTGTTCAAATTATTCGAGCAGCAAATTGTCACCTTACGAGGGAAACGGAATAGAGATTATCCGCACAACAATGCATGATTATGATGTCAAGGATGGGTTAGATTTTGCGGGTGAGATAAAAAAGAAGGGCTATAAGGTGAGCATCAATCCTATCAATATAATGGGGTATAAGGATGAACAAATTATGTGGATAGTAGAAAAAGTCAATGAAGTTCATCCTTGGCAGTTTGCTATTGTGGACACCTTTGGGAGCATGAAACGTCGCGACTTGGACAGGATTGTGAGTATTGTTGATAACAATTTAGAGCAGGATATCCGCTTGGCGATTCATCTGCACGAAAACATGTCTCTTAGCTTTTGCCTAGCCCAGATTTTTCTCGATAAAGATTTGAAACGTCCCATTACAATAGATGGCAGCTTGCTCGGGATGGGAAGGAATCCGGGGAATTTACCTCTCGAAATTATCGCTGATTACTGCAATGAATATTGTGGGAAAGACTACGAATTAGATTATCTTCTTGATGCCATTTACGAGCACATTGAACCCCTCAAAGGGAAGTCGGAATGGGGATACTCAGTCGAATATTTCTTATCAGGGAAGTACAATTTACACAGGAATTACGCTGAGCACTTTTTAAAAAAGGGAGATTTATCCAGCAAGGACGTGAATCATATCCTGTCCTGTATAGATGACAACAAAAAAACGAAATTTGATGCAGCGTATGCCGATGAGGTTTATCGGGGCTACAAAAACAACCGTATAGATGATTCAAAAACAATTGAATATCTAGAAGAGAAAGTAAGTCGAAGGAAGGTATTGATTTTAGCGCCAGGGCATAGTCTTAAGAAGCATCAAAATGAAGTAGAAAAATACCTTGTTAAAAATGATCCTATCGTCATAAGTGTCAATTTCCTTCCGGATGCCATTTCCGCAGATTTTGCTTTCTTTAGCAACCCCAGACGTTTGGAGCAATATTCTGCGCAGTGCCACAAAACGCAAATCATTACGACCTCGAATATTCTGCACGCAGACAATGAACTTCGCTTAAATTACAGTGACCTGAATGGAGGAGGAGGTAGTGAAGAAAACGGTTTTATACTTCTCTTGAATCTTCTCCAAAAATTGAATGTGCAGGAGGTGGCTGCAGCGGGTGCTGATGGATACACAGATGAGGAGAATTATTGTGATGATCGGCTTCATTCGCTCCGAAAACACTCGCACTCCTTCAATCAAATGGTCGCGCGGCATATAAAAGAAATGAATTGCGCGGTTACCTTCATAACTCCGTCATTGTATGATTTAGAATTTGAAAAATGAACAAGCTTGAACAACTCAAATATTTTGTCATTGATGTAGATGGAACAATGACTGATGGAGGGATATACTTTGAAGAGGAGGGAAGAGAGAGTAAAAAATTTTGCACACGTGATGCAGCAGCTTTTTTTGTAGCACACTACCTTGGAATCGAAATTATTGTAATCACGGGTAGGGAATCATTAGCAGCAAAGAAACGCCTTACTGAGCTGAAGGTGGATCATTTATTTCAAGCTGTGAGAGACAAGAAGCAGTTTTTAGAAAAATTCATGGACGATCACAAGATCTCTCAAGAAGAACTGGGATACATTGGGGATGATTTAAATGATTTGTCGGCTATGGGGTTAGCTTCATTTGTGGGATGTCCAAAAGATAGTTGCAAAGAAGTGAAGAATATAGCGCATTATGTCAGCCCGGTCTGTGGTGGAGATGGAGCCGTGCGAGACATTGTTGAGTACGTCTTATCTCAGAGAGGAGAATGGGCGTCAGCTATCAAGAAAGTCTATAATACAGGAATATAGTATGTTTGAAGAAATTAAAGAAAGGGTGTGCCTCGCAAATAAGAATCTTCCTCAACTGGGTCTTGTATGTTGGACATGGGGAAATGTAAGTGAGGTCACGCCGGATAGGCACTATTTGGTTATTAAGCCTTCAGGTGTTGAATACGATGACATGAGCCCGACCGATATGGTCGTCGTAAGAATGTCCGATGGCGCGGTGGTGGAAGGAAATTTGAGGGCGTCCACGGATACACCAACCCATATTGAGTTATACAAAAAATTTCCACAGGTTGGAGGAATCACACATACTCATTCAATCAATGCGACTGCTTTTGCCCAAGCGAATGTGAGTGTGCCGGCTCTAGGTACAACTCACGCGGATTATTTCCATGGTGCCATCCCGTGTACGCGTGGACTGCGGTCCGACGAAGTCAATGATGGATACGAATTCCACACGGGGCAAGTGATTGTCGAGACCTTCCGCGAACATAAAATCTCTCCCGACGAGATTCCCGGTGTTCTCGTTGCAAATCATGGGGTATTTGCATGGGGAAAAGACGCGTTGGAGTCTGTGTATCACGCTTCGGCATTGGAAATTGTAGCTGAAACAGCTCTCAAAACATTGTTTTTGAACAAGCAATCTCGATTGTCACAATTCATTCTGGATAAACATTACTCCAGGAAACACGGAAAGGGCGCATACTATGGACAGGGGGAAAAATAGGGTGGTCGGAATTATACCGGCAAGATACCAATCAAGCAGATTTCCGGGGAAACCATTAGCCGATATCTGCGGAAAGCCTATGATATGGTGGGTATGTCAGCAGGTAAGAAAGGTTCAAGCTATAGAGAGAGTTTATGTAGCCACAGACGATGAAAGAATTCGAACCGTCTGTCAGCAGTTTGGTATAGATGTTGTGATGACTTCTCCGCATCATCCAACAGCTTTTTCACGTGTTTGCGAACTTTCAAAGGAAGTTGACGCGGATTTTTACATCGTCATTAACGGTGATGAGCCCCTGATCAATCCTGAACACATAGCACGTGTTATTCCCACTGACACCGATCGGCCCAATGAAAAAATTGCAATCAACACGATTGCTCCGATGCACAGTCCGGCGGAGGTCCATGATAGTTCCAATATCAAAGTTGTTTTCGATAAAAACCTGAGAGCCTTATATATGTCAAGAACGCCTATCCCATATCCCAGCAAGCGAATTGATTTCTGCTACTGGAAACATGTGGGTATAACGTGTCTGTCAAAGGCAATGTTGGAAGAGTATTCGAAAATGCCTAAGGGAGAATTTGAGAGTATCGAAGGTATTGATCATTTGAGAATCATCGATGCCGGCGAAACGATGCGGTTCGTTAAAATAGAGCAAGGAGAAACCTTGTCCGTCGATACTCCCATGGATATAGAGAAGGTGCGAAGGGTTATCGAAAGACGTCCGTAAACGCAAACTATGGCGCAATATCCTTACATTCATAAATAGTATGTATATGGTGAAAAAATAACCTTTGCCGTCATCCTGACTTTGTTTGTCAACATCCTGTGTCTGCCGCTGTGGACGGAGTGTGATTATGTCGGGTTTGTGCGCACTCTTTTCAACAAAGAAGCACGTGTTGATTTGCTGTACTCTGGCAAGATTACCGGAGATGGACCCTTTCAATATAACGTAACACCTCAACCTTTCTATAATGTCTCTCTTTCATCGAAACATACACTGCCGATGATTTATCCGATTTTCGGCGTGTATGGGTTTTCCGACATTAAGGGGCTTTCTTCTTTTTCAAAATGCAAGAAAATCCTTGAAAAAATCAACACTGTGGTAGGCTAAAGCCAAAAAGAACAATCAAACTGCAACCTCTCAAATTACAGAAACATGCAAAACGAATACAAAGTAACACTCAATTGTGAGGATCTCTCTTCCAGCTCTGCAAAGCAAGATAGCTGCATTGGTGTAATTCATACCCAACTCCTAGAGAGATTGACATCACAAATTATTGAAGATGTCGAACAGGTCTCTGCTCAGAGAAAAGATTTTGAGGGCGTAGAAGAGTTGGGCGGATATACCTCTTCCCGGTTAAATTACTACATCACAGGGAAACGCGGTAGCGGAAAATCGACATTCCTTCGGCACCTAACGGAAAGGCTGGGAGAATCGAATAGGAAAACCATTCAATTTTTGCACCGGTATGATCCATCGGAATCCTTTGGCATTTACGGGGACTTTTTTATAACAGTCGCAGCAGCACTCAAGTCTAAATTCCAAGAAGTATACGAGAGAGCAAGCAACCATACTTGCCAATTTAATGATCTGTATGACAAGAGTAAGCTAGAATTGCGTGGGCTTGATAGGGCGATTTTGCGGTTTTCACAAGGACGTGAGGCGTTGAGTGGATTAACTGAGCATCGCGCAGCTAATCTGAGGCGAGATGATCCAGAGATGAATGGCATGATCCGCGAGAATTTTAAGAGATGTTTGAAGCTGCTTTGTGAGCTCTGCGGGGTTAAAGCATTCGTTTTGCTGATCGACGATATTGATATACACACTGAACAATGTTACAACGTTCTAGAAACCCTGAGATTATATATCTCCAACGAATATTTGGTTGTGTTGATGGCAGGGGATAGGACCCTAAATCTCGAGCGTGTGCGTGAGAAGCATTTTGAAGAATACAACTATAAGTACCATGAATGCGATGAAAGCGGAAAGGGAATCCGCATGAATTTTATCATAACGCATGCAGCTCAGTATTTTGCTAAACTCTTCCCTGTTCGACAGCAGTTTGAACTAAGGAGCTTGTATACTTTGGCGAAGAAACGTATCCCGATAAAGGTCATGCTTAAGAGGAATTCCTCTGAGGCAAAAGAGAAGTCTCTCTACACGTGGCTGCGAGAGATTTTTAAAATAACTATTAGTTCAAAAGAATCTGAAGTATCACCTTACGTGGATTTTTTTATGTCGTTACCACTTCGTAACATTATCCAGATCTTAGAATACTGGGTTCGTGTTAAGTTATGGGACATGTTGGATCTGGATGATTGGTTCAATCAATATCATGAAGGGTTAGAAAGTCAGTGCCAGAGAGTTATCGCTAACAGTAATGATCTGAAGGATTTAAAGGAAGCAAAAAACTTAGCCGAGGAAAAAAACAGGAGCTTTATACGACGTACAAATAGGAGCAATATCGAATATCTAGTAAAGACGGCCTTAAACCGCAGCCTAGTAGATTTACTGCCTACTTCTCCCAACAATTGGGAGCCTTTAACAGCAGATGACGAATGGACATATTACGCCACTATGCTGCATCTCTGCCAGAATATAGGTGATTTGGAACATGGGTATTTCCTCTCTAATGAGGGGGAATATCGATCCTCTGATGGGTTACTTATTCTGATTCTCGCGGCAGGTTTTAAGAAAAATATTAAGGATCTTCGAGGTTTCGTTACCTATATCCTATACGGTCCTGCAACAGTTACCCTTTTCTGGAAAGCCTTGGAACAATTTAGGATCGTGGAAAAAAATAAAAACACCTTTCTAGAAAACCAAGAGGATTTAAGGAGGAGCTTTGAAGAATACCTACACATCGGGAATTGGAGTAGTCCTTCACGTTGGGCACGGCACGCTAATATGATCTGGTGTTATGACTCTGATGATTATCGTCTTCATTCGGGCGTATTACGAATCCTTGAGCAGAAAGAAATAGACCGTATCCAAGAATTTATCAAAATGGAGCTTTCAGGGAAATATTTGAGTGATAAGTCGTTTGCAACTGCCATAGGCTTGCTCGTTAGTATGAATAAATCAGATGAGCGTGATGGTAGTTACTATATTTCTATTTATAGTTATTTGGCATATATCCTGCGTTGTATCGAAGTTTGTGAAGAGAATTCTCATTCTGATGAGAAATACAAGGAGGACAAAGAGAAGTATGCAGAAAAATTGGCACAGCCGCTTCGGGAGATGACTCTAAATTATATACCCATTAAATCCTGTCGTCGCCCTGAATGGCAGGTAGGACGAAAGTCAGGGGCAGAAGATCCCTTGTGTGTCGAGAGTATAGAGAAGCCATCACAATATGATGATCTTGACACGCTCATGAAAAAAATTGCTGGATGGTACTTTGATGTACAGAAACTCCTCAAGACGAGTCCAGATAGAGAAGACGATATTAGTCCGCATACAATGGGAGAAATTTGGTCAGACTTTTATCAACAAACACGGAAAATAAGCCATTCCTCGCAAAATTCCAGATCAACTGTTGAGATGAAGAGGAAATGGGAATGCTCGTCATCCATTAATTCAGAGACAACAGCTACAATAAGTGCAAATTATAATACAGAGGTTTCCAATAAAATCCCTAGAAAAGGGTGGAATGAATTTGACCAAATAATGAACCATTTCAGAGGTTTCTTCTTTTCCCCTGAAAAGATGAAGATGGAGGACACAAAGAAGATGACTGAATTTTACCGGGCTGCAATCGGTGCATTTCCTCTCACAAAATGTTTGAATTTAAAAATAATGAAGGCATCAAAAACGAAATAATTGTTTGATTTTGAAATTTGTAGAGATTAAAATGATAGGTTTCAATAATCTTTGAAAATCATTCTAGTCACCGTGGCAGAAGTCTCAACCGTACCAGCATATATATTGGCCAATGAGCACCTGCTTATGTGGTTGCTTAAGCATCCCTTTAATGTGGAATTTAATTTCGAAAAGCGGAGTATTCTGCAAGAGTTTGTGCATTTAGATTTCCACAGGTGGAACAGTACGCGACCAGATCATGTATTTCAGCATCGATGGGAAAAATTTGAATACGATTATATTCGGCAGGGAGATTGTGCGATGCGATACGAGTGGGAACTCGCCCCCACCGAGGAAGTTTCCGCAAAGCCCAGCATCGTGCTGGCTTCACTCCAATGTTTGGTGGATGAATACCTTACCGTACGAAACAATGAATTGTATGTTAATACGTTGAAGTTTGGCTGGTGGCAAAACATGTTAAGCCGCATGTCTCCTCTGCCCGTATTGGCTTGGGCCTACTTAAAACTGGATGCAAAATACGCGCAGCCAACCCCTCCAGTTGAACGAACCTTCAAGCAGCTTTATCCGTACGATGAGGGAGTAGAGAACTATATCACTCAGCACGGTCTGAACGATTCACATGTGCATGCCAATTTATGCGCGTACGCGGAGGAATGTTGGCTACATGCCCTGGATCACGTCACTGAGGAGTGGCAGATACAGCGAGAAAATTATCATGATGACAAGGAAGTGCCACGTCTTTATCGCTTCATCCATGCGGATTTGACTCCTGAGCTGATGGAAGAACACATGGAGGTCGCGAAATATCTCAGAGTAATTCTCGTCCAGTATGCAAATGGAAAGAAATTACCATGGGAGGATAGCGAAGGTGGCGATATGATATTTGTTGAACCTGAGGGGGTGTTAGCCGCTCTAAGTAAGATCCCGCCGCAGTCATGGGGAAAAACCAAAAGTAGACGCGTATTCGAGGCTTTTGAGTACGGCATCCACGGAGAGAAAATTCTGCCAGATACCACTAGAGAATTGCAGTGGATGATGGAAGTTCTCAGGAAGCAAAAACTCTTTTCACGCGATCTTATAGACAGAGCTTTCCTTCTTTACATTCTTCTATTAAATGAGTTTTATATGCTTTGTGTTCAGCGAGACAATTTTGTGGGTTTTCGTCAGTTTCAAAGGTACTCGTCCGTCCAAAAGCTTCTCGTTACTCAGCCCTACTATTTTAGCGCCATTTTTGAACGTTTTCACGACAAAAATAGGGATAGCGTCACCAACTATGTGGAGCTGCGAATTTCCCCACAAAAAGAATATTGGAAACTTTCCCGTCAATGCGTCGCTATTCTATTAGGATATTTGAATTACGTGCATAATCACTTGGGTATGGAAGGTGAATCCATAAATGGAAATAGCTATTCCGATAGGATATGTGTATGGGAGCAGAGCGATAAAAATGCGGATTTCAAATATTCGGATCAGTTAGGGAAAGTGTTGGCAAGAATTGACGAATGCTTGAGGCTTTCACATCAACGTCTCGTTCGTCCAGCAATTGTCATTCATCTCATTAAACAACTTTGGGAGCCGAAAGACAACAGTAAGCTTCTGGAAGGGCAGATACGCTACGATCACGGACGAAGGGATTATGAGGAACGACTTGGAAATTTGCGCCGACTATTGAACGATATTCCTGCCTTGAGAAAATGGGTGTGTGGAATTGATGCTGCCGCCTACGAATTGGATACGCCACCAGATGTATTTGCGCCCTCTTATCGAAAGGCACGCTATGAGTTGAATCTTCCGCATGCTACTTACCATGCCGGGGAAGATTTCTATCACCTTGTTAGTGGCATTCGCGCTGTATATGAGAGTGTTGATTTTCTTGAGCTGCGTAGGGGAGATCGCATCGGACATGCCACAGCCCTTGGAGTGAACCCTACATTGTGGCTCAACAGTATGCCAGGGCAAATTGCCCCCACGCGAGGGGAATGGCTCCTGGATCTACTTTTCGCATGGAATATGCTGCAGAACCAAAAGGATATGGATCCTATCGTGAACCGATTGAATTACGATATTAGAGAGCATGGCTACGCAGTGTTTCGAGAATCGAATCCTTCTCCGCATTTCCTAAAAAGGGTTTTTGATCTCCGTTGTTTAGATCCCCTATTGTTGAGAGATATGTATGAGAAAGCTTTATGGAGAATCAAAGGTTCTCGAGTGGGAGACTCACAGCATGTGGAGAAAATCGATAAATCTCAGCTAACAAAAGAAATCATTCGAAGAATTTTATCTTCAACAAGGAATGTTGATCCTCACCGGATAGAAGAAATTCGAATCTGCCAAGCCCTCTGTCGAGAGGCTCCGAAGGTGATAGAGTTGCTCATCAACTGGCAATACGACAGAAAAACATGGGATAGAAGCCAAGAGCATATTGAGGTGCCCACAGATTATTTCCCCGCTTCTGTGCTTACCCTTATGCAGCAATTAGTCACGCGCAAACTTGTGAAACAATCGATCGTGGTGGAAACACTCCCGACGAGTAATTTACGCATAGGGCAATATAAAGAAATGGGACAACATCATTCGTTGAGATGGCTCGGAGCTTCCCCGTGTGATGGGGATACTGCCCCTCTCGTCGTACTCGGGACAGATGATCCGGGAACATTCGCTACGGATATTAAGGGGGAATTCTACCATCTCTTCACCTCGTTACTTAAGTGCGGCTACAACGCGCAGGAAGCATTAGACACTCTTATTCACGTAAATCAGTGCGGCGAACACTACGCCTTTCGCAGTTTGTCTGGCAATTCTGTTGAATAGTATCCAGTCTCAAAAAGTAAGGATTCAAAAGCCTCCCGATTTTCTCTAGAACGGACATGAAACAGACAAAGAAAAAAGGAACATCAAGTGCTCGAGCCACACGAAAGACTCCCCGAAAGATAGGCCATCGGTGCGAAAAGGTGGCGGTGCTGTTTGCCGCGAATAATGGGTATGCTCCGTACCTGGGGGTAGCTCTGGCGAGTCTTGTGGAGTATGCGGGGAAGCACGAATATGAACTTATCGTGTTGTATCGTGATTTGAATGAGCGCAATCGTGAATTGCTGGAGCATATCATTGATCAATTTGGGCGTAAGTCTGCGGGGAGATTCCAGCTTCGCTTCATGGAGATGCCCATAGATATGACTGATTATAATTTTGCTCCGGGTTATAAATCACTCTCGGTCGAAAGCTGGTACCGCCTGTTTGCTCCGAGCCTTTTCCCTGAATACGATAAGATTCTCTGGCTTGATGCCGATACCTTGATGCGTACGGATGTGGCTGATTTGTATGCGACGGATATGGGGGACAATTGGATTGTTGCCTGTCGCTGGGATTATGGTATCATCGGTCTTTTGGAGCGTGAGAGGCGGCAAAAAAAGCCCAAGCTGGGTCCCTATTTTACCAAAGTGCTGGGGGTCAAACGACCGAAGGAAAATTACGTCAATTCGGGGGTGATGCTGCTCAACCTGCGGGCGATGCGTGAACATGGAGTACAGGAAAAACTGCTGCAGGCGGCGCAGAATCCTGCCATGCACTTTCATGACCAATGCGCCATCAACATGGTATGCCAAGGACATATCCACTACGTTGATTCCGAATGGAACGGATTGGTATGCTTCAATCCGGATAACTTACCCCTCAAGTACCGCAAGAAAGCCCTTGCAGATAAGAAAAACAGCAAGATCATCCATTGGGCAGGAGGGGCAAAACCATGGCAAAAGCCGGATCATGAAGGTGCGGTCGAGTGGTGGGACATAGCACGACGAACGCCTTATTATGAGCAGGTTCTCTACACTAACATCTGTTCTATTCTGCGCGGGGAAATGAGCAAGAAAATCGCTGAACAAGCAAACAAGCTGGCGGAGCTCGGAAGGGCGCTGACAGAGCTGGGAACAACCCTGACCGGACAAAAGAACCAATGACCGGGAAACGCGCTCCCTCAATGCTCTTCAATGGACTGACAAAAAAGAAGGACGAAGATATACGAGAATCGCACGCATAACGGATATCGAGACATATCTGAACTATCATGACAAGCACCCTCTGATAAGGATAAATATTATACAGTTTATTCGTAATAAAAGACTGACTATCATGAAATTTTGGAAGAATAAATTAACATGGCAATGGGTAACTATTTACAAAGTAGGGGATACACTTATGAATTTAGTGCCTTTTTTGCTCTTTTGCTCTTTCCTTGTCAATGTGATCAAAACGGAACGAAACTGGTGGAGGAACAGGGAGGACTATGTGTTTTATATGGAACGGGGAAATTTTGTGCCGAAAGGGGACAAGAGCAATGAAGAGGCATCTCATAGCGACGCAACGACAGCAAAACAAAATTACAGAGAAATATTAGATGACCTATATCGGCAAGAACATAAAACTCTGACCTTTTCTCCTTATAAATATCTCGTAGGGAGATTAGACTCTCTTCATGATCACCCGATTCTCTACCAGAAGGCAGCTCACAAAGTCTTCTCAGCATTGTTTTTTGAGCATTTCCGTGCCGATGAGACAAAAGGAACATTGGAGTTCACTAATGATGGAGATCAAATGGATCTGTGTAAGGCATACATTTTTTTTAAACATTTTCTTGAATCAGATTTGATAGAACCAACAGCACAGGAGATCACGATAGCGAGACTGGCAAAATATTACATAAAAAAATACATCGATGAACGTCGCATTAAGAAAAACAATGAAAAAAACGATATTAGCTTTTTATACACCAACAAAGCAAAACAGGATTTCATTGAGCTTGTATAAGAAACGGAGGATTTTCTTATACTTAAACTTGATCTATGTGACAATTATATACGATTCCCTTGGGTACATTTTTGAATCGGATTTCTCATCCAATGCGGAGATAGTCAGAATTGTTATATTGATCATTTACGCTTTACTGTGTTCTTACCTTCTGTATCTTCTTATGGATATATCCAGACTACGACTACATGATATCGGGAGAAGCGGGTGGTGGGTGGGGATCCACATTTTCTTTTTAATTCGATTGTGGTTGGGACTTGAAATGGAGGGAGAACCCGGGGAAAATAAGTGGGGGATTAATGAGCAGGAGGGAGCCTTGAAGGGGGGTATGAAAGGTATAGGTGCGTCCAAAATGATAACCTTTGTGTACAGGTGTGCAGCATATTCAGAAAATGACCGAGCACAATGTTTATTGGGGCGTCTATATCTGGACGGACACAGAATAAAAGAAGATAAACAATTGGCTGTTTCCTGGTTATTTCGTGCGGCTGAGAAAAATAACAAAAAAGCGTTGGAAATCATACATTCCTTGCACATATGAACATTACAGAATACCTTCAAAAACAAACTGCAGCTATTGCCGTAGGATTGTGTCTGAGTGGACAACTGACGGCGATGGAGAAAGGGGGCGACGCACCAGATTCTCATACAGGAAGCACACAAGCGAGAGTTGAGGAGAAGGATCCGATTCAGGAGGCAGAGTTTCACTTCAACCAAGCAATTGGAGGCAAAATTTTTTCCTATGAAGAACTGATATGCGCAAAAAATTGGTATGAAAAAGCTATTTCGAATACAGATCCCGCAGACATTCACACTCTTGTGGAGCTCGAATTTGAGCTTGCCCTATGCAATGTAACGAGTCTTAATTTCGCGGGCGCTCGGAAAAACTTCAGGACAGTCATTGAAAAATTAAAGAATCAGAGTTCCATTTCTGATGACGATGCTGAATCAGTGAAATCAAGTGAGGATGCGATCAAGATTCTGGATAGTATACTAGAGGAAAGGTTTGATTTTGAGGTCCTGATTCATCTGCTAGACAAGGGAGCTGCTAACATGCTCAATGCAATGAAAACCCCTTTCAGACACATATTAAATCATAATATTTCAGAGCGTGACTTACATGTTACGCCCAAGGGGAAAGATTTCGAAGAGCCGTTTTTTAATGTTCTGCCTCAGATAGTATCCATATTTTTCTGCTTATGCACTAAGGATAAAGAAAGAATTGAAGACGTACTGAAACCCATGGCTGATAAGGGATTTGCGTTGGCATGTATTACTTACATGACCGTGACCTCGGGGGAGGATTCAAGTTACTATCAACGAATAGAGAGGGCTGCTAATAACGGCGATATTATTGCCCAGTACTTCTTGGGCACATTCGAGGGGTATACAGGGAATCGGGAGTGTTATCTTAGAAAGTGTGCAGAGCAAGGATCCGCGAGGGCGCAGTACCACTTAGGTTTGTTCTATATTAACAATAACAAAAAGTCAGAAGGCATAACTTGGCTGAAGAAGGCGGCACCCTATTATCAGGATGCTCAAGTGGCTCTTCAAGAGATGGAAATCGACACCGGTCCACTCTCTAAGCTGTCTTTTTTAATACTTCGTGAAATAAAGAAGATAGGTGAGATAATGGAGACGTTTATAAAAGTGCTCACTCCTTCCTCTCTTAATTTATAGCGAAGTGCAAGAATAAATGCAACAGGTGACAGAAAGAGTTGAGGTCATGAGAAGAGAAGGGTAAAATAGTGACGGAAGGGTTGAGACATATGTCAGACGGATTTGCCTTTAAAGATGGCGTGTGGGTAGCGATTCATCCAGAAAGCAACGAGGAAAGCGTTTTCTGGGAGACACGAGAAAAGTCAGAGCCTTTAGGGGAGAAGCGGCGGATAAAGCGATTGGCATTTTCGTTGCTACTGCGTCCAGAGGCGCAGCAGGGATGGGTAGAGTATTCTCTAAGCTCGGAATCGAGATGTTTGACACGACTACGTTTAAGTTCGCGGTAGATGGTGATGCGATGACGGGCGAGGAGGAGGCGATCTGAGCGATGGACTTCTTTTCTCGAACCCAGCGTTCAATAAGCTGACGTTCAGAGAAGGTAATGTGCTTGCCTTTTGAGTCGATGGAGGTAGAATGAGTTTGGGTGCCTTGGTTCATAACTTGGTTATTGTATTGACGGAATTAATATACCCTGCAACGAACCAACTGGCACCTTTTTTGTGCCTGCGTCGTGTTGCGTTGAATTTTGCAATGCACACCGGCGGTTTATGCTTGCAAATAGCTTTCCTCAAGGTAGAATGGACGAGTTACGTTGTTTCATTTTGTATGAAAATAGCAAGAATCACGGTGAAAAACTTCAGGTGTTTTGGAGAACTGACGGTTACGTTTGATGACCGCCTGACGATTCTTGTCGGAAAAAATGGCGCGGGTAAGTCCGCAATTCTTGATGCAGTCACTGTTGTCGCCGGAACATTGATGTCCGAATTGAAAATGAAGACGTTTGGCATCCGGAAGGAAGATGCCCGTAATGTCTGCTACCCATTAGGTAGTGGCATTGATGTGCAGGCTCAATTTCCTGTATCCATTGATGCAGAGGGAAGTTTGGGAGGGGAGAGCATTCAATGGACGCGAGTTTTACGGAGCGCAAAAGGACACACGGTGACAGTGGATTCAGATCGTTTCAGGCAAGTGTCTGCCACCTACGCCAAGAGCGTGGCAGAGGGAGACGCCAACTTGATTTTACCGATTATTTCCTATTACGGGACGGGACGTTTATGGGCTCAGATGAGAGAAAAACAAAAAGCTCCGCTTGAGAAGACCTCACGCTTGAATGGTTATCT
>CANRKR010000035.1 GCA_947631275.1 uncultured Akkermansia sp.
TCATTCGTTCTCTCGCTCCCATCGTCTCGGGTAAAGGCGGTGGCAAGGTCGACATGGCTCGCGGCTCCGGCAGCAAGCTCGAGGCAAAGGAGAAACTGCTGGAAGCTGCCCGTAAGACGCTGATGTAATTAGCCAGCAAGCATGATCTCCATTTTACATCCCCAGTGGAACCCACCCCTGACTCTCAACAACAGACCAGGGGCAATGTACACCAGCAAATCGCAAAAATCCAGAGTTCTCACGGAGCTATGGGTAGAGGAGAATATGTACTGTCCGGTTTGTGGGAATTGCTCTCTTTCCAAGTACCCAGCAAATACTCCAGTGGCTGATTTCTTTTGCCCCTCATGCAAAGCTGATTTTGAGCTGAAAAGCAAAAATGTAAAGTTTTCGTGTCAGCCTCGTGTCATCGTAGATGGATCATGGAATACCATGTTGGCGCGTCTACGCTCTGCTAGTAATCCTCATCTTCTTTTCTTGTTGCGGCAAGATGTTCACATCCAAAATTTCATTTTCATCCCCAACTTTTTCTTCTCGCCCTCTGTCATAGCGCCGCGCACTCCGCTGTCTGCTAAAGCGAGACGCGCCGGATGGCAGGGGTGCAACATCCTGTACGGAGCCATACCAGCAATTGGCAAAATTCCCCTTATTTCTGAGGGTATCCCTGTCCCACGCCATGTCGTCGATAAGGCTTACAAACGAAGTTGCGCCTTAAGTATTGGTCATCTCGCGGACAGGGGATGGTTGTTGGACGTTATGAAATGTATAGAAATTATCAAGAAGGATGACTTCTCATTGAAAGATGTGTACGCATTCGTTCCCTATTTTCGGGAAAGGCACCCCAAAAATGCCCATATAGAAGAAAAAATACGACAACAATTACAGATGCTCCGAGATCGAGGATTGATCCAATTTGTTTCTCGCGGCACGTACCGCAAATCACCCGCTCATCAACCATGACCACTTCACCCATCCAACCCCAATACCCGGACGAGCCGAAGATTCCCATCCTGCCGAATATGCTCACGGCGGGAAACCTGCTTTGCGGCTTCTTCTCCATTCTGACGATCTTCAAAGGCATGCAGTTTGACTCCGGCAGTCCTGAGGCCTTTGAATACTACCGACAGGCGACATACCTGATATTCGCGGCGTGTGCGTTTGATCTGCTGGACGGACGTGTAGCACGCCTCTGTCGCGCAGATGGCTCGTTCGGACGGGAGTTTGATTCGATAGCAGATGTGGTGTCTTTCGGTATTGCTCCCGCGATGCTGTTGGCGCGAGCCGTTCTCTTTCAATTGCCTGTGCCGTATTTAGGGGACGGTATCGCCGTGCTCTACTTGTTGTGCGCGGCGCTGAGGCTCGCGCGCTTCAATTGCATGGCGGCTGCTCCGCGCAAGCCGAATCAGAGTTCGGATTTCGTTGGACTTCCCGTGCCAATGGCGGCCGGTGCCGTGGTGAGTACGATGTATCTGGTCATCGATATCACCACGAACCGTAATCTCGTCATTGCACAGCCCTGGCAATACACGATGGCGGTGGCAATGGCGATTTTGGCATTGCTGATGATGAGTCGTGTCATCTACCCGAGCTTCAAGCACATCACGTTTCGCAAGCGCGGCACTATCACAGCCATTCTGCTTGCGGTGATAACGGTGGGCGCGCTGGTATGCTTCCCGTGGATTGCACCGGCGCTCTTTTTCCTTTGTTATCTGCTTTATGGCCTTGTCCTGCGTCCCTTCCTTACTCGTAAGATGCGACGCGCTCTGGAGGTGCACGATGAAGAGGATGACGAGGAAACGCCGGACGATCTGGAGCAGATCTGATTTTCCGGGCCGCTTCTCCTGTCATCCGGAGAGTATCTGCTACCCTGTTTTCTGCAATATAAAACGATGCCGAGCAAGAGAATCGAGTGGATTGATTTTTGCCGCATCTTCACGGCGTTCTGCGTGATTGTGCGCCACTGTGACCGACCGTACGGCTACTTTCCCTACATTGCGGATCTTTTCAATTACCGCAGCCTGATCTTCTTTTTCTTCTTGATGGCGGGGTATTTTACCCATGCGGCTCAGCCGGGCCAGTGGGTGGACTGGACTCGTACGAAGCGTTTGCTGGTGCCATATGTATTTTGGACGCTGATCGCGCTGGCTCTGCTCATTCCGTTGCAGCATGCGGAGCAAATTTCTGTCGGGGATTGGAGCTGGTGCAGTTGGCAACTGCCGCTGCAGGAAATGGGGCTGCTGCACTGGTGCTACTGGGATATTTCTAATGTGCCGCTCTGGTACCTGCGTACCTTGATTATCATCTCCTTCTTTGCGCCGCTGATTCAGCGCCTGCCGGCCAAGGCAATGCTCGGGCTTATTCTCCTGTGTTTCGCTGCGTCGGACGTCCTCTGCTGGGCAGATGCCGAAGCGGCTGCAAGTCGTCGGATGACCGGTGTGAATTGGCTTCCCTTCCGCTTCTACGAGAGCGTTCTCGCCGTCGGCTTTTTCTCTGCCGGACTCCTCATCCGCCGCTGTGCGGATGGTGAGCGTTTCACCTCGTTCGTCCGCTCATACGCGTGGATTGCGCCGACAGGTTCGCTTATCCTGCTGCCGGGGGTGTTGTTCTGGGGATTTTACCCGCCGGTGCAAAGCAGCGCCCTCGTGCTGCTGGGGGTCGCGACTACGATGAGCATAGGCGCGCTTATGGCTCGTTACTTCCCGCGGGCGTGCCATTGGATTGCTCAGTGGGGACCTGCTGCATTTTTCGTATACGTCACCCATTTCATCCTGCTGCACTGGCTGCGCGTGCTGCTCACCGGGGATTACAGCGGGCATCTCACTCTGTTGCAAACGCATCTTGCGCCATGGGGTATCCTCGTGGTGAGTCTTGCCCTCTACAAGCTGTTCGTCAGGTTTTGCCCCGGTTTCATGCGCGTGGTTGCTCTGGCGTCGGCGGAAGTTGTGAACCACGGCAGCACTCAACGAGAGTGATCAGACTCAATATGAGCCCGATTTGCCCGAGGGAAGGAATTGGAACGCAGGCGAGAAGCGGCGGGAAGGCCCATAGGAGGCTCGCTCCGGCATCGCGCAGGCGGCGAACTGTGGCTGCGAGGGTAGGCAGCGCAATGATGATTGCCCAGATGCCGGCGACAATCAGACTCCATACGGCGGCAGGACACGTTTCCCAAGGCTCGGCAAAGTAGCATTCAGCTGTACGCGAAATAATGTCGCGCAGATTGACCGCCGCCGTGGGCAGATTATGGAGGGGATCAATGAGCAGGCTCACGGCGAAATCCAAATACTCTGTCTGCTGGTTGAGATATACAAAAAAATGGATGAGCGTGTAGATTGCAGGCAGAAGAAGAATAACCATGATCGTCTGGGTGATGCCGACGAACTCCCAGAACGCGATGCGCGTGCTGCGACCGGTGAATTCGGCGTAGCGCCGGAATCCCTCCGCAAGACTTTTCATACTGCCGGATTGTTTTTTGGCTTGTGCGGCACAAGAACAGTGCGGCTATTTTTTCCCGAGGCACGGGCGCGTTTACGAGCCTGCTGCTGCAGATGTTCCTGCATGCGGAAGGGTGGTTCATCCGGTCCCGGAACAACGGGGGCGGAAGATCCGTCCGGCAGGATGACGGAGGCCTGCACGTTATCGCGCATGCAGGCATGCAAAATTTCTACCGCGCGACGTGCGAGGCGTTTGTCCTCAACAGGAGCAAGTAGTTCTACCCGGCGATCGAGGTTGCGGCTCATCCAGTCTGCGCTGGTGATAAACACAAGCTCATCTCCGCCGTTGTGGAAGCAGAGGATACGAGCATGTTCCAGATAACGATCCACGATGCTGACGATACGCGTGTGGCGTCGTCCTTCCTCAGTGGAGGGAACCCAGCAGCAGATGCCGCGCACGTTGAGCCGTATTTCTACGCCGGCGCGTGAGGCTTCTTCCAGTGCTTCCATCATGTCCGGGTCATTGAGTGAATTCATTTTCGCGAGGATACGCGCAGTTTCCCCTCTGCGTGCACGCTGCGTTTCTGCCCGCACGAGCTCCAGCAAACGTTCTTTCATAAACGCCGGGGAAGGGTAAAGCCTGCGGAATCGTCGCATCTGTGTAAGCCCGGTGACACAGTTGAAAAATTGCGAGATATCCGCCCCCATAGTCTCTTCGCAAGTGAGCAGAGAGAGGTCTCCGTAGATGCGGGCGGTGTCCTCGTTGTAATTACCCGTGCCGATGTGGCAGTAGCGTTTCAACACGCCGTTTTCACGACGCACGATGAGCATAGCTTTCGCATGGGTTTTGAAGCCTTTTACGCCGTAGATAACCTGCACTCCGGCGCGTTGCAGCCGTTCAGCCTGAGAGAGGTTGTGCCCTTCGTCGAAGCGCGCCTTGAGTTCCACGAGGGCGGTGACTTGCTTGCCGCGTTCGGCAGCGCGGCAAAGGGCCGTGATGAAGCGGGAATTATTCGCCGTACGATAGAGCAGCTGTTTGATAGCGAGAACATTCGGATCTTCTGCCGCCTCTTCCGCGAGTTTCACGACCGGTTCGTAGCTTTCAAACGGCGTGTTGATAAGAATATCCCCGCGCGAGATGTTGTCAAACATGCTCAGGGAAGGATCGACTCCCTCCGGAGGATTCGGTTCCCACGGCACGATCTTGAGTCGTTCGTGCCCAGGTTCTTCCGCCATGCGACCGAAGTCTGAAAGGCGCAGGTAGCCGGGCAAATGACAGATCGTTTCTTCTTCGGCGCCAATCTGCTGTGCAAGTCTTCGTGCGAAAGCGTCATCCACGTCCTCCGGCAATTCCATGCGCACACAGTCGGAAAACTTCCGCGCCACAAGAACCTGGCTCATCTCCCACGCGAAGTCTGTACCTTCCTCCTCCTGCACAGTGATATCACCGTTTCGCGTAACCCGCAAAGGGGTACAGTGAAGAATACGTTCACCCTCAAAGAGCATGCCGATGAAATGCGCCGAGAGTTCCTCGAGAAGCACATAGCGATCCTCTTCCAGACAGGCCGCATGCACGCGCCGTGGCAGTGCTTCCGGCAGAGCCACGACCACGAGCCGACTCTTATCTGCATCTGCATCCTTTCCTGCCAGTTCCACCCCTAGCGCCAGACTGAGGTTCGGCAGGGTGATTGTTCGCTCTTCTTCCAGTGCCAGAGGAGTGAGCAGGGGGGCTACCTGCTGCATAAACAGCGTGCCCAGTGAGCTGAGCTGTGCCTCGCTCAAGTTTTCCAGAGGAACCGGGGCCACTCCTGCTTCTCGCATTAGCGGCAACAGCAGCGTATTCATGAGTTCATACTGTCGCTGCACAATTTCCTGCGCTCGTGCGCGGATGTTCTTTAACTGCTCCTCCGGCGTCTGACCAGCTGCATCTTGCAAAATCTTCCCGCTCCGCTGCATTAGCTGCAATCCCCCCACACGCACTTGGTAAAATTCGTCCAGATTGCTTGCGGATATCGCCAAAAACTTCAGTCTCTCCAGCAGCGGCAAATCCTCCCGCGCCGCTTGCTCCAGCACACGACGGTCAAATTCTAACCAGGATATTTCTCGATTGATGTACATACGCCAATCTCTCCTCCTAAGAGAGCAAACACCCTAGCATATTCTTCTCCCCATTGCAAGCTGCAACCGCCCATTTCCATGGCAACTGTGCATTTATTTTGTAATGCATATACTTGTTCGGTCAACTATGTTTTCCTTGTAGGAATCCGCCCTCCGTGCTGGAACATCATCAAGCATGGTTCCCTCCTTTTTCAAGCTAGCGAATGAACTAGGTGCGTAGCTTACGGCGAAGGCTATTGCTCTCAGTTTGTCTCCCGTGCTTGAATCCCCCTCCCGTTGAGCGTTTTTCACGGTTTCATTCGTGAACCCCAACGGGATTATCCGTGATACAGATTGATATAAAACGCCTTGATCTTTTGCGCCATGAGCTTGCGGCGCTGAAGCAGGAATTCATCGTAGTTGGAATAATCCATCTCGGTAATATTTGTCGGGATGCAGTTCTGCTCGAGATTCTGTCTCAACAGGGACTCATCCGAAATGTTGCCGTACGCAGCTTTGCCCTGCCTGACTGCCTCCAATGCCTTTGAAAAATAAACACAGGGAGCATCATCGGAAATTGCCTTGTTGACTTGAGAATCCAGGTAGGTGAAGTTGGCAATTTGATTATACTTGGACTTCTCATGAATACCATGCTGCTCAAGATATTTCTTGGGGAAGATGTGGTGTACCTCACCCTGCATTCTGATGAGCTCGTCAACTTTGTAGTAATTGGTGAACATCCCGTTGTCCGATTCGCATATCTGAGCAGCGAGAAAGACATTCAGGTAGGGACTGTTGATGGCGGACGTTTCGAGCCTCTGGACCAATCCCGTTGTCCAGAAGGTTTCCGACAACTCTGCTGCCTCAGTTTTTTGAAAGACTTCAGTGAAGCCTTTCTCCTTGATCCGACGGATATCAGCCTCCATGGCTGTTTCCGGAGAACTGATATAGCGACTTGTCAGCGTGGAGAGTACATACCACTTGGCAACGTAAAACTTGATTTTATCCTTGGGTATAGATGCATCCTCGCGCAAGATGAGGTAGAGCGTGTAGGCGAAATTGAGCGTCATCCTGGAGTTGTTCAGCCGCTTGTAGCGAAATCCTGCCACTTGGATGGCAGATAAAAACTCTTTGAAGTAATACTCGGTCATGAAGGTCTTGACTCCTTCGCCTAACTTCCTGAATGACTCCTCCGCAATTACCTCCTCGTACTCCCGCGTTCTGAAGTTGCGTCCGCCCAGCAAGCTGACCAAATCCTTCATCTTGGCTCGATGGAATTGGTACATGAACGCGATGCGCAGAATGTCGCCGTACTCCGGTTCAAAGATGGAACTTTGGTCATTCTTCATCCATTCCAGTTTTGGGGCGAATTCGGATGCCATGAACTCCTCGTCATTCTTCATCTCGTCATACCACTGGGATTCTTTTCCTCATAGTTGTTGATAAACGTCCATGTGTCAAAAGAGGAACTAAAAACGTCTGCTATATCATGAATCCAACGTGGATCTTTCCGGATGGCGCTATCCTGTACCTTGAAGAACTCCTCCTCCGTCTCTTCCTTGGCAAGTGGGTTAAACGAGATGATGATACGCTTCTTCTTGAATGCCTTGTTGAGGATTTCCTTCCCGGCAATCGCCGTCATCAGGGCTGTCACGCGCTGCTGCCCATCAATCATGATCTTCTTCCCTTCCGACGTCGTCCCATCCTTTAACTTCATGTTGGGATTCTGGGAAATAATCAAATAGCCGGCAGGATATTTCTGATGCATTTGTCATTCTCAGAGATTTTGCGGTAACTTTATTTCTGAGGCAATGCGACTGCAGCTAACCGGCTTAAATTATCGGGATTTTGGATTGACCGCTTGCGCGTGGACGTATACAATCGCGTGCGCGAGCACGACCGTCCATCTGATATGAAGTCTTTCTCTGAAATAACCAGTGGCGCTCAGATATTGGGCCTTGTCCCGGGGAACAAGCCGGTGTGGGTCATTACCACGGTTCCGGTTGGAGAAGAGGCAGTGACCGTTTACTACAAGAACGAGCTCGGAAAGCTTGACGAACAGATTGTCTATCAAAAGGATTTGGATAGACTATCGCTTGCCGAAAAAGATCTTGCCTGGACGTTTACCGCCAACGCAACCCACTTCCGCATGGCGTTGGAGGCCATGCGTATCAAGCTGGGAAGCCTCTTCGACCCGATGATGGCCGTGCACTCGTCCAACATTGAGCCCTTACCTCACCAGATTTCAGCGGTTTATGAATCCATGCTGCCGAAGCAGCCACTGCGCTTCGTGCTGGCTGATGATCCGGGTGCCGGTAAGACCATCATGGCCGGACTTTTGATTAAGGAGCTGAAGATGCGCTCGGACGTTGAACGAGTCCTGATTGTAGCCCCCGGTTCCCTCACCGAGCAATGGCAGGACGAATTGCTCGACAAGTTCGATTTAGAGTTCAAGATCTTCTCCAATGAGCAACAAAATCTCTCAGCCTCCGGTAACTACTTTGCCGATGAGGACCTCCTCATCGCACGCATTGACCAATTAGCCCGTAATGAAGACTACCGGCGCAAGCTGGAAACAACTCAATGGGATTTGATTATCGTAGACGAGGCCCACAAGATGGCTGCACACGCCGTTGGTCATGAGGTGAAGAAAACGCATCGTTACGAGTTGGGCGAAATGCTCAGCAGGATCACGCGCCACTTCCTGCTCATGACCGCTACCCCACACAGTGGCTCGGATGCAGATTTCTACCTCTGGCTTGCCCTGGTGGACTCCGACCGTTTTTACGGCGCAATCCCCGACAAAAATGGTTACAAGATAGATGTATCAGACATCATGCGCCGCATGGTGAAAGAAAAGCTGCTCAAGTTTGACGGTACTCGCTTATTCCCGGAACGTATTGCCACCACCGTGAAATATACGCTCTCCCCTGACGAGCTTAATTTGTACCGCAGCGTAACCAAGTACGTGGTGAGCGAGATGAACCGAGCTAAACGTCTGACCAAGAAAAAAGGTAACCAAGTGGGCTTTGCGCTTACCGTGCTGCAGCGACGCTTGGCATCCAGTCCCGAGGCCATCTATAAATCCCTTGCCCGCCGCTTGGAGCGTCTGCAGAAGGAATTGGAGGAGCTCCGGCTGCGCCGTGCTCAGGAAAAGAATGGCGACATCCCTGCTGAGAGCCCTAGTTGTGACACATCTTCACCTGCATGGGACGATTTTGACGAGGATGACCTGCCGCCGGATGAGTGGGAGAAAATGATGGACCAAGTCCTGAGCGCCAGTACGGCAAACACCATCGAAGAGCTGGAGAAAGAGGTAGAGACCCTGACCAAGCTGACAGCGCAGGCCAAGCGCGTAAGAGATTCCAGCGATGACAACAAGTGGAGTAAGCTTTCCGAAATGCTGCGTACCGAGAAGGAAATAAAGAGTGCCACGGGACACCGCCACAAGCTTATCATTTTCACTGAACACAAAGACACGCTCGATTATTTGGATGAGCGTATTTCCGGCCTGCTCGGCAATAAGAAGAGCGTGCGTACCATTTCCGGCTCCACCAAACGCGAGACTCGCCGACAGGTACAAGAGGATTTCTGCAATGACCCCGAAGTTCACGTACTCATTGCAACCGATGCCGCCGGCGAAGGCGTCAACTTGCAGCAGGCCCATCTGCTCATCAACTACGACCTGCCTTGGAACCCTAACCGACTGGAGCAGCGTTTCGGCCGTATCCATCGTATCGGTCAGACAGAAACCTGCCGTATGTGGAACATGGTGGCCGGTGAAACCCGCGAGGGCTTGGTATTCGATGCCCTGTTCAAGAAGCTGGAAACCGAACGACAGGCGCTGGGCGGCCAGGTATTCGATATTCTGGGCGAGGCTTTCAAGGATAAGCCGCTCAAAGACCTGCTCCTTGAAGCTATTGCTGATGAGGCTACCGGTAATGCACGACTTTGGATGACCGAAAAGGTGGAGGCCGTACTGAACCACGACGCACTGAAGAACATCATGCAGCGCAATATGCTGGTGGAACAGGCCATGACGAAGGAGGCTCTGTATGCGGTCAAAGCTGAGTTGGATAAAGCCGAGGCCCGCAAGCTGCAGCCGTACTTTGTGCAGGCCTTCTTCCTTGGTGCCTATCAGTCCGATTTGATTGGCGGGCGCTTTATCAGACGCGAGCCGGAACGCTACGAACTCCGCAACGTACCGGCAATACTTACCTCTTTCAACAAGCATGTGCTTCAAACCCGCACCCCGCTCGCGCCGCGTTATGAGAGAATATGCTTTGACAAGGAGTATATCCGCGTGGGGCATGATAAGCCGAGAGCCGAGTTCATCCATCCCGGGCATCCCCTCATGCAGACGCTTACGGAGAGGGTTCTGCGCGAATATCAGGGGGTCATCAAGACCGGTGCGGTTATGGTGGCCCCGGCGGATGATCTGACGGAGCCGTATCTTGTTGTCATGGTGCAGCACACCGTGCGCGAGGCTTCCGGAAACTGTCGCCCCGTATCACAACGCCTGCAGTTCGTAAGGATTTCCCAAAGCGGAGAATGTACCAATGCTGGCTGGGCACCCCATTTGGATTACGAAGCGCCCAAGGAGGAAGACGCTGCTGCTATTGATGCACTTCTTCAGCAAACCTGGCTGCGAGATAAAAACTGGGAACAGGAGGCGTTGAACTATGCTTCCGCCTTCCTTGCGCGCGACCACTACGAGGAGGTGCGTTCCCGACGCGAGGCACAGGCCGATAAGATGCAAGCGGCCATACGCGAGCGACTCATCGAGGCGATTAATAAGTACTCAGAAGACGCCCTTAAGTACGAGGATCAAATTAAAGCCGGTAAGAGCCAATCAAACGCACAGCCGGCAAATGCCCGCAAAAAGGCTGAAGAATTGAGAGCACGTCTTCGTCTGCGCGAGGAAGAGCTGGATGAAATGCGGAACCCCGTATCCAGCACACCCGTCGCCTTGGGCTGCATGTTGGTGGTTCCCCAAGGCTATCTCAACAAGGTCAATCACATTGGTGAATTCTGCGTCGACAAGGACGCGCGCGACCGTGTGGAAGCTCTGGCCATGCAGGCTGTCATGGAAAAAGAGAGATCCTTCGGCTACACAGTGACAGATGTATCCGCCGAAAATTGCGGCTGGGATATCACGTCTCGGCCAACCCCCAAGGGAGACATCGTGCCCGATGACCGCCATATTGAGGTCAAGGGTCGGGCAAAGGATGCCACCACCATTACGGTGAGTAGCAACGAAGTGAAAACCTCTCTCAACCAGGGTGACAAATTCATCCTTGCTATCGTGCTGGTCGATGGCGACCAAGTGGACGGCCCTTACTACATCCGCAATCCCTTCAAATCAGAACTTACGGACGGACAGGTTAGCGGCAACTTCTCGGTTGCCGACCTACTGAAACGCGCCGTTGCACCTGAAAACACTCTCTAATTATGGCAACAATACGATCTCCCAAGAAACTCATTGAGGTTGCCCTGCCTCTGGATGATATCAATGCGGAGTCTGCCCGCGAGAAGTCTATTCGCCACGGGCACCCCTCCACTCTGCATCTTTGGTGGGCCCGTCGTCCTCTGGCTGCAGCACGTGCCGTGTTGTTTGCTCAGTTGGTGAACGACCCCGGTGGTGAGCGAGGCTACAAGGCCGGTCTTACCAAGGCTCAGGCCGCTAAAAAGCGTGAGGAGCTTTTCGCTATTATCCGAGACTTGGTGAAGTGGGAGAATATCAATAATGAGGAGGTGCTGAATCGTGCCCGCAAGGCTATCCACGAAAGCTGGCTGGAAACCTGCGCTATGAATAAAGGCAAACCCGGCTTTGACCCGGAAAAGATGCCCGACTTCCACGACCCCTTTGCCGGTGGCGGTGCTATCCCGTTGGAAGCCCAGCGCCTCGGTTTGAAGAGTTACGCCAGCGACCTCAACCCCGTGGCCGTCATGATTGACAAGGCCATGATTGGGATACCTCCCCGATTTCGAAATTCTCAACCGGTGGGTCCGCTGCCCTTTGATGAAAACAATTCGGCGAACTTCTACTCCGGAGCACAAGGGCTCGCGGAGGATGTCCGTCGTTATGGTATATGGATGCGTGAGGAGGCGCAGAAGCGCATCGGTCACCTCTACCCCCATGTCGAGATTACGGCGGATATGGCAGTGGATCGCCCCGACCTGAAGCCTTATGTGGGACAGAAATTGACCGTGATTGCCTGGCTCTGGGCACGTACGGTTAAGAGTCCGAACCCTGCATTTAGCCATGTGGATGTGCCGCTGGTTTCCAGCTTCGTTCTCTCGAAAAAGAGAGGAAAAGAGGTGTATGTTTCACCTTGCATACATGAGGATGGATATGAGTTTGCAGTAAAGATAGGCGACCCTCCCCCTACAGCAGAAAGTGGCACAACTCAAGGAAAAAGAAATGCTTTTCGTTGTTTAATATCCGGTTCGCCTATAGGCTACGACTACATAAGAAGCCAAGGGAAGAGTAAAAAAATGGGTCAGAGACTAATGGCCATCGTGCTAGAAGGTAAGGGTACTCGACTGTACGTTGCGCCATTAAAAGGAATGGAACTTATCGCGGGGCAAGTGGCTCAGTGTCAACGTCCCTCAATTCCATTACCACTCAATCCTCGGGATTTCAAAACACCGATGTATGGCTTGATGACGTACGGAGATTTATTCACCCAGCGACAGCTGGTGGCGCTCAATACCTTCTCCGACCTTGTTCAGGAGGCGAAGGCTAAAGCCGAACAGGACGCTATTAATGCGGGTATGGCGAATGACGGTGTCGCGCTCTCGGACGGAGGAACCGGAGCTAAGGCGTACGGTGAAGCCATAGCGGTATATTTGAGTTTTTGTGTTGATAAATGCGCGGATTACTGGTCTTCAATATGTAGTTGGGATAGCTCAAGAGAATCGATGAGAAACACATTTGGAAGGCAGGCTATTCCCATGACTTGGGATTATGCAGAATGTAATCCTTTGAGCTACTCCTCAGGGAATTGGCTCAGAATGGTTGAATGGGTGGAAAAGGCTGTATCAAATCTTCCCGGACAACCGGAAGCTGCTGCGATGCAGGCTGATGCACAGACCCAAAATATAAGCTTTCAAAAAATAATCTCAACGGATCCTCCCTATTATGATAATGTCGGATATGCTGATTTGTCTGATTATTTTTATATATGGATGCGCAAGAATATGAGATCGCTATATCCGGATTTATTCGCCACGATATCGGCACCTAAAGACGAGGAGCTTGTTGCGACCCCTTATCGCCACGGCTCAAAAGAGGCGGCCGAAGCTTTCTTCATGGATGGTATGACTGCAACCATGAAGAATTTGGCGGATATATCTCACCCGGGTTTCCCTGTTTCTATTTACTATGCATTCAAAGCGTCTGAAACTAAAGAGGGAGCAACCAGTAATACCGGATGGGAATCATTCCTTGAGGCGCTTATTCGTGCGGGCTTCGCAATTACGGGGACTTGGCCGATGCGTACAGAGATGGGCACAAGAATGATAGGCATGAAAACCAACGCCCTAGCCTCCAGTATCGTGCTTGTTTGTCGAAAACGCAGCCGGGATGCCGCTTTTGTCAGCCGCCGCCAATTTATCTCGGAGTTGATGGCACGCATGCCCGAGGCTTTGGATGACATGGTCGGCTCTGACGGCGAAAGTAGCCCCGTGGCGCCCGTAGATCTTGCGCAGGCTGCCATTGGACCGGGTATGGAGATTTTCTCCAAGTACGGGGCTGTATTGAAGGCAGACGGCTCCTTCATGAGTGTGCATGAGGCCATGATAGAAATCAACCGCCAGATATCGGACTATCTGAATCCGAGCGGAAGTGGCTTTGACTCGGAGACTCTTTTCTGTGATGTCTGGTACCAGCAATACGGGTGGAACGAGGGCTCGTACGGAGAGGCCGACGTATTAGCACGTGCCAAGGGCACGAGCGTTGAAACCGTAGCGAATAGCGGTGTTGCAATCTCCAAAGGCGGCAAGGTGCAACTGATACATTGGCGTGATTATCCGGACGATTACGCGCCGGAAAAAGATAAGCTGCGCCCCGTGTGGGAGGCTTGCCATCACCTGATAAAGGCTTTCCAAAAGGGAGGCGAGCAAGCAGCCGGTGCATTGCTGGCCCGTATGCAGGAGGAGACTGAGAACATACGTCAGCTGGCATACCACCTTTATGTCTTCAACGAGCGCAAAGGTAATGCCGAAGAAGCCCGCTATTATAACGAATTGATGAGCTGCTGGAGCGAGATTGAAATCACCAGCGAGAAAGAAGGCAAGGAGAAACTTGTACAAACAACTTTAGACCTTTAATACGACCATGACGACAAAACCCTGGAGATTGATTGCCCGACCCCATCGCGATGTGCTGGAGGGGAGTTTCAAACAAGCCGAGTTCGCCGCCGATATTTCACGTGTGGCTTCGGGCGACGCCGAGCAGGAATATCAGAATGCAGAGCAATTCTTTAGTCGAACTTTCATCACCGAGGGTATGCGCGATTTGCTCATATCTGTTGCGCGGCGTCTCGCTGGTAGAGGCGGCGACCCGGTTATTCAACTGCAGACCAATTTCGGTGGTGGCAAAACGCATACTTTGCTTGCTGTCTATCACTTGGCGAAGCAGGAAGTGAGCCACCGGAACATGGAGGGAATTCCCTCCCTGTTGGATAAGGCCGGTATCATGGAACTGCCCAAGGCACGCGTGGCGGTAATTGATGGTATCTCCCTTTCCCCCAACCAGCCTGTTATCCGCGACGGCCTCGATATATGGACGCTGTGGGGGCTGCTGGCGTATTCCCTGCTGGGTAAGGAGGGCTACGACCTGGTGGCCGGCAGTGACCGCAGCGGAACCGCCCCGGGCAAGGAGGTCATCATAGAGCTGCTTCGTAAGGCCGCACCCTGCGTGGTGCTGATGGACGAGTTGGTAGCTTTCCTTCGTCAGTTGGACGATAGCAAGCAGTTGACAGCCGGTACACTGGCGGCGAATATGTCCTTCATTCAGGCATTGACGGAAGGCATGAAGGCGGTGCCCAATGCTATTCTGCTGGCATCCCTGCCGGAGTCAGACTCCGAAACGGTGGGCACCCAGGGCAAGAAGGTGCTCGCTTCTCTGGAGAAGTACTTCGGTCGCGTAGAAAGCGTGTGGAAGCCCGTTGCCCCAGATGAGAGCTTTGAGATTGTACGCCGCCGACTTTTCGACACGACCGGCGTAGAGAATGAGGTGGATGAGGTATGTCGGGCGTTTGCGGACTTTTACCGGGACAACAAGGATCGTCTGCCGTCTGAGGTGCAGGAAAGCCGGTACTATGACAAGCTTCGCCGTTCCTACCCCATCCACCCGGAAATCTTTGACCGCTTGTATGAAGACTGGTCGACACTGGACAAGTTCCAGCGTACGCGTGGTGTGCTGCAATACATGGCCATCGTTATTCACCGCTTGTGGCAGGATAATGATCAGGATCCCATGATTATGCCGAGTTCGTTGCCCCTTCACGATATGCAAGTGCGGGTGAAGAGTACCCAATATCTGCCCCAAGGTTGGGATGCTGTGATTACCAAGGAAATCGACGGCAAGGATTCCCAGAGCGCTATTATTGACAAAGATCAGCGGTTCGGTGCATTGCAGGCCGCCCACCGTGTTGCTCGTACAGTGTTCTTGGGCAGTGCTCCGGGAAACGCAGCCCAGTCTGCCCGAGGTATACACAAAGAGCGCATACTGTTGGGATGCGGTCGCCCGGGGGACACTCTTTCGACATACGAAGACGTCTTTTCCCGCTTGCGTGACAACTTGCATTATCTTTTCAGCACCGATGACCGTTATTGGTTCGACACGCACCCTAATCTGCGCAAGGAAATGGAGGCCCGTAAGGAGAAAGTTGACCACAGCCGGGTTATCAGCACATTGAAAGAACTGATGGAGACCAGGATGGGCAGCAACTCTTTCTTTAGTGCTCAGCATGTCTTTACTCCTGTTAGCGATATTCCTGATGAAATCGGCCCCGGCGTGAGACTCATCTTGCTGCAGCCTGATTCTGTTTATTCATACAGCAAAGCGGCACCGGATAATACCTTTAAGCAGGTCAATGCCATCTTGGACGGCGTCACGTTTATCTCAAGTGGCATGATTGATACTAAGCAACGCTTGTATAAGAACCGAGTGGTGTTCCTTGCGCCGGACTCCGGTGTGATCGAACGAGTCATTGACCAGTGCCGGTCGCACCTCGCTTGGTGCGAGATTGACGACGAAAGGGTGATCAGTCGGCTTAATTTGGACACTCTGCAGGACAAATACGTGAAACAAGAAAAAGAAAATACGCTTAAGCATTTGGGCAGCGTATTGATAGAGTGTTACAAACACGTGATAGTGCCAACGGCCGAAGATGAACGCAAGATGAGGCTGGAGATTCGTACTATTTCTTGCGGGGGTGGAAAGCTTGCCGACGTGGTGAAAGCTGCCTTGATTGCTAACGAGGACGTTGTCCAGCACTATTCCCCCATCTTTCTGAAACAAGACTTAGACAGATATTATTTCAGCAAAGGCAAAACTGTGGTATCGGTGGACCAGCTATGGAAAGATATGTGCATGTATTATTACTTCCCTCGCTTGCAGAATATCGATGTGCTGCGTGAGACCATTTCCAACGGCGTGGCCAGCGGTGATTCCTTCGGCTACGCTACCGGTCAGGAGGGAGATGATTTCCTCGGCTTTGCATTCGGGGCAGAGCCTTCAATGCTCTATGCCGACTCGCCCTCCGTTATTATCGAGAAATCTGTAGCTCAAGCATATAAAGCCAAGCTGGAGGAGGCCAAGCTGGTTCCTCCGCAACAGCCACCGGATCCGGGCGCCGGCGGTCACACAAACGGTGGAAATGGAACGGTTACCACAACACCTACTCCGGGGGACTCACCCATGCCCGTGCAAACCTATAGGCGTTATTACGGCACGATGGAATTAGATCCCATCAACCCGGAAGGTGAATTCCATGAAGTGGTGGAGGAAGTTGTCTCTCTCTTTACAAAAAAAACCGACGTTACGGTCAAGCTTCGTCTGGAAATCGAGGCCGAAACAAATGGTCTGCTACCCTTAGATGCGTCTATCGTGCGAGCGGTGAAAGAGAACGCAAAAGCGCTCAAATTTGAGGAGTCAGATTTCTACGAGAGCTAAGCAAGATAAGACGGGATAATGACATTGTACGCAGTAAATTAACAGGCTAATTCAATGAGGTCACGCGATTGAATTAGCCTGACTATTGTATACTGCCAGTGCCCTTTACGTTTCTCTGCGTACTTATATCCATCCCACAAACGGAGCCAATGAAAAAAGGTTGTATCATAGGCATATTACTGGGGGTGCTATCTGCTCTCGGCGTATGCGGTATTTGTTCATCGAGTATAGGGATAAGCGAGCCAGCCGCTAACCTAATCAATTGTCTGATAGGCTGCGCTGGCCTATTGGGATTATGTTGTACGCTATACCTTCAGTCTAGAGCCACAGAGCTGCAGGCAAAAGCTATAGCAGCCCAAATAGAAGCTAACAGACAGCAGCATAAAGCACAGTTTCGGCAAGAAATGCTGAGCTCTTTTTCTGCCATAGCTGACAGAAAAGCCAAAATAAAAATCGTACACCGTATTGCATGTGAGTTGCCAACTCCGGAGCAAAAAACGGATGTGTCTACTCAGTTCAACATACATTGTGCAACATTGGCAATCATAATTAGTAGGTACGAGATGTGCTTTGAAGATCCGCTCTATCAGGGAATGTTTGAACATTACGATAAGCTGTTTTACAATCTAATAGATTTGTTTTTCCCTTATGCAATTGCATTCAAAAATGCCGCGGAAAAGATAACCGGTAACAAGATACTAGATGCTAGAGAAAAGAATGAGCTGTTACAGTTGCTGCATGAAACCCTGAGTACAAGTGATGCGTCCGCGTTAGGAATCATTTTTAGGCTTCCTCACTTCAAAAATAGAGAATGGATAAATGAGCAATTTTCAAGAGAACTCTGCGTTAAATCTGTCCGCGACAGTATAAAAAATGTGTGTGCGAACAAGCCGTTAAAAGACACATTGCAAAGCGTAGTCGGTGACCTCGACTCACAGGAGCGTCTGGATAAAGCGGCAGACCTCTTCGTTTACGGACTCGAAGAAGCTAAGATGGAAGAAAACACATACTGGTCTATGTATATGTCTACCTGTGGCTGTAATGAATAAAACGTTCCTCAGTATGTTTCCTCCAGCACCCGAGCCATTTCCTCCGGGGGCATATTCAACGCGCGGAACAAGCGGGTGCGCATCATGCGCGTGATGCCCAATGCCTGCATTGCGGCCTTCACGGAAGGGAACACGCCGTTATGAAGCATGCGCTCTACCATAAGGGCGTTTGCAAGGTGAACGGCTCGTATAATGGAGCCGGAATTTAAGACAGTGGGTTAAGGCCCCTTTTGCTTGTGCAACATAACAGGCGTGTGTATGATCCAATCAACACACGCACATGCAAAACGAAAACATACACAAGAGAGGGCGTTACAGCGCTGAGTTCAAGGAAAAGGTGGCATTGGAAGCCCTGAGCGGAGCGAAGACTCATGTTCAGATAGCTTCGGAGTATGACATTGAAAAGTAGACGACGGCTAAGAATCTTCAACACTGACTGGGGAAGCCAGTATACCTCGGAAGGCTGGCAGTCAGCAATTCGAGCAGAATACATACAAATCAGCATGGATGGTAATAAAGGGCGATGGGCAGATAACATCGTCATGGAGCTCTTCAGGAGGACATACAAGCATGAGTTCTTCCTGCAGCGTGATCCCAGGAGCCTAGAAGAAGCTATAGAAATGACGGCAGAATGGCTGTAACACTACAACAAAAAACGGCCTCACTCGGCGTTGGGTTACCAGAGTCCTGAGATGTACCGGAAATCTGCCGAGTCCCGGATGGCGGCGAATTTTTGGCGCGATTTTTCTGCTCTGGCGCTGCGCCTATGTTACAAAATCGTGAAAAAATGGTTTGACAACCAAAGTTACCGATGATAGTAGGAGCCTACACGCCTGATGTACATAAAAAAGGGGAGACTTAAATAAGCTCCTAAATGTCGAAAGATAGGGATCAGTTTATTGTATGACAATCGAAGAAGCGTTTGAATTGACTAGAAAAAGAGATGAAATGAAAGCTAATTTTCATTCAGGAGAACTTTACTCTTCCGTGCCTCTGGAGTGCTTTGAGCCGTACAACACAAAAATGCACAAAATGGTTTACTTTAATAAACCAATTTATGTGTTTGAAAATCACGCAGTTTCGCTCCGAGCTTGGAGAGAAATTGCACAAAATTCCCCTACAAAAGTACTAACCTTCGATGAGCACTCTGATACTCACCCCCCATTATGGGGATATTGTTGTAAGGCTTTGAATCATGATGAAGATTTTCTCGTTCGTCTAATAGATGCCCTAAAAAATAACCTAAATGATAGTATCATTGAAGGTCTATACAAGCCCATTCCCAAATATACTGATGCGTATCTAGAAGGAAGGTTGCTTCAAAATACAGAACACATCGCAGCAGCAATATATTGGGGAATAGTCAGCGAAGTGTATATATGTTGTACAGAACCGTGTTATCCTGAAACGTTAGTTACAAACCTCACACTAAAAGATATTTACAAGAAAGTTTCTTTCATAGACCTCCCATTCGACTCTGATAATTTTCCTTCGGATTTCTCTAAGTGCGATTATTTTAGCCCCCTATTAGAGCTATACAGGAAAAGTGCAGCTAATTTTAACGACGATACCATTATACGAATCTTAAAGCAATGTAATCTAGGAGAAGATTACATTTTGGATATTGATTTGGATTATTTTCAGACGCCTTTCATACTTAGTCAAAAATATAGCACTCTGAAAAGATTTTGTAAAATGGTTCAGCAGGCTAAAGGCATAACCATAGCAACTGAGAGCGTTTGGGTTGAGCGGCAGGTTGAAAGCTACACTTCCATATACAAAGAGATTGATCAAAATTGCAATCGACTTTGCTGCATAAATCCATTTCGTAAAACATGGACTTCAAAAGAGCTCTTGCAGTATTTACTGGGATTGATTGAATACGTGTTATCTGGTCAGTGGGAAGCAGAGCTAAATCTTGATAGACAAGTAAACGAGGCTTGGAATAAAATATGGAGAAACCCCTCTTAATGCCACAAAGCGATATTTATTGAAATTAGCGAATTCATGTATTCTCACCTTCTCTCATAATGCTTGGGAGAAATAAAATCGATTTCTTTCACCGCAAATGTATTGGTAATGGCAACACCCACGCTAAACTCAATCATGAGTTTGGGGAGTTTATCTCCATTAACATGCATTATTTGGGAATGTTTACTGACCATTGCTTTTTCTGCTGCGCTTTTTATAGACATACTTGTCGTAATGAATACTCCGCATGAACACCCGGAAGGTAGGCGAGTTGGAGGAGATAAAGAATTTGCGCGAGGTGTGGACGCATGAGGCGCGCGAGTTCGCAATGTGGTTGGCTCAGGAGGAGAGCGACAGGACAGATAGAGAGAACCAACGAGCAGGTAGATCGGCTGATTGAGTTGCAAGAAAAGGAGCATGTGAGTTTTCCAAAAAGCAGGTCGAAATGGAGAGGAAGAAATGAGGAAGACAGATAGGGAAGTAAAGCGGCTGATGGATGAGTCGGGGAAGGGCTGTGGAGTGAGCCCGGACGAAAAGGGGGAGTGCTTACAGGGCAAACGCATTAGAAAATTGGATTCATTTTTGGAAAGGAGGCAGGACGTTCATTTATGCTCT
>CANRKR010000036.1 GCA_947631275.1 uncultured Akkermansia sp.
CTGGCGGCCAAGAACGCCATTCTCATCGTGGAATACGCCGTGCTGCAGATGGAGCGCGGTCTGCCTCTCATTGAGGCGGCGGTGACAGCGGCTCGCCTGCGTCTGCGCCCCATCCTGATGACATCCTTTGCGTTCATTCTGGGTTGCGTACCGCTGCTTACGGCAGAGGGCGCCGGAGCTCTTGCTCGTAACGCGATCGGCGTGGTGGTTGTGATCGGTATGTCCATTGCGACGGGTGTCGGCGTGTTTTTCGTGCCGTGCTCGTTTGTGGCGGTTATGAAGCTCTTCCGCAGCAAGGTACAAAAACCGCAGCGCGGGGCGGATCCCGATGAGACCTTCGCCTATGCCAAGTTGGAGGAAGATGCGTGAAGTGCGCTTGAATGGCGCGTTGCGATGGGTGCGGCGCACTCTGCCGCGCGTGCTGCTTCTTCTCGTCTTTTTTCCGCTTTCCGCGGCTGAATTGAATCCTCATATTTTGCGTGTCATTGAGCAGATGCCCATCGGCGGCGGGTATGCTGCCGACCGCACCGCTGAGCAGCATTTTGCGCGCTCAGGTGTGGTGTGGCGAGAGCAGGAGCAGCGGTTGGTCGTTTCCCCGCGTGATGCTTCGCCCACGTTTTGTTCTGCCGCGTGCTACATGGTTTTGCTGCGTGCGCTGCAAGATTGCGAATCGCGCGGAGATGTGCAATTTCCGCCGTCGGTATGGCGGGCGTTGCGCGTGGAGTGGCCGCACCCGGACGGCGTTCTCTCCTGGGGAAGATTTAATGCGAATGGTCCCGGTTGTGCCGTGTGGGCACACGATCTCGGAGCCGGTATCAACTTTTGCTCTCCCTTTCTGGCGCGTCCGGGCGATTTTCTGAAATTTTTCTTCACCGAGCATCTCGGCGTGTCGGAGCGCGGTCATCTCGTGATTTTTCTCGGTCTCGTGCAGAACGGGGGAGAGAAATGCATCCGCTTCTGGTCCTCCAACAAGCCCGGAGGCTATGGCGTACGCTCTCTGCCTCTGCGTTCCCTGCATCATCTCATTTTTACGCGCATCATCCGCCCTGAGCGAATCAGAAACGTACTGAACCTGCCTGCTTCCGATTCATGGCTCGGCAGTTTGCTGCGTGCGCCGACGGATTGGGATACCGTTTGCCGTCGGTGCGGGATTGCAAAGTGATGCTTGTCAGTGAGAGCGCATTTCACGCAGCAGTCGGATGCACCGCTCGTTTTGATTCATGGTGCCGATGCTGATACGAACCCATTCATTCAGCCCGTATCCGGTCATCGGTCGCAGAATGACTCCGCGTTGCAGGCAGTAGTGATATGTTGCCGCTCCATCACCCACTTTCACCAATATGAAGTTTCCGTGGCTCGGGATATACTCAAGTCCCAGCTCGGTAAAAGCGGCTTCGTACTGCTTCATGCCGCTGCGCACCACTTGCACCGAGTGTTTCAGATGTTCCGCATCGCGCAGGGCAGCCGCCGCTGCCGCCTGCGCGAGGCTGCTTGTGTTGAACGGTGATCGCGCTTTGTGCAGCAACTCGGCAATTGCTGGCGTCGTGATCGCATAGCCGATGCGTACACCCGCCAGCCCGTAAGCTTTCGAAAAGGTACGCAGTACCGCCACATTTCGTCCCTCGCGGACATATTTTAAAGTATCCGGTTGCTCCCCGGCGAAATGGATGTATGCCTCATCGAAGACTACCAGCACGTGCTCCGGCACAGCACGCATGAAGTCGTCGATTTCCTCTTGTCCGATCATGGTGCCCAGAGGGTTGGTCGGATTCGTGATGAAGATCAGTCGCGTGTTCGGCGTGATGGCGCGAAGCATTGCTGCCGTGTCGTGCGTGAAATCCGCCTTGTTCTCTACCTCCGTGTATTTAGCTCCGAACAGCTGCGTCATGAGCGGGTAGAGCGTGAAACTGTACTTTGCGGCAATCAATTCGCCATCTGATTCCAGACAGATGTGAGCCAGCAGCTCAATGAGTTCACTGCTCCCGGCCCCCTGCACGATGTTTTCCGGCGTGAATCCATGGAACGTAGCCAGCTGTTCACGTAGCGCCACCGCTCCTCCGTCCGGGTACAGATTCACTCCTTCCGCCGCCTCCTTCATTGCCTCCACTGCCAGCGGCGATGGGCCCAGCGGATTTTCGTTGGATGCCAACTTGATGATTTCATCCGGTCTCATGCCGATCTCCCTTGCCGTCTCTTCAATGGGTTTGCCCGGCACGTACGCCCGGATTCCTGCTATCGATTCCCGGATTTTCATGCACCAAGCCTACCACCCCCGCCAAACTGTTGCAAGGATAATGTACCGGCTTCTCTGCTTCCCGGACTCCGGTGGTGATGGTTTCTCTTTCAGGACGAACACATGCAGAGGGGGCAGGCCTCAACCCAGTGGTTGGGAGAGATTTTAACGAAGGGAGGGGCAGAGAGGGTGGAATCGCCGGAGCGACCGAGACGCTGACAGAAGCGGCAGCCGGGAACGTAGTCGGCAGGTGCAGGAATGCTGCCGGGGAGGGTGAGAAGAGGTGATTTGCGGGGAGCGGAATCGGAGAGAATGGCGGCGAGCAGGGCGCGAGTGTAAGCGTGGCAGGGATTGCAATAGAGCTCCTGCACCGGAGCTGCTTCCACGATGCGACCGGCGTACATGACGCAGACCGTGTCGCACTGCTGAGCAATGACACTGAGGTCGTGAGAAATGAGGAGAGAGGCGGCTCCGGATTCACGACGCAGATCGCGCAACAGGGAGAGAACCTGTTGTTGCACGGTGACGTCCAGCGCGGTGGTAGGTTCATCCGCGATGATGAGTTCCGGGGAGCATGCGATGGCACAGGCGATGACGACGCGCTGGCGCATGCCTCCGGAGAGAGCGTGGGGGTAATCCATGGCGCAACGCTGCGGAGCCGCAACCTGCACCCGATCCAACAATTCAATGGCGCGCGCGAAGGCTGCTTGTTCGCTCAGGCCGCAATGAAGCATGAGAACCTCAGCGATTTGATCGCCGATTCGTTTAGTAGGATTAAGAGCCTGCATGGGTTCCTGGAAGATGACACCGATGCGGCTGCCACGGATAGAGCGCAGATGCCTGATGGGCATGGAGAGAAGATCCTCGCCATGGAAAAGAACTTTCCCGCCGAGGATGCGCCCACTCGGCTGCGGGAGGAGACGCACAAGGCTCATAGCAGCGGCGCTTTTGCCGCAACCGCTCTCGCCGACGATCCCGACGCATTGCCCCGGAAAAATATCAAAGCGCACGTCTTCCACGACGGGCACAATGTCATGCGGTGAGGCGTAGGCGATGGTGAGGTTACGCACCTTCAGCAGAGGAGAATCGGGAGAAAAAGTCATGGCGTGGCGGTGCGGTGGGTGGGCAGGGGGATATCGAGTTCCTGTTCGGGGAAAGACTCACGTCGCGCACGAGCACGCAAGGTGTTGCGTTTGACGCGTGGGTCAATCCAGTACAGGTGGCTGTCCAGCGGGTCAAAATAGAGCGGCGGGCAGAAGAAAGTGTCTTTTGTCTTCGGCCAGCGTAACCAGCGCCACTGGGCAAAGCGCCAGAAACCGCTGGACCATCCCGGAACCCACGAGGCGGTATCGGCGATGCACCGCTGGACAGTGTGCTGGGCGGTGATGGCTTGTTCGACAGTAGTGGCAGAACCGGCGGCGTGGATGGCACGATCCAATTCCGGGGATGCGGTAGCGGTGATGTTGTTCGTCCCCCGCAGGGGATTGCCCCGTGCATCAAAGGCGTAGCGTGAGAGAAAGAACTGAGAGGCGTCCGGTACGGGCGGGGAAAAACCCCAGGAGAAGAGGCATGCGGTATATTGCTTGTTTTTCACACGGATATAAAAGACGGTATCATCCATCTGAGAGAGGACAAGATCCAGTCCGCAGCGTGCGGCGTTCTCGCGCAGGATACTCATTGCAGAGGCATAGGATGAATCCACGCGTGAGCTCACAACGATTTGCAAGCGCGTTCCGTCCGGCTTGTGCAGGATGCCGTCCGGTCCCTCCTCAGTGAATCCTGCCGCTGCGAAGAAGGCACGGGCTTTTTCCGGGTCATAGGGGAGGGCGCGGATGGAGGAGTCGGAGAAGGCGCCGAAGCCGGCGAAGTAGGTGCCGCCACGCTTGAAATCGCCGCGGAAGAGCGTGTTGATGACGGCCTGCACGTTCAGTGCATGATGGAAACCGAGGCGGGCATTGATGTCGTTGAATGGGGCTGCGGAGCAGTTGAGATGAAAGCCGAAGCAATTGCGGGGCCATTCGTTATCGAAGCGCACGCGCTGGATATAGCCGAGGTGGACAGGAGGAATCTCGAGACCCTCATACCAGTAATCAGCATCTCTGGCGGAGATGACATCCAACTCGCCGATGCGGAAGAGCTCGCGCTGCTTGGAGACCTCGGCGATGAAGGAGTAGCGGATATGATCCACGTTACAGGAATAGCGAGTGTAGCGACGCCCGGCAGCCCACCAATTCTTCACGCGCGAGAGGGTGAGACTGCTGCCCATGGCGAGCAGGTCCGGGTTGATGGCATAGCCGCCGGTTGTGGGGACAGGACGCCACTGGTAGCGTATCATGAAGTCCGGTCCGAATTCGGCGAAGAAGCGTGTGCAAGAGGAGGGAATGCTGCCGGCGTAGAAGGGGGCGTACGGTTTCGGAGCGGGCAGAGTGACAGCGAGGACATGGTCGCTATACACGGCGATGCGGGCGATATTGCCCATGTAGTAGTCGGCATAAAAAGGCTCGGCGCTATACGGCGAAGTGCGCAGGAAGAGGGAAGAAACAAAGTCGCGCGTGGTGAGGGGGTCGCCGTTGGAGAAACGGGCCGCAGGGTCAATGTGGAAGTAAATTGTCCTGCCGCCGGGGGAGACCGCCCAGCGATCCGCTGTTCCCGGGATGAGGGCGCCGGTGGCAGGGTGGATGCGCACGAGGGGCAGTTCCAGATCGTCGTAAATGTAGCGGCGAGTGGAGTTGTTGCTATTGGGGCCGAAAACGCGCAAGGTATTCGGGAAGGAGCGCGGCAGGGCCAGGCGGAGGGTGCCTCCTTTGACGGCTCTGGGATCGCCGAGTTCCGGCTGGGCGGCGCCGGAATGCCACTCAAGATCCGGTGGAAGTTCGTCTTCCGTGAGGAAGACAAGATAATCGCCCATGGCACGGCGGGATTGCAGTCGGTCAAGCTCCTCCCTCAGGAACAGCAGGCGGGTGGTTTGACGGGCGTCCGGTTCGGTATCGCCAATGATGCCTTCCTCGTGAGTAAGCTCCTCTTCCAGTTGTGTGATGCGGCGTTCAATAAATTTGCGCACGCGTTCATTCCAGCGCGCGGGAAAACCAGGGAAACCCGGCGGCATATGCCAGGCGCGGGCGTAGGGAGGGAGAGCACGGGCAGCGGCATCGAATGCCATTGGGAGCTCCTCGTCTGCCGGTGGCTGCCAGTGTACGCCGTTTGTGGTAGGATCACCATCCCGGCATTGGGAGAGCAGCAGAGCCGGTGCAACTACCATGAGCAGCCACGCAGACAGGTAACACAAACTTGTGGGACGGTGAATCATTCAAAATGATCGTGTCGACGGGGAGAGGTGGCCTCTCGCACGCCCTCCCCGATAAAGGTTATAAGCAGAAGAATAAGGACAAGCGCGCCCACGGCTGAGGACGCTACCCAGGGAGAAGAAAGTCTGGAAAGACCGTCATTCAGCAGGCGTCCCCATGTAGCGTAGCCCTCCGGCAGCCCAAAACCGAGGTAGTCCAACGAGGTGAGAGAGAGTATCACCGTGGCGGTGCTGAAAGGCAGGAGGGTGATAACGATGGGCATGATGTTCGGCAAGATGTGGCGGCGCATGATATGCAGTGAGCCGGCGCCCATTGCTTGCGCCGCCGCCACGTAGTCACGCGCTTTCTCCTTCATCGTGGCGGTGCGGATAAGGTAGGTCATGGGCATCCAGCCGAGCAGCGCCATAAGTGAGAGCGTGACGAACATGCCGTGCAGCGCAGGCGGTAGCAGGTCCGTGAGCACCATCACGAGGAAGAGGAAAGGAAGTTGTGAGAGAATCTCAATGACGCGTTGCGCGATGAGGTCGAAAAGTCCCCCCCGGTAGCCCATCAGCATACCGAAGAGAAGACCGATGCCGTACACGAGCGGCAGGTAAAAGAGAGCCGCCTGGATGTTCACCTGCAACCCTCCGATGAGGTAGGCAAGGATATCTGTTCCGCGGCTGTCCGTGCCGAGCAGGTGCCCCCCGGTGAGCGGGGGAGCGGGGTGGTAGTAGAGCAGGAAATGTTCGTTGCTGCTGAGACTGAGAAATTTTTTCAACTCGCCTTCTCCGCTGAATTGCTCGGTCGTGAGCTTGCCATTTCTCCAGTTGGCGCTGTAAACCTCGCGACGGTCGGGGCTCCACCCCTGCACATGACCATCCGGCACACCGCGACGGTAGCGGATGCGCAGGTGGATATCGCCGTTGGGATAAAGTCGGCAGGCCTGGCCATCGAAGAGAGTGGTTCCATCTGCATTGCACAACTTACCGTCTTTTACCGACAAACATTCGGTGGGGAAAGGCGCCGGGTCTGCCGTAGGAGACCAGGGAACAAGAGGCATGAGCACCATGCGAGGTCCCCCGGGAGCGCCCAGCGAACGCTGCAGTTCGCGGTAGTTTGGTTCGGTCAGGGAAGCGTTGCCATTGAGTCCGAAGAGCGAGCCGGGGAGGATGTCACGACGAAAAGCCGGGAAATACCAGGAGCCGTCCTCCGCCACCACAGCGAGAGCGCGTTTGCCCACGACCAATTGATCCGCTGCAGCGAGAGCGAACAAGCCGAGAAGGAAGAGCAGGGCGAAATAGCCGCGCTTGTGGGATCGGAAGCGTTCGAGGCTGTTCCGCGCCTGCGGCGGGAGTCGCAGGCTGTCCGCGCGGCGGCAGAGCAGGTACACTCCACTGAGTGCCACCAGAAGCGCCACCGCCCAGCCGAACCATTGCACACGTCCATCCACTGCAAGCCAGGGGGCGAAATCCGCAGGGCAGGAAAGAAAGGCCAGGTGACGGGAGGCGGAGAATGGCCAGGAGAGGGTAGGGAGCAACCATCCGCGCAGCTCTGCCGCTCCGCTGAGTGCAGCGGCAAGGATGAGCAGCAGGGCGAGTGTGTTCTTCTTCATTTAACGAAACGTGATGCGCGGGTCAAGGAAAGCAACGAGGATGTCTGAAAGCAGATTGCCGACGACAATGACGATGGAGCTCACGAGGAGTGTGCCCATGATGAGGGAGTAGTCCTTATCCATGAGAGCCTGGTAACTGAGCATTCCGAAGCCGCGGATATCAAAGACGCGCTCAATGAGAATGGATCCGCCCACCACCGAACAGACGACTCCGCCAAGTCCGGAAGCAATGGGGATCAGTGAATTGCGCACGGCGTGGCGCCATACTGCGCGGTGGTAACTCAACCCCTTCGCTACAGCGGTGCGCATATAATCCGCGCCGAGGTTTTCCAACATGCTGTTTTTCATCATCATCGTGGTCATTGCGAGAGCTCCCACCACGTAACACGCGAGCGGCAGAGCCGTGTGCGCGGCAATGTCCGATATTTTTCCCCAGGCGGTGAGCGTGTCGAAGTCTGCTCCGGTGAGCCCGTAGAGAGGGAAATACTCCAGGCGGGCGCCAAGGTAGATGAGAAGAATGGCTCCCAGGGCAAAACCGGGTACCGCATAACCGATGAAGATGAGGAGACTTGTAGCGCCGTCAAACACACCGCCGTGGTGCAATGCTTTGCAGATGCCCAGGGGGATGCTCAAAATGTACGCCACCAGCGCTCCCAGCAGGCCAAAGTAAAGCGACACCGGAAGGCGGTGGAGAATCATCTCAAGCACCGGCTCATTGTACTTGTAGGAACGTCCGAGACTTCCCTGGAACAATCCATTGTACGCCTTACGGTAGAGCACGGCACGCGGCGGGAGTTCACCTTCCGCCGGTGCGGAGCCTGCACGTCGCTGTCGATTGCGGAGACGATCGGCAGAGGTCTCAATACGCAGATTCCACGCCTCATTCCGAAACCACGGGGGCTCTACAAACAACGGGGAACCATCGGCACGCAAGCGTACTTCCAGCAGGCGCGGGGAACCATCTGCTGCCGCAGTGGTAATGGTGGCAGCGCCCGTTTTACCGAATTCGGCGCGGTGCGTTTCCACCTGGCTGCGCTGAAGGCCGAGCCACTGCAGATAGGCTTTCCAGAGGGGTTCATTGAGGTTGAAGAGATCTTCCAGTTTTTCTCGCTCCCGTTCACTCACAGAATCCGTGGCGATGCCGGTCATCTTTTCGCCGCTCAATGCACCGATTGCGCGTTCCTGCAGGATGCGATCCACCGGACCTCCCGGCACGAGACGCGTGAGGCAGAATACCAGTAAGGTGACGCCAAAAAGCGTGAACGGCGCCAGCAGAAGCCTCCTGATGATGTATCCGCGCACGCCGCACATTCTACCAGATATGCCCATCCATACAAGCGGATTTTTTCAGGCAATCTTTTGTAGATTTCAGAGCCTTTTATCGGCGATGGAGGAGCGCGAATATGGTGCGGGCGCTGTTTAAGCGTGGTCGTGGGGCTCATTCAAAGAAACGCCGTGCGGTGGAGGCGGAAACGTTCCGAAGGTTGAGGTAGCGCGTGCGCAGCAGACTGCAATCCCGGTGTCCCATTTCTTCCTGCAATTGAGGAAGATTGTGGAAACGCTTCAGGTGCAGTGAGGCAAATGTGTGACGCAGCGCATCTCTCTGCCAGTTTATGAACCCGGCGCGCAGGCGCAGGCGCTTCCAGAGACGCACCCAGTTGCGCGGCGCAATGAGAAGAGAAGAAGGGTTTGTGTGCTCGAGCAGCAGCTTTGCCTTCCCGCGAAGCGGTACGGCGCGGGGTCCGCCCGTCTTGCTGGCCCGTCCATCAATATACACCACCTTCTCGCTCTTATCGATATCACCCCATTTGAGGCGGCGCACTTCTCCCGGACGTATACCGCACCAGAGCAGTAAAAGCATGCTGGGAAGCATCTCCCGCATATCCTCTTTTCTGCACTCACGCATCAGTGCGCGGATCTGCTTGCTGGAGAGTGGCACAATGCGCTCTTCGTACACCGGCGGGGTTTCGAGAGAATCCACGGGGTTGGAGGAACACCAGCCGCGGCGGATGCCATAGGTGAATATACTGTGCAGCACCGTTTTGGCTTTGCGGAAGACGTGCGGGCTGGTGTTGAAGTGCGCACGCAACAGAGAGAGGCATTGATCCGGCGTGATGGTGCGCAGCAGGCATTCACGCAATGTCCCGAGTCTCAGCATTCGGGAAGTGTACGAGCGCAGGTCAGCCAGCGTACTCTCGCGCCTGTTCCGCCTGGCTTGCAAACTCTCTCTTACCGCTGTCTCAAATGAAACGCTGCGGTCCAAATCGGCCACACCGGACACCCCTGTTCGAACTACGCGTCGGAATGCGTTGATGATACTATCTTTATCGGCATGTGTGACAGCAGCTTCTTCGGCGAATTCAACAAAGAGCCGCATGATGTCTAATGAACTGACGGCAAGTTGCCCGAGCAGTTCAGTGTGATGTTGGATTGTATGATTATTAAGCATCCAATGCTCCTACCACAAGGGTTTCCCTTTGGCAAGCGCGGGGAGGAGCCACGCCATGGCAAACGCGCCAGCAGGTACAAGGCACGGAATTCCCCCTCTGCCGCGCGGGTTTCCAGGGCGGTAGAGGAACGGAATTTTGGAGTACGTGTGACGATTGGTAAGAAGGATTTTCGGGTAAGCGGGGTCGTGTCATTTCCTTGTCAGTTCATTCCTTGCGCTCCCCCACCCAATGCTTTTACCCGGGGGAATCATACCGTTGTGTATCACGTAGCCTGGCTTTATTCAATCCAGTCGCTTGGCTTCGAGCCGCGAGGCGCGGAGTCGCTCACGCTCATCGAAAGCCAGACGACCGAGTTTTGAGAGAGGATCAAGATCGCGGGCGAGTTCGACAACTTCGATGATGCGCCGGAAAAGCCGCTCCGTGTCGGGTGTGTGTGCACTCCGGTCTCGGTAGGAGTCAGTATAAAATTGAACGAGGGCGGGGTAAAGACAGCGCAGCAGGATGAATTGGCGCTGCCCTGCAGGGAGGTCATTGCGCTGGGCGAGTTCCTCCAGGCTTGCGATGGAACTGAGACGCTGACCCGCCGGAGCAGAGGAGCAGCGTGCAAGGGTCGTGTGGAAAAAAATCAGAGAAACGAGGCGGCGTTGTTGAGCGAGAGTGTCTCGATCCGGGGCAGAGGCGAGTTCTCTGGCCGCCCGCAGGTTTTCCGGTGAGAATTGGCCGAGAGGTATGGTCGCGTAGGCTCCTTTCCCATCGCTCAGGACGAGGCAGGGGAGAGAACGCACCCCGGCATCAATAGCTTCGCTCTGCAGCAGGATTGCTTCTCGCGTTTCAGCCCTGGCCGGCAGTTCCTGCAGGACGAGCCGGGCTCCTTTCTCTAACAGAGGATGCACAATCTGCCGCGCTTGCTCACAGTCACCTCCCGGGGCATAGAAAAGTCTCCAAACGGACTCTTCCTCAGACCAGGCAACCCACGATGCGAGCGCCGCGAGCAGAAAGCAGAGGAGGAACTTCATGCAGAAGGCGAAATAACAATGCGCTTGAAGCGCGAATCCACCTCTTCAGACTGGGTGCGCACGCCGGGGATTTCCGCCAGGGAGGAGTGCACAAGGCGGCGGTGGTACGCGTTCATTGGAGGAAGAGTGATGGAGTGACCGGTGGCAATCACGCGTTTGGCCTTTTCAATCGCAGAATGAATGAGGCGATCCTCGGCCTTGGCACGGTAGCCGTCGCAGTCCACGCGCACGCGGGGCGCGGTCTCGCAGGAGGCGACGAGGAGACGGTTGACGAGGTACTGCAGGTCGTCAAGCCGTGAGCCGCCGTCGCCGATGATGAAGCGGCAATCCGGCCCGGAGATTGCGAGCGAAATTTCCTCCGGGGTCGTGGAGGCTATATCGACAGCACATTCAAAACCGAGCGAGTGAAGGATATCGGCAGTGATTTTGGACGCCTGTTGTGCGTTTTGATCCGTGGTTTCCATGGTGAGAAAGGGGGTTACTTGCGGTCGCCCATCAGGCGCAGGAGGAAGAGGAAGATGTTGATGAAATCCAGGTAGAGTGTCAAGGCGCCGAGTACGGAAGCCTTCGCGCGCGTCTCGCCATCCGCGACAGTCGCCCCCAACGCGAGAAGTTTCTGCGTGTCATATGCCGTGAGAGCCGAGAAGAGGATCACCCCGAAGAAGGAAAGAACGAGATCAAATGTGCCGCTGCCCCAGAAAAAATTGATCACGAGGCAGATCAGCAGTCCGATGAGCAGCATGAACAGAGTGCGCCCCCAGACGGAAAGATTCCGGGTGGTGAAGGCGCCGTACAGGGAGGTGGCGCCGAAGGTTCCGGCGGCGCAGGCAAAGGTCACCCCAAGCGACTGCTGCGTGTAGCACAGGAGCAGCGGACCAAAAAGCATGCCCTCCGCCACACTGAAGACGATAAGCAGTACGGCCAATGCCCCGGGACTCATCGCTCGCGCTCCGAAGGACATGGCGACAATGATGCCCAGCGTGCCAAAGCACAACAACAGGGGATGTTGCATCGTCCACGCCAACATCTCCTCATGACCGGCGCAATACACCGCTACACCGGACGTGACCAGCAGGGTGAGCGCCATCCATGCGAACACCTTGTTGATAAACGACTTCGCGAGAGCATAGGATGCCGCAGCATCCTGCCTCCCGACAACAGTAACGACTTGCTGCTCTTCCATGTCCCGCATCATACCACGCGCGCGCCGCCCATGTCAAGAACCCCGCGAGACATGAAAAAGCCTGATCATCGAGCGGAGGCTTCCTGTGCGTATCGTTCGCGGGATTCGCAGAGGATGGCGTTAGCACGGGCAATATCAAAAAATTCGCCGACCTCGGTGACTTTGTTTTGCAGGGTTTTGTAGGTGCCGAAGAAGTTCTGGATTTCCTGCAGGTAGTGAGGGGGAAGATCGGACAGGGTGTGTACGTGCTCGTAGCGAGGATCATTCACATTCACCGCCAGGATTTTCACATCCGGCTTTCCTCCGTCAATCATATCCATCCCGCCGATGATGCGGCATTCCACATAGCAGCCGGGGAAAGTAGGCGAGGAGGTGAACACGAGGATATCCAGAGGGTCGCCGTCCAGGTATTTCGTTTCTTCCACAAAACCGTATTCAGCCGGGTAATAAACCGAAGAGTAGAGCACGCGATCCAGTTTGATGTGACCTGTACGGGTGTCAATTTCGTACTTGTTGCGGCTCCCCATGGGGATTTCTATGCGGGCTTCCACAGTCTCCATGCTCCCCATGCTACCAGCTTGTTTGCCCGGTGTCAAGCAGGGCAAGCGCCTTTGCTCCGATAGTCCTTTGCGTTGGATTGACAGGCTGTGAGGATGGTGGTATGATGCGTTGCATGAGCGCAAAAATCGACAAGGAGCAGTTGGAGTGCGTGCGCGCCTGGGCGGCGCAAGGGGTGGATCTGAATGGCATTCAGAAAAAGCTCCGGGAGGAGTGCGGTGTGCATCTCACCTACATGGAGGTGCGTTTTCTGCTGCTTGATCATGGCATTGAAATTGCCATGGAATCGGAGTCGGCGCCTGAAGCGGACGCGCCGCAGCCAGACATGGCGCCGGATGTGCCATCTGATGTTGAGGATGGTGCGAACAACGGGAAAGTACGGGTGACCGTCGATGATTTACAATTGCCCGGCACCTTGATTTCCGGTAAAGCCGAATTCCCCGGCGGCGCAAGTGGCGCCTGGCAGATTGACCAGCTCGGGCGCTTCGGTTGGAGTCAACTGACAGGAAGACCTTCCCCGCAGGAGATGCAGGATTTTCAGCAGGAACTCACCTCGATGCTCAGCAGGGGCTAGAGGCGAATCAATCTGGGCTCGTTCGGTCTTCCCGTGCACGAAGGGGGAAGACGTTTTGCCGCCATATGACGCGCGGGCGCTGTGCGGGGGTGAGATAGACCTCCACGATGTCAAAGCGCACAGGAACGCTGCGCCCGAGGAGACGCAGCCAGTTGTAGGCACCGAGACGCAGTCGGCGGCGTTTGGAGTGGTTGATCGCACGGGAAGGAGCGCCGGATTGCGGAGAAATCGTGCTTTTCACCTCGCAGATGACAAGGGTGTCATCCTCGCGGGCGACGATATCCAGTTCGCCGGATCGCCCCCAGCGGAAATTGCGGCGCAGAATGCGCAAGTGTTGCGCGCGCAAGTACGACGCCGCCACGAGTTCCGCATAGGCGCCCCGGTAACCGGAAGGTGGCGCCGTGGCATCAGATGTCCAGGGGCAGCGTAGTCTGTGCAACAGGTGCAAACGAGCGGCGATGATGTGGCGTAATTCCATGCGTTCGGATAGCGTGAAGGTGTTGAGCCGTGCCGTAGCCGGCGTTTTTGTCCCAGCCGTAATCGGGGTATTGCTCGTGCAGCCTGGTCATGATGCGATCTCTGGTCACCTTAGCGAGCACACTGGCAGCGGCAATGCTCAGGCAGCATGCATCCCCGCCCACGATGGCACGCTGCGGCAGGGGAAAATCCCGGACAGGAAGACCGTCAATGAGACAAAAATCCGCCCCCGGTTTCGGGAGCCCCTCCGCCGCGCGGCGCATGGCTAAGTGTGTGGCGCGCAAGATGTTCAGCCGGTCAATTTCCTCCACACTCGCCGAAGCAACGCTCTTGAGCACGCGCGAATCCTGCAGGAGCACATCGAATAATTTTTCGCGTCGCCGTTTCGTGAGTTGCTTGGAATCCGTCAGTCCCTCAATCTGATAATCCATGGGGAGAATCACTGCTGCCACCACCACAGGCCCTGCCAGCGGCCCGCGTCCGGCTTCATCAATGCCGCAGACGGCCCGGCGCCCCGCGGCATATGCGGCAGATTCTGCTTCCATGGTGGGAATAGAGCGCATGGCAACATTTCCCGGCGGTTATCGTCGGCGCATAAATGCCACGATTCCTTCACCGATAGCACGGGCGAAGCGGCGTGCATCGGCAGGGCGGTTGAGGAAACGGGCGTGCTCAGGGTTGGAGACGAAAGCGACTTCGGTGATGACGGCGGGGACGTAGGATTCATCGCAGGTATTGAGCCAATCACCGCCGCCGCGGTGTCCATCCGTACGAATCACTACGCCGCAGGGTACGCCGTGGTTCGGCATGCCGTGGTCGAAGATGCGGCGGTTCATCACCTGCGCCATGGAGGTAGCGAGTTTCACGCCGCATTTGTTGCAGTAGAAAGCCCCTTTGTTGGAGAGTTTCCATGTTTCCGAATCGCTGTTGAGATGCAGGAAGACGACGGCGCCGGGTTTGCGATCCAGTGCGTAATCCGCGCTCAAAATTCCGACAGCCATGCGTTGCGGGTGATGTTGGGAACGATAGACCGCCGTCGGGATAGGCGTCTTCACATGCACAACGCCGATTTCCCGGGCGGCTTTCGCCAATTTGGAGTCAGTCGGCATCTCCCCGCGGTTGCATACGACGCACCGGTAGCCGGCCGCCTCTACCACCTTTTTCACCTCTCCGGCGTAGCGGTACCAGAATTCGCACTCCTCAAGCATGCCCCCCATCGTTGCATCCGGCGTGCGCGCGCCTTGTCCGCCGCGACCGGGGGCATAATAGTGACCGATGTCTAGTACTACGGTCTGCGATTCCAACGCCTGTCGCTGCATGCGCTGTTGGGCGCACTGCGTGAGAAACGGCAGTAGCGCCATTGCAAAAATCCCTGACAGGAAAGATCTCTTCATGTTCCTCGTGTGCAAGAAATCAAATCATGAGGCGTCCCTGTTCCCCCTCCGTCGGGGCGACTCCGAGCTTTGTGTAGGCCGCGGGCAGCGCTTCCCGTCCTCGCTGCGTGCGACGGATATAGCCCTGCATGATAAGGAATGGTTCGTATACCTCCTCCAACGTCGAGGTGTCCTCGCCCAGAGCCACAGAGAGAGAGGAGAGCCCGACCGGTCCTCCATTGAATTTGTAGATGAGGGTCTCGAGAATGCGCTTATCCATCTCGTCCAGACCGTCGGCGTCAATATCCAGCATACTCAGCGCCGCTTCTGCCACTCGTGCCGTGATGCATCCATCCGCTCGCACCTGTGCGTAGTCCCGCACCCAGCGCAGCAGAGCATTTGCCACGCGGGGCGTGCCGCGACTCCGGCGCGCGATTGCTTCTGCGCCGTCCGACCGCATCTCCACCCCCAGCAGGATGGCGGACCTCTGCAGGATGTGGCAGAGCTCCTCTGCAGAGTAGTAATCCAATCTGTTCGTGATGCCGAAGCGGGAACGCAATGGGCCGGTGAGCATGCCGCTGCGTGTGGTAGCGCCGATGAGGGTGAAGGGCTTGAGCCGGAGGTTTACCGATCTCGCCGCCGGCCCCTGATCGATCATAATATCCAGTCGAAAATCCTCCATCGCCGGGTAGAGATACTCCTCCACCGCAGGGTTCAGGCGGTGAATCTCGTCGATAAAGAGCACGTCTCCCTCCTCCAGTCGCGTGAGCAGCCCAGCCAGATCCCGAGCTTTCTCGATCTGTGGACCTGAGGCAATGTAAAGATTGCGCCCAACCGCATGCGCAATGATGTAGGCAAGCGTCGTTTTACCAAGTCCCGGCGGACCGCTCAGCAGCACGTGGTCCAGCACATCCCCGCGTTTTTTCGCCGCCGCCACCATGAGCATGAGGCGCTCTTTCACCTTCTCCTGACCGCAGAATTCGGAAAAATCCGGCGGACGCAGAGAGGCTTCCTGTTCGCCGGAGGGTTTCTCAGCAAGTTTGCTGTAAAGGAGAGAACCCGGTTTTTCCGGGAGATCGTCGCTCATGAGAGAAGAAGTGGCAGTAAGGGAATTCAGACGTAGAGCACGTAGTCTTCCTTGCGGGGAGCCGCATGACCCTCCCCGCCGGGAGCCGCATGACCCAGGATGCAGATGCCGAGCCCTTCGTAGCGTTTCGCATCAATCCCCCACTCCGCCAGCGCCGCCTTCCCCTCCTCCATTTCAAACATTTCTTTCGCCCTGTTGATCCAGCAGGAGCCCAGCCCCTCCGCGTGTGCCGCCAGCATCAGATTGCCCATCACCAGGCAGGCATCCTGCAACCCCGTGGGAGCCTGCTTGTCCGCCAGCACAAACACTGCCACCGGCGCCCCATAGAACGGATCCACCGGCTTGCCCCATACTTGCGCGTTAAGGTCGGCCAGGTGACTCAGTTGCCGTGCATCCTGCACCACCACCATGCGCGGACTCTGCGTGTCGTGCCCTGTGGCAGCGTACGTTCCCGCCTCCAACACGCGCCTGAGCTGCTCTTCCTCCACAGCCTCATCCGTGTATTTGCGGCAGCTGCGGCGCGTTCTGATATCCTGCAAGGTTTCCTTCATACGCTCCCCATTCTACCCCTGACTGCCGGGAATTGTCAATTCTGCGTTTTTGCGTCAGGGCGAAGGGAAGGCGGCAGGTCGGCATCGGCGGGCAGGTTGTGGAGTTCCTCAATATCTCGCAGGTAACGGGAGATCGGAGTGTCGGGGCCATCGGATTCATCGCGCAGAGTGTGCAGGGCATCGTTGTAGGCTTCAAAGTCGGCGCTCCGGAATTGGCCGAGGCGTGTGATTTCGAACCAGTCGAGGTAGTCGCGCCCGCGGGTGGAGGCCTGAGTGTAGGCCGCGCGCAGCTCCTGCAGCGGGGCGAGGATTGCTGCAATCTGCTCGGGTTTGGAGCCGTTGGCAAGCTCCGTAGCGGCGCGCAGGTATTCAGCAATGATAGCGCGGTAGCCCGGGAAAGCGCGCAGGTTGAGCTCCTGCAGCCGCTGCATGCAGTTCCTCAGTTGGCGCTGCAGATCCGGGAGTTTGGCAAGTTGCTCCGGTTTGTCGAGACTCAGAGAGAGGGGGAGCTTGCTCTCCTCATCCACTCCGGTGAAGAGGAGGGCTTCGGTCAGTCGTTTTTCCGATTCCGGCGGGGTGAGCACATCCATGGCGTCCGGGCGTGCCAGCGCAGCGAGTTCCAGAGCCCACCATTTGGCAAAAGTACCGCTGCCGCCGTTCATTTCGTGGAAGTAAGCAGAGATGATTTCCCGCGCATCTTCTCCCTCCAGTGTGACGGCCTCCGAGAGCAAATTGCGCAAACGCTCCGCGCCGTCACTGCTGTGCAGCAGACCCGTGATCAGCACACCGCAGGAGACCTCATAGAGGTGGCGGGAGGCGGAATCAAGCGTCTGCGGGGCAGGGGTGTTGATGATCCGTTCCGGGGACATCATGTCTCCTTTGTTCAGGAGGTTCTCATAGATGCGCCGATCAATTCTGCCGGAGCGCACGAGCATAGCCTGCTGCATGCCGGTGATCAGCCAGGGCGGGATGCTCAGGTGATCCGGCAGAGCGTTGGGTTGCACCTCGCGCAGAGCGTACTCGTAGACGAGCATGGCTACGATGGCGGCATCCAGCTTCGCTACGTTGATGCCTCCGCCGGCGTAGATGCGGATCTGCAGGTTCGGTTTGCCGTCGATGATGCGCAGCCGTGCGCGGATCGGGTTCGGTCTGGCTGCATCTGCTGTGGTTCCATGCAGCCGGATGGAAATGGCGTATTTCCACTCGGATTTCGTATCGAGCATGCGATTGAAATGTCCGAGCAGCTCATCCGCGCGGGTGGCGAGCAATCCCACGCGCAGGGCGTCACCGCCACTCACAGAAAACATGCGGCTTTGGGATACCACGTGCTTGTCTTCCGCCACATATTGCAGCGGTCCTTCATCCGGCGTCTGCATTGGTCCGGTCGGCTCCTCCTCCGGGATGTCGATGAGCCACGCCGGCAGCTCATCCACCGTCGGCTGGTCTTCCAGACGATCGGGCTGTGCTCCTCCCGTCTCCACCACAGGCGTATCTTGCTGCTGCGCCGCCGCTATCCCCAACAGCGTCGCCATCATAAGACCGGTATATTTCACGTGCACGGGATCCATGGTACCATAACGGGGCGGACATGACAAATTTGAATTTTCGAAGTTGCCTCAAGCTTGTCCCGGGCTGTTGCTCTGTGGGCGACGGATTCGCGCTGGATAATCGATCTCGCGTTCGTGCGTGAAATCGCCGAATTCAGGAATTCGAAACTCGAAATTCCAAATCCGAAATTTCCAGCAGTCTGTTGTATTTGGCGAGGCGTTCGCCCCGGGATGGGGCGCCTGCTTTGATGAAAGAAGAGAGCATGCTGAGGTCGGCGATAAAGGAATCGGAGGTTTCCCCGCTGCGGTGGGAGACGATGGCGGTGTAGCCATGGGTGGTGGCGAGCTGCACGGTATCGAGGGTTTCGGAGAGGGTGCCGATTTGATTCGGCTTGATGAGGATGGCGTTGGCAATGCCTTGTTCAATGCCGCGCCGCAGGAAGAGCGGATTCGTCACGAAAAGATCATCCCCCACAAGCATGCAGCGTTTGCCCAGGGCGCGCGTGAGCTGCAGCCAGCCCTCCCAGTCTTCATCGGCGCAGCCGTCCTCAATGGAGCAGATAGGATAGCCCTCCACCAGGTCCCCATACAGCGCGATAAGCTCGGCAGAGGAGAGAACGGCATCCCCGCTCTTGCGCAGGTGGTAGCGGTGGTCGCCATCGCTTTCGTAAAATGTGCCGGCGGCGGCATCCAGCGCGAGAAAAACTTCCTCCCCCGGGCGGTATCCTGCGCGGGATATTGCCGTGAGCAGCGTGTCCAGCGCTTCCTGCGCGCTGCGCAGCGCGGGCGCGTATCCGCCCTCATCCCCCACGGCGGTAGAGAGACCTTTAGCGCGCAGTACTTCCCGGAGCGCATGAAATACCTCACTGCCGCAGCGCAGTGCCTCGCTGAAGGGGCTGATTCCACGCGGCACAATCATGAATTCCTGAAAGTCGATCGGCGCATCGGAGTGCATGCCGGCGTTGATCAGGTTGAACATCGGGCAGGGCAAGCGGTGCATCCCGATGCCGCCAAGGTAGCGGTAGAGCGGCAGACGCACTGCGCGCGCTGCAGCCCGCGCCACTGCCAGCGAGACGGACAGCATCGCATTCGCCCCCAATCGCTCTTTCTGCGCGGTGCCGTCCAGCTCCAGCATGCAGCGGTCGATGCTGCGTTGGTTCAGCGCATCCATCCCCGCCAGCGCCGGGGCTATGGTCGTGCGGATATTCTCTACCGCCTGCAGCGCCCCTTTCCCGCTGTACCTCGCGGGGTCGCCGTCCCGCACCTCCTTCGCCTCATGCCGCCCGGTGGACGCTCCGCCGGGCACGGATGCCCGCGCCCGCCGGCCGCCCGCCAACGTCACTTCTGTCTCAATAGTGGGATTCCCCCGCGAATCGAGAATCTCCCGTGCCTTGATCTGCTGTATCGTTGTGTTCATATCCTCCCCAGAATATCATCTCATTGCCGCCGCGCGCAATGACCGTTAGGGTTGTTGGGAAATCGTATCGATGGCTTTTTCGGCATCGACGACTGATGTTCACGCGTGTCCATCATTGAAATACTGCGCTTAGTTTCGTGTCTTGCGTCGTGTTGCATTTAATTTTGCAACGCACAGCAGAATAGGTGGAGAATTCTCTAAGCTCGGAATCGAGATGTTTGACACGACCACGTTTAAGTTCGCGGTAGATGG
>CANRKR010000037.1 GCA_947631275.1 uncultured Akkermansia sp.
CTCAGTTCCTTTTGGAGCTTCTTCATAAAGAGAAGGCAAAAGATCTGTGCTCGCTCATTTGCGGTGTTCTACCGCCTTACGCTGTGAAAGTTGGGATTCTGCGAAAAGGAATGATGTTCAGGTTAAACTTTAGAGAGGATAAGAAAGCGGTACAAAAACTTCTTGAAAAGAATCTCCGTCTGAAAGCAGAGGATTTCCCGCCAGAGGTTGAGGCTTGGGGCGCTGTTTCTGCGATTATGAGTGATTTCAGCATTGAAATTAAGTGCGTGGAAAGAAAGGATCGACTTAAGGAAACAGCTAAAGCAGCGAATAAATTGGCGACTCTGCTGAGATTGCCTTCTCCGGAAGAAAAGGCAAAGCAACTTAATCTTCAGCCTCCCGCATGATACACCACCTCATCTTAGCCGGAGAGGGTGGCGAGATGCACATTTCAGAGGGGATGCTTTGCTGTGGGCAGAATCGGGTCGCATTGCAGGTACTGGGTTCTGTGCAATGCCTGTCCTCGCAGATGAAGTGGAGTCAGGCTGCGCTGACAGCTCTTTCCTTGCAGTGCCCGTTGGTACTGGCTCGATGGGATACGAAGACGGGCAAATGGCAGACCTCCTCAGTGCAGCCGCGCACGCGTTATGTGAACCCGGAGGTCACCTTCCGCATTTGCAATCTCAAACCTGCCCGAAGCACGTCGTATGCCTCCGCTCTTATTTCGGCAAAGGTGGAGAATCAACATAGTCTCATTCGCTCCCTGAATCCGTCGCTTCCTCCGCTGCCCAAACTTGCCGCCAATTCGTACAACCGCATCCTGCGACTGGAGGCTAAATGGGCTCGCTTCTTTTGGGCAATGTATTTCAAGGAGGCCTCGCAGGATCTCTTCACGCGCGAACACCGTCGTGCCCAAGCGCCCCTCAACGTGGCTCTCAATTACGGCTATGGCTTCCTTTATCACGCCCTCGAGTGGCAGTGTATCGCCAATGGCATTGAACCGGGCATTGCCATTATTCATCGTTTGCGCCGCAGCCGTCCCAGCCTCGTTTGTGACCTTATAGAGCCTTTTCGCTGCTGTGTGGAGCTTACCGTGATGCGCCACTTGGACGAAATGCACGATTCCAAACTGATGGCAGGGCGCTTCGCCGAGATGATGGAATCCTTTTGGATGTACAACGACAGGCGCTTCCGCTTGCGAACCATCATTCGCCTCGTCGTGGAGTCCTTTGCCCGCGCCATTCTCACTGATTTTCCCGCTCACTTCCGTCCTTTCCTCCTCCATGCTCGTGATGCTTGCCTATGATGTGCCGGAAACGAAGCATCAGACTCTTCTGCGCAAGGAGTTTGAAGCTCTCGGAGGAAAACGTGTCCAGTACAGCCTCTACATTTTCGAAGGAGAGGATCACGAGATCGATCGCATCATACGCTATATGCGTCGCGTCGCTCTCCAGGTGCCCGAGGGAGATATTCGCCTCATTCCCATGGATCGATCTGTCTGGGAGCAACAGGTCGTCCTTCTCGGCGAAGGGATTATTACCTCCCCTCGACCTTTCCCTGAATTCATCCTTTTTTGGTAGTTGATTTTCGCTTCTTTTAGCGATTTGTGAAACAAGGGAGCCTTCCAATCTACTCATTACGAGCTTCTTGAAAGGCCCCTTATACCATATTGACTCTGTGGAGTCAACTTCAAAACTCTCCTCGACAAGGATCACTTTTCGCGTCAATATACCATATTGACTCTGTGGAGTCAACTTCAAAACGCTGGTGTATCTTGGGGTGTTTTCGCTTTCGGTATACCATATTGACTCTGTGGAGTCAACTTCAAAACACTCAGCGTCGATGCCGTGCTTGGAGACTGTGTATACCATATTGACTCTGTGGAGTCAACTTCAAAACTGAGGGATTAGTGCATCTTGCGGCTGGGAAGCTATACCATATTGACTCTGTGGAGTCAACTTCAAAACTAGACCATAACGGAGGATTTGTACTTGTCGCTTATACCATATTGACTCTGTGGAGTCAACTTCAAAACGCGAGGAGTTTCGCCTTGCAGTCAAGAGAACATATACCATATTGACTCTGTGGAGTCAACTTCAAAACAGCCCCCATTGTTGAGCGGCGTTTGAACGATATATACCATATTGACTCTGTGGAGTCAACTTCAAAACGGGTGGTACCTTGCGACGGCTAGCGGTTGCACTATACCATATTGACTCTGTGGAGTCAACTTCAAAACGCGTCACACTACTCGACAACTTCACCGCACCTTATACCATATTGACTCTGTGGAGTCAACTTCAAAACAGACCTGCGCGTCGGCATCGACTTCGGGCGCATATACCATATTGACTCTGTGGAGTCAACTTCAAAACGAGAGGTCGTCGAGCGACGGCGTCTCCTCGTTATACCATATTGACTCTGTGGAGTCAACTTCAAAACATCATGGGGTGTTGTTAGTGCTGGGTTGATGTTATACCATATTGACTCTGTGGAGTCAACTTCAAAACTTTTCTTTGTCTATCTCCATAACCTCAATCGATATACCATATTGACTCTGTGGAGTCAACTTCAAAACAACGCGACTTATCGCGCACTCTCGAAAAATCCTATACCATATTGACTCTGTGGAGTCAACTTCAAAACCTCACTCAACCAACAACCAACCACAAACCATGTATACCATATTGACTCTGTGGAGTCAACTTCAAAACCAAAGTTTACCGCGTCATGGAGGCTATCGGATTATACCATATTGACTCTGTGGAGTCAACTTCAAAACCAACCAAGAGACAGTGTCGTGATAGTCTGTCCTATACCATATTGACTCTGTGGAGTCAACTTCAAAACCAGATTTCTGGATTGGTACCATCAGGAAGTGTTATACCATATTGACTCTGTGGAGTCAACTTCAAAACCACTTACCACATCCGATTCGCTCACCTTTTCGTATACCATATTGACTCTGTGGAGTCAACTTCAAAACAGTGCATGATTTTCATGCGCAGTGCAACGCGTTATACCATATTGACTCTGTGGAGTCAACTTCAAAACCTGGAGTTGGTGAGTGGGGAGGAGGTGAGGCATATACCATATTGACTCTGTGGAGTCAACTTCAAAACATTATAGATTTGTTCTGTGAGGTTTTTATAAATATATCATATTGACTCTGTGTAGTCAACTTCAAAACTGAATAGTTGGGAAGGGTGAAGATTTTGGCTCTGTCCTACCACAGTGTTGATTTTTGAGAAATCGGTGTCGCAATGCCTCAAAAATAAAGTCACCGAAGAGTCGCTGAAAACGAGAACCGAGATCGTTTCAGAAATTTGATGCCTCAAAAATGGAAAGGCAGTATCAACCACATGTATCTCAAAATGAGCAAATAAGCAAGAATTGGGTTGCTTTTTTGCGGAAGATTCTTGCGTGAATATGAGACTCTTTTCGAAGCATAGAGATCAGGGGGACCGGAAGCTGGATAGATGTTTTGGAGCGCCGAAAGAGGCTATGATAACTCTACCTTACCCTCGGTGCATTTTGAGACATCGAGCTTATCTCCGAGCATGCAAAAACTGTGATGGCAGGACGCATCTCGATACGGACAAAGATGTCCCCTCCCATTCGGGTACATCTTTACTGACTACAACAATTTTGTGCAATGCGCAAAATCAATAAACTATAATTCGTCAACAACGAACGCATTTCCCAATGCATTGCAGCGAGTGGTTTGGGTCACGGCTTGCAATGAGGGCGAGAGTGTGTTAGAATCCGGGCATGTCGAAGTACAACGGAGAGCAGGTGTTGGTGGTGCCACGGACGGCGTTTGAAGCGGTGGGCGCGTTCAATGGATTTCGTCGGAACTTGCAGGACTACCTGGCGGAGTTTTTGAAGCCGGGGGTAGCACGGTATATGGATCGTGATGCAGCGGAGGGGGATCCGAGTTTTAAGCAGATGGTTGCGTACGCGATCTTCCGCCACAGGGGGCGTTTTTTGGCATATGCCAGGACAAAAAAAGGAGGGGAAACGCGGCTGCACAATAAACTTTCCCTGGGCGTGGGAGGGCACATTAACCCGGTGGATGGTCTCACCGACAGCACTCACACGTATCTTGCCGGCATGGAACGCGAGATTCGCGAGGAGGTTACCTTCTCCGGTCAGACCACTCAGCAACTCTATGGCATCATCAACGACGACACGAATGAGGTTGGCAGCGTGCACCTGGGTATTGTTCACCTCTTCGATTTGGATAACGAACAAGTGGCGGCGAATGAAAAAGCGCTCGACGAGCTCGGTTTTCACTCATTAGCTGAACTGAGGGGGCCGCTTTACGAACGTCTTGAGACGTGGTCCGCTATCTGTGTGGATGCCCTGGCGGCGGAATGCGACTGATTAATCACCCGATGGCGCTATGAGGAGAACGGGAACCGGGCACGCGCACGCCTTGATAGCGGCCTTGTTGGCTGCTTTGCTCATGGGGATGCTTTGTGTACCGGTTCGTGAATCCGGCGCCTGCGCGCAGCTCAGCTCCTTCTCCCGTTTCAGCGTGGGGTTCGTCGTGTTTGCTATTATGTTGATCTTCAATCGGATCGGCCCTCACAAGAAGACGATTCGTTTTTCTCCTGCTGCGTTTTTCTCCGGCGTATCAATTGGGCTGTGCGTACTCTTCTACTTCATGGCGTTGAAGAACACATCCGCTGCCATGGCAGCCATGCTGCCAGCGATGGGACCTTTTCTGGCGGCCTTCTGGGAACCATTTATTGAGCGCCAAAAACCACCTCGGCGGGATGTGATGCTGCTTGTAAGCGCTGGTGTGGGCATCCTGTTGGTGTGCAGTTTTTCGCCGACGGGCGATGCCGGAGACATCGAGCGCCACGATGCCTTTGGCATTCTCTGCGGGGTTCTCGCTGCGCTGTTTTATTCGTTTTACCTGGTGATTAACCGGTTTATGTCGCGGGAGGTGGGGATGTTGAGCCGTGTATTCTGGCAATCCGCTGCAGGCACCCTGGTGCTCATCGGCCCGTTGCTGGCGGCTCCTCAACCATGGATGAAGTATCCCGGAGAAGACTGGCCATGGCTTCTGGCGATTGGTCTCCTGCAGGGCGTGTGCGTGCTGGTATTGGTGGCTTTTGCCATGAAACGCCTCCGAGCGCTTGAATTCGGCATCATCTCCTGCCTGGAGCCAACGGAGGCCACCTTGCTCGGCTGGGCGGTTTATGCTGAAAGCACTATGCCGGGGCAATGGGTAGGTTTTATCATCGTGCTGACGGCTATCATCGTTAAATCCCAGCGTCACATTGGCTGGCGCATTCGGTGCCTCCTCGCTCGCCGCACCCATAGGCATGTTGCTTAGCCCTCTTCTGTCCGGAGAGTCTGCAGAAAATCCTTTACGGCACGGCGGATGGCGTCATGCGCCGTTGATGATGAGCGACCGAAGATTTGATTGAGGCGTGAACTGTTCATGGCGGTGTGGACAGGGCGCCGTGCGCGGAAAAAAGAGACGTCTGCAAGATGCTGTGGCGTGACAGAGGGTAGCTCGTTCAGCGCCCCGAGCTCGTGGGCGCATTGCAGAGCAATGGAGCCGATATCGTACCAACTCATCGGCTCCCCGCGTGAGCAGAGATGCAAGATACCGCTCTCCTCCGGCTTATCAATGCATTCGAGGATGGTAGCGGCGATGTCTCGCGTGTGGGTGGGTAAGGAAAATTTATCTACGATGGCAGAAAGAGGTTCTCCGCGCAGAGCGCGCGCCACAATAGTCTCCGGGAAGCCGGGACGATGCGGATTGCCGCAGATCCATGAAACGCGCAGGATCAGGGATTCCGGCAGAGCTTCAAGGATTTGGCGTTCGCCTTCGAGCTTGCTCATGCCATAAATATTGCACGGTTTGCAAGGAGCGGTCTCATCCTTCAGACCGGCACGACGGGAGTCCAGCACGTAATCCGTGGAGAGATGCACAAAACGCGCTCCGGTGTGGCGGCAGGCCAGCGCCATTTCCCCGGGGCTGGACGCATTCACCATGTGGGCGCCAAACGCATCAAATTCGCAGACGTCTGGCGAAGCCATGGCAGCGCAGTTTACCACGGCTTCCGCTTCCGTATGCGCCAGCACGTAACCGGCCGCTGCTCCGGGATGCAGCAGATTGCACTCCTCGTGTGCAGGTGAAAGCGTCTCCCATCCCGCTTTGCGTGCCGTATTGAGCAGCACTTCTCCTGCACGTCCGCTTGCTCCGAAGATGATGATTCGCCGTTTCACACCGCACTTATACCCGCGTGCAAATCTCGACGCAAGATAAATGTACAGGACGTGAAAAAGGGGGTATGGACGCGAACCTACGTCTCATTGACACCATTCCCTGGGAGACCAGAATCGGCGCGCATGTTCTCTTGTGATGCCTCGCATGTTCAGGTAGCGCGTGCGCAGGAGCTCAAGTGTAGAATGTCCCATTTCGATCTGAAGTTGTGAGAGATTCCGAAAATGCTTAAGGTGATAGCTGGCAAAAGTGTGCCGCAGGACGTTCTGCTGCCAGGGCAGAACTCCCGCTTCTCTGCGCAGATTGTACCACAGCTTCTTCCAGCCCGAAGGGCAGATGGGACCCGATAGATTTTGCCCATCACAAAGTTTTCTTAACCAGCGCCGTAAAACGGGGTGAAGTGTGATGCAACGCGCTCCTCCGGTCTTACTATGTCTGGCGCTGATCATGATGACATCATCTTCCCAATTGATATCTTCCCAATGCAAGCGCAGCATTTCCGCCGGCCGCACCCCGGCCCACAACATAATGCCAAGGGCAGGTCTGCAACCTCGATGTGGCGTCAGTTTAGCGATGCGCAGGAGGCGCTCAATGTCTTCCCACGCCATCGCTGCCATTTCACTCTCCTGCAACCGGGGTTTGCGCAGAGCTTCCACCGGGTTTGTGTTGCACCACCCATGCCGTATACCGCACTCAAAAATCGAATGCAACAACACGCGATCTTTGCAGTATTGGCGCGGCGTGGCACAAATATGCATGAGGGTATCATAGCAGTGCTGGGCAGAGATGCTGCGCAGCTCCATGTCGGCAATGCGAGTGGGACTTTTCAGGATGCGGCGGCGGAAGTAGTTCAGTTCGTAGAGAGTGCGGGGACGTCTCTCCTGCCGCTCGTTCAGAGAAACTTCAATGGCCTGGCGCAGTGATATTGATCTGCAGTCTTCCTGCATCACACGGCTCCCGTGGCATATGATATCCCGGCAGTAATTCAGAAGCTTGAGCCCTTTTTTGTTGCGTGGGCAACGCTCCAATAATTCTCGGGAAAGACGAACTGCATCATCCAATGAGAGACCCATAGCCTTTAATTTTCGATTGTATTCTTCGTTCATGGAATTGAAACTGGGGGTTATCCAGATAAAAAATTTTCTTTGCTGTTCCCTGCCCCGTCAACTCTATAATCTTTTTTTCCTCTTCCCTTTGCGCTTCTCCTCCTAAAAGTTTTTGTTCCACGTCCACCATAATTCGAGCTGGTCAAAGGAAGGAAGAGAGTGTACAATGCCTGCGCGATGTTGAATAACGGGTGGAATACGATTCAGCTGCGAGAAAGGGAGCGACCCACGGTGCTTCCGGAGGATCTTTGCGCCATGGCGAAGGAGCTGGACCCGGATGACTTCGACGAGCCGGTGCAGGAGTTTTTGAAAGAAGTCGAGAGAGGAGAGGCATCGGAATCCGTGCGGCGCGCGGCGACGTTGCTGCTGCAGGACGAGGTGGATTTTTCTCCTGAGCTGCGGGAAGCGGGAGTAGAGCCGGATGAAAAACTCATCGCGCTCTTGCTGGCGGCGGGGGCGGATGTGAACACGCGAAATCCGTATGGAGAGCCGCCGCTGCATCTTGCGGCGCGTTACGGTTATCTCGAGATTGCAAAGATGCTGGTGGCGGCCGGGGCAAGGCGTGATCTGCCCAATGCTCGTGGGGAGCTGGCCGTGAAACTCGCGGCGAGGCGCGAGCTCATCGATTTCCTTGCGCCACCTGAGGCGCACACAGAGCATCTGGGGCACGGATGCTGCTGTGGACACGATCACGATAGGGATCACGAATGTCACTGCGACGGGGAAGATGGCTGCTGCTGCGATCACCATGAACATTAACACAAACAGGACGACTATGGGAGAGACACTGAGAATCGCCGTGCAATCAAAGGGACGCCTGAATGAAGACACCATGCGTCTTTTGGAGGAGACGGGCATCCGGATCAGCACGAGCAAGCGCACGCTGCTGGTGGCGGCGAGCAATTTTCCGCTGGAGATTCTTTTTCTGCGCGATGATGACATCCCGGGAACCGTGGCGGACGGCACGGCTGACATCGGCGTAGTGGGTCTCAACGAGCTGGAGGAGCAGGGAGTTGATGCAGAAATTGTGGAGAAACTCGGCTTCGGAGCATGTCGGCTCTCCATTGCGGTGCCCAAACAAATGGAGTACAAAGACATTACTTCCCTGCAGGGACGACGCATCGCAACATCCTACCCCACCATTCTGCGTCGCTACCTGAAGCAACGGGGGGTGCAAGCGGATATCCACGTCATTTCCGGCTCGGTGGAAATATCCACAGGCATTGGGTTGGCTGACGCCATCTTCGACATCGTGAGTTCCGGTTCTACGCTTGTGAGCAATAATCTCAGGGAGGAAGATGTGGTGTTGAGTAGCGAGGCAGTGCTCATTGCCCACCGCGGATTGAGCGAGGAAAAGCGCGGCGTGATGGAGGAATTGCTCTTCCGTATTCGCGCAGTGATGGGAGCTGCTAACAAGAAGTATGTATTGATGAATGCGCCGCGGGAGTCACTGGATGTGATTCTCAACGTACTGCCCGGCATCAAGAGCCCTACGGTGATGCCTCTGGCGCAGGAGGGCTGGTGCAGCATCCACACTGTGCTGGATGAAAAATGCTTCTGGAAAATTATCGGACGTCTGAAGGAGGCAGGAGCACAGGGAATTCTTGTGCTGCCCATTGAGAGCATGATTTTATGATTTGCACCGCTGGACTTGTCATGCAGATCATCATCAACCCGCCGCAAGAAAAGCGCGATGCCCTCACGCGACGCCCCGCACGGGATGCCGCGGCGCTCTTCGACGTGGTGCAACCAATACTGGAAGCCGTGCAAAAACGAGGGGATGCGGCTTTGCTTGAGTTCAGCAAACGCTTCGACCACTGTATTTTGCCGGGGATTCAACTCGAAGAACGAGAGATCCGGGCGGCGCTGGAGCGGGTCTCTCCTGAGCTCCGCTCTGCCATACAATGCGCACATGACAACATCCTCCGTTTCCATGCAGCGCAGCGTAGTGGAAGAATTCAAGTGCAGACGGCTCCCGGCATCTTTTGCGAGCAGCGTACTCTTCCGATCGAACGTGTTGGATTGTACGTCCCCGGCGGTTCTGCTCCTCTCTTTTCTACGGTGTTGATGCTGGGTGTACCGGCGTATCTGGCGGGTTGCAGGGAGGTCACCCTTTGCACGCCGCCTGGGGAGGATGGTCGTGTGCATCCTGCTATTGTGTACTCAGCCTCCCTTTGCGGCATCACGCGTATCTGCCGCGTGGGCGGAGCACAGGCTATCGCTGCACTCGCATACGGTACGGAGAGTGTGCCGAAGGTGGATAAAATCTTTGGACCGGGGAATTCGTATGTGGTAGCGGCGAAACAGCTTGTGGGGCTATCGGGCGTCGCTATTGATATGCCGGCGGGCCCCAGTGAGGTGCTGGTGTATGCAGATTCCTCCTGCCGTCCGGAGTTTGTGGCAGCTGATTTGCTCAGTCAGGCCGAGCACGGACCGGACAGTCAGGTGGTGCTCGTAACGACGGAGAAGGGTGTGCTGGATCATGTGGTGCGCGAGGTGGAGCAGCAACTCAGGCAGCTTCCGCGCAAGGATATCGCAGAAAAAGCTCTCGCGCACAGCATGGCGCTCCTCTTCACGAGCGAACGCGAAGCCATCGACTTCATTAACGCCTACGCACCGGAGCACCTCGTACTCGCTGTCAGGAATTATCGTTCCGTGGCAGAGTGTACGACAAATGCCGGCTCAGTGTTTCTGGGAAACTACAGTTGTGAGAGCGCGGGAGATTACGCTTCCGGCACGAATCATACGTTGCCGACGCTCGGTTGCACCCGTGCCTACAGTTCGCTATGTCTGGACAGTTTCATGCGCAAAATGACGCTTCAGGAACTGACGCCGCGTGGCGTCAAGTCCATCGGTCACTGTGTGGAACTCATGGCGCATGCTGAGCAGCTTGACGCTCATAAAAACGCTATGTCCCTGCGTATTGCGGATGTGGATGAGATGCAGCCGGATGTCTCTGCCGAGCAGAATGAACAGCGGGACGAATTGTCTGCGCTCGTGCGCCCCTCCATCCGCGCTCTGGAGCCGTACAGCAGTGCGAGAGATGAGTACTCCGGCCACAGCGCGCAAATCTTTCTGGATGCCAATGAGAGCCCGTGCAACGCGCCGTACAACCGCTACCCGGATCCTCTGCAACGGGAACTGAAGCAAAAGCTGGCGACGCAATTCCGCGTCGGGGTGGATTCTATTTTTCTCGGCAACGGAAGCGATGAAGCGATAGATTTAATTTGCCGCATTTTCTGCGAGCCGGGACAGCACAACATTCTCGCGCCGGAACCGACCTACGGCATGTATTCCGTCTGTGCCCACATCAATGGTGTGGAGTACCGCAGCGTGCCGTTGGACAAAGCAGATTTTTCGTTTGATGCGGAAAAGTTGCTTGCAGCGGCGGATGCCTGCACGCGAGTGGTGTTCCTTTGCAGTCCGAACAACCCAACGGGCAACATGCTTGATGCCGGAGAGATCGAGAAGGTTCTCATGCGCTTTCCCGGCATCGTCGTGGTTGATGAAGCGTACATCGACTTTGCGCCGGGGAAGAGTCTGCTGCCGCGACTGGAAGAGCATCCACGACTCATCCTTCTCCGCACCTTCTCCAAAGCGTGGGCGAGCGCGGGGATTCGTCTCGGCATGGCGTTGGCGCATCCGCATATCATCACTTTCTTCAATCGCGTGAAGTACCCGTACAATGTCAATGCGCTTACGCAGCGCTACGCGCTCGATCTCCTGACTCAACGGGACAAAATGGACGCTCAAGTGCAGAGTATTTTGGAGCAGCGAGAGCGGTTAACAGCAGAGTTGGAGTCGTTGCATCTCTGTCAGCGTGTATTCCCGAGCGATGCAAACTTTTTGCTGGTGCGAGTGAGCGATGCCCAGGGAATTTATGACGCTCTTGTGCAGCGTGGCATCGTTGTGCGTAATCGCAGCCGCGTTGCGCTCTGCACCGGGTGTCTCCGCATCACCGTAGGCAGCCCGCATGAAAATGACGAGCTGCTCGCTGCTCTGCATGATTTGGATCAATCCTCCCCTTTTTCCTCCACCGACTCATGAAAAAGATTCTTTTCATTGATCGAGACGGCACCCTCGTGCGCGAGCCTGCGGATGAGCAGCTGGATCGTTTGGATAAGCTTGCCTTCATGCCGGGAGTTTTCCATGCGCTCTCGCTCATTCGCGAGCGCACGGACTACCGTCTTGTGATGGTCACAAATCAGGATGGTCTCGGCACAGCGGCTTTCCCCGAGGAGGATTTCTGGCCGGTGCAAAATCTTATTCTCGACACCCTGCGCGGCGAAGGGATCGAGTTCGACGCCGTCCACATCGATCGCCATTTTCCGGAAGACAACGCGCCGACGCGAAAGCCTGGTACCGGCATGCTCACGCAGTACATGGATGGCAGTTGCGATCTGGGAAGCTCGTATGTCATCGGCGACCGGGAAACAGATGGGCAGCTCGCAGAAAATTTGGGCTGCCGCTTTTTGGGTATCAGTCCGGAATTCGGCTGGGACAAGGTGGCGGAGGTGATCATCGCAGGGGAGCGCACAACGGAGGTGCACCGCCGCACAAAAGAGACGGATGTGCTCGTGCAGTTGGATTTGGATCGTCCGGGCAAGGGCCGTGTCAGCACCGGTCTTCCCTTCCTTGATCACATGCTTGAGCAGCTTCTGCATCATGGCGGAATTTCCCTCACCATCCGCGCTGATGGCGACACGCAGGTGGATGAACATCACACGATGGAGGACACAGCCCTGGCGCTCGGGGAATGCCTGCGGCGTGCGTTGGGCGAAAAAATCGGCATTGCTCGCTACGGATATTGTTTGCCGATGGATGATTGCTTGTGTCGTGTGGCATTGGACTTCGGAGGACGTCCTTGGTTGCAGTGGGACGTGGAGTTTCGGCACGACATGGTCGGCGGCATTCCATCCGAGATGTTTTTCCACTTTTTCAAAAGTCTGAGCGACGCGGCTCTCATGAACTTGAGCGTTCAGGCGAGTGGGGATAACGATCACCATCGCATCGAGTCTGTCTTCAAAGCCTTTGCACGCGCTCTGCGTATGGCAGTGCAGCGAGATGTGCGTCACCTCGTGTTGCCGTCCAGCAAGGGATCTCTCTGATTTTTTTCTCATTCCTTCTCATCCCATGAACATAGCGGTCATCAACTACAATGCGGGCAATATCCGTTCGGTGGTGAATGCGCTGCGTCGCGTGGGGGCAAATCCTCTGCTCACCGATAACCCTGCGGAGATAGAGGCTGCAGATCGCGTGGTGCTGCCGGGACAAGGGGAAGCGGGTCACACGATGACCTCTCTGAGGGAAAAGGGGTTGACGGATCTCGTGCGTTCACTCACACAACCGGTTCTCGGCATCTGCATCGGGCAGCAGCTTTTCTGTGAGTACTCCGAGGAAGGAGACACAACATGTCTTGGCCTTTTCCCTGGCGTCAAAGTGCGACGGTTTTCTTCCCTCTGGCCCTCCGTGCCGCAGAAGATCCCCCATATCGGATGGAATACCGTTTGTTCTCTTCGTTCCCCTATCTTCAACGGCATTCCCGAAGGATCGTTCATGTACTTCATCCATAGCTTCTGCTGCGTGCCCCCGGATTCTCCACTTGCCGCCGCAACCACGGAATACGGCGGCATCTCCTTCTGCTCTGCTCTGCACAAAGATAATTTTTATGCCGTGCAGTTTCACCCGGAAAAGAGTGGCGCACTCGGTGAGCGTATTCTCTCCAACTTCCTGAGCCTCTCATGATTGAAATCATTCCCGCTATCGACATCATCGGTGGTCGCTGTGTGCGGCTTACGGAGGGAAATTATGATGCCTGCATCACGTATTCCCATGATCCCGTCGATGTCGCACGGCGCTTCGAGCAGTTGGGGTTGCAGCGGTTGCACGTTGTGGATCTCGACGGCGCAAGGGCAAGGCATTGCGTGAACTTGTCGGTGTTGGAGAAGATCTGCTCGTGTACGCGGCTCGCGGTAGATTTTGGCGGTGGCATCAAAAGCGAGCAAGATCTGCTCTCGGTCTTCTCCAGCGGCGCCTCTATGGTCACCATCGGAAGCGTGGCTGCCACGCAACCGAATCTTGTTGATGCCTGGCTCAGCTCTTATGGTGCGGATCGCTTCATCCTGGGGGCGGACGTGCGCGACGGTCGCATCCGCACCCACGGCTGGCTGCAGGAGAGTGGGGTGAGCCTCACCGATTTCATTGCTCGCTTTGTTGAGCGGGGCGTCTCCCGTGTACTCTGCACAGATATCTCCAGGGACGGCATGCTCAGTGGACCGAATATTGCCCTCTACCGCAATCTCATGAGGCAATTCCCCGGCTGTCATCTCATTGCGAGCGGCGGCGTGGGCTGTGCGCAGGACATCCTGAAGCTTCAAGCCGCTGGCATTCCTGCCGTGGTCTTCGGTAAGGCGTTTTACGAAGGGCGCCTCGACCTGTCGGCTCTCATGCAACAACTCTCAGTCCAATCTCCCAACGAATGTTAGCCAAGCGCATCATCCCCTGCCTCGATGTGAAGGACGGTCGTACCGTAAAGGGTACCTGCTTCGTGAATCTCCGCGAGGCGGGTGACCCCGTGGAACTCGGCAAATCCTACAGCGCACAGGGGGCGGATGAACTCGTGTTCCTCGATATCACTGCCAGCCATGAGGGACGTCGCACATTCACCGAACTTGTCGCCCGCATTGCAGCCGAAATTTCGATTCCTTTCACTGTTGGTGGAGGCGTGTCCGGCGTGGAGGATGTAGCCCGCTTGCTGGATGCCGGAGCAGACAAGGTAAGCGTGAATTCCGCTGCTTTGCGAAAACCGGGTATCATCGACTCCATAGCTGGACACTTTGGCAGTCAGGTCTGTGTGGTAGCAATTGATGCGCACTGCGAAGAAAACGGAGAATGGCAGTGCTATGCGAACGGCGGACGCATCCCAGTGGAACGCGATCTCTTTGCATGGGCAGCAGAGGCAGCCGATCGCGGCGCGGGAGAGATACTCTTCACCTCGATGAATCACGACGGTTCGCGCAAGGGCTTTGCCAATGACGCCCTGGCTCGACTGGCAGATTCGTTGCCCATCCCGGTGATTGCCAGTGGTGGCGCGGGCTGCATGCAGGATTTCGCAGACGCCTTTTCCGTCGGTCATGCAGATGCCGCGCTGGCCGCCGGCGTTTTCCACTACGGCGATATCGCCCTTTCCGAACTCAAACTTTTCCTGCAACAGCAGGGCATTCCCATCCGAATTCCTCCTTCCCTCCCATGAACAACACCATCGATTTTGACAAAGGCAATGGTCTCGTCCCTGTCATCGTGCAGGATGCCGATACTCGGCGCGTACTCATGCTCGGGTACATGAACCGCGAGGCCTATGAAAAGACTCTCGAAACCAAACTCGTGACTTTCTTCAGTCGCTCCCGGCAATGTCTCTGGACCAAGGGAGAAACCAGCGGCAACCTGTTGCACCTCGTGGAGGTGTTGGTGGATTGTGATGCGGATGCTCTGTTGATTCTGGCGCATCCGGACGGTCCGGTCTGCCACACCGGATCAGACACCTGCTGGGGGCAGAGCAATGAACCGGACTCGTTGTCCTTCCTTGGCGAATTGCAGGATTTTATCGACAAACGCCGCGAGGAGATGCCGGAAGGCTCCTACACGACATCACTTTTCCGAGACGGCGTCAAACGCATGGCGCAGAAGGTTGGAGAAGAAGCTCTTGAAACCGTAATTGAAGCTGTTGGTGGGGAAGATGAACGACTCATCTACGAGGCGTCCGACATGTTCTACCACCTCATTGTCCTGCTTTCTTCCAAACATCTCCGTATTGAGCAGGTTGTGCAGGAACTCACTTGCCGCCACAAACCCGGCTGGAAAAAAAGCACTGACTTGCGTTGACTTGCTGTGATGAGTCATCTGGCGACCTGACTGCCTCGCTTTCACATGGTGTCCCGTTCGAGGTCGGATGATTTGAGATTTCGTACAGACTCAGTAGACAAACAAAGAAAAAACAAGGCGGGGACATCCTCCCTGCCTTGCTTTGCGGAAAAAGGGAAAACTCCCTGCTTTAGTAATTCTGGGGCAGCTGTTGGAAGTACGCCTGAGAGTGGGCGCACACCGGGCACACCTCCGGTGCCTTCTTGCCAACGACGATATGCCCGCAGTTGATGCACTGCCAGATGCAGTCTCCATCGCGGCTGAAGACGAGATCACCCTCGATGTTCTCCAGAAGTTTGCGATAGCGCTCCTCGTGGGCTTTCTCGATGGCTCCGACGCCGTCGAAAAGAGCGGCGATATCGTCAAATCCTTCTTCCCGCGCTTCGGCAGCAAAGGTTTTGTACATGTCGGTCCATTCGTAATTCTCGCCACTGGCCGCGTCCTTCAGGTTCTCCACGGTAGAGGGAATCCCATCGTGCAGAAGCTTGAACCAAATCTTGGCGTGCTCCTTTTCGTTGTGCGCAGTTTCTTCAAAAAGTTGAGCGATCTGCACATAGCCGTCTTTTTTTGCCTTGGAGGCATAATAGAGGTACTTGGTGTGGGCCTGGGACTCGCCGGCAAAGGCTGTAGCGAGGTTAGCCGCTGTCTTGGTTCCTTGCAATTTACTCATGATAGATAGGCTTGAATACCTCTGCATCCTACCATATTTTCGTGCTGACGCAAGTCCTTTTTCATCGTTCTTTCCGGCATGAGAAGCGAGGACGGGGACGAAACGTTTCGGGAGGCGTAGATTACGAGGCTTTTAGTTGTCGATGAATGAGATCAAGAGCATTGGGAGACCGCGAATTTGCTTTTTCTGATGCGACTGTACCTCCCGCTCAAGTTTCTGCTTGATTTCACCTGTTTGCAGGTGTAAATTCCACGGCAGAGCATAAGTGCGCAGTGGCGGAGTTTTTCCTTTCTCCGCTGTTGCGCAGCATCCTTATTCACATTATGAGCACTACCTATAGCACTATCGATGCTAATGAAGCTGTGGCATCTGTCGCCTATCGTTGTTCGGAAGTGGCAGCCATTTATCCCATTACTCCATCCTCGCCCATGGGGGAATCGGCGGAGACGTGGACGGCTGTGGATCGCAAGAACCTTTGGGGCACAGTTCCCAGTATCGTGGAGATGGAAAGTGAAGCCGGAGCGGCCGGCGCCGTGCATGGCGCGCTGCAGACAGGTTCTCTCGCCACCACCTTTACGGCGTCGCAAGGTCTGCTGTTGATGATTCCCAATATGTTCAAGATTGCCGGCGAGTTGACGCCGTGTGTTTTCCACATAGCCGCTCGAGCTCTTGCCGCACAAGGTCTTTCCATTTTCGGTGACCATAGCGATGTGATGGCCTGCCGCGCAACAGGTTTTGCGATGCTCTGCGGAGCAAACACGCAGGAGGCGCCGGACATGGCCGCCATCGCGCATGCCGCCACGCTGGAAAGCCGCGTGCCGTTCATCAACTTCTTTGATGGATTCCGGACCTCGCATGAAGTGGGCAAGATTGCCGACATCACGGATGAGACCCTGCGCGCCATGATTGACCAGAAGCTCGTGGACGAATTCCACGCGCGCGGACTCACTCCGGATGCTCCCGTTGTGCGCGGCACTGCCCAGAACCCCGACGTATATTTCCAGGGTCGTGAAACCGTCAATAAGTATTACAACGCCGTGCCCGGCATCGTGAAGAAAGCCATGAAGAAATTTGGCGAGCTCACCGGGCGCTGCTACGATCTCGTGGAGTATGTGGGTTCTCCGACGGCGACGCGCGTCATCGTCATCATGGGGTCCGGTGCGGAAGCCTGCTGGGAGACGGTGCAGGCGCTCAAGGATGATGTGGGCGTGCTGAAAGTGCGTCTGTATCGTCCGTTCCCGGCGGAGGACTTCGTCGCTGCGCTGCCGAAGAGTGTGAAGAAGATTGCCGTGCTGGACCGCACCAAGGAACCCGGCAGTCAGGGTGAACCCCTGTTGCAGGACGTGGTACAGGCGTTGGCAGATGCCTCCGTCCGCGGTAAATTGCCCTTTGCCATGCCCAAGGTGGTAGGCGGGCGCTACGGCCTCGGCTCCAAGGAATTCACCCCGGCTATGGCCAAGGGAGTGTACGATGAGCTGGCAAAGGATGAGCCTATGACCGGTTTTGCTGTTGGCGTAGAAGATGACGTGACCGGTAAATCCATCGCGTATGATCCGAGTTTCTCCACGGAGAGCGATACTGTCACGCGTTGTATGTTCTACGGGCTGGGCTCTGATGGCACCGTGGGCGCGAACAAGGATGCCATCAAGATTATCGGCAAGCATACGGATCTCTACGTGCAAGGCTACTTCGTGTACGACTCCAAGAAGAGCGGCTCCTCTACGGTGTCCCACCTTCGCTTCGGAACCACGCCGATCCACAGTACTTACCTCATCACCAGCGCCAACTTCATTGCGTTGCACCAGCCGAGCCTGTTGAACACCTTTGATTTCTTGAAGAATGCTGCTCAGGGCGCCACCTTCCTCATGAACACTGCGGTGGAGCCGGAGAAAGTGTGGGATTCTCTCCCTGCTCGCATGCAGCAGCAGATCCTCGACAAAGGAATCAAGATGTACTGCATCGATGCTTTCAAAGTGGCAAAGGCAACAGGCATGGGCGGACGCATCAACATGATCATGCAGACCTGCTTCTTCAAGCTCTCCGGCGTGATTCCTGCCGATGCCGCTATCGGATACATCAAGGAAGCTATCAAGAAAACCTACGGCAAGAAGGGCGAGGAAGTTGTGGCGAAAAACATCGCCGCCGTGGATGCCACCCTTGAAAACCTGCATGAGGTGCCGCTGGGGTCGACCATCACCGGACACGACATCCCTGAGCCTCTGCAGGGCAATCCCCCGGCTTTTGTTCGTGACGTCCTTGGCAAAATCGTTACAGGTGACGGCGACGACGTGAAAGTCTCCGAGATGCCTTGCGACGGCACCTTCCCTTCCGGAACCACGCAGTACGAGAAGCGCGACCTGGCGTTGGAAATTCCCGTATGGAATCCCGAAACGTGTATCCAGTGCGGCAAGTGCACCATGGTATGTCCGCACGCCTGCATCCGCGCCCAGATCACCGACCCCGCCAACCTCGAGGGAGCGCCGGAGACTTTCAAGAGCGCCGATGCCAAGAAAATGCACAAGGATTGGCAAGGCAAGAAGTTCATCATCCAGGTTTCCGCATCCGATTGCACAGGCTGCACCCTTTGCACGCACGTGTGCCCCACCGGTTCCGTGGTAATGACTCCCGCCTCTGTGGCGCTCAAGCCGGAGGCGGAAAATTGGAAGTTCTTCAACGCCCTCCCGGATCCGGATCGCACCATCGTAGGACGCGACAAGGTGAAGGACGCGCAATTTCTGCGTCCTCTTTTCGAGTTCTCGGGCGCCTGCGCCGGCTGCGGCGAGACCCCATATATCAAGGTGCTCTCACAGCTCTTCGGCAACCGCCTCGTGGTGGCCAACGCCACGGGATGCTCCTCCATCTACGGCGGCAACCTGCCCACCACCCCGTGGAGCCATGATGCAGAGGGGCGCGGCCCCGCCTGGTGCAATAGCCTGTTTGAGGATAACGCCCAGTTCGGTCTCGGCTTCCGCGTGTCGTTGGATAAGAAGCAACAGTACGCCCTTGAGCTACTGCACGCCGCGGCGCCGAAAGTCGGTGAGTCCCTCGTGCAGGAGCTACTGGACAACCCGCAGAAGAGCGAAGCGGACATCGCCAGGGCGCGTGCCACGGTGGAGCAAATCAAGACCGCCTGCGGCAGTGATCCCGAACTTGCCGCGCTTAAGGCGCAGGCCAACTACCTCGTCCGCAAATCCGTCTGGATCATCGGCGGCGACGGCTGGGCCTACGACATCGGCTATGGCGGTTTGGATCACATTCTCGCCTCCGGGCGCAATGTGAAGGTGCTCGTGCTGGACACCGAAGTGTACTCCAACACGGGCGGTCAATGCTCCAAGTCCACCCCGCGCGCGGCTGTTGCGAAATTTGCCACGCGAGGCAAGGATCAGGTCAAGAAGGATATCGGCTATATGGCAATGACCTACGGCAACATCTATGTCGCCTCCATCTCCATGGGCGCCAACGATGAGCATGCCCTCAAGACCCTCTTGGAGGCTGAGGAGTACGACGGCCCCGCTCTCATCATCGCCTACAGCCATTGCATCAACCACGGCATCAACATGGCCCAGGG
>CANRKR010000038.1 GCA_947631275.1 uncultured Akkermansia sp.
TCTCGTTGTGGGCTGTGGTTCGTGGCGAGGTTGAGAGCGTTGCAGTATAAATTGCAGCATAAATTGCAGTATAAACCTCGGGAGCGTGGGTTGAGCGCTCCGGAGTCCTGTTCAGCAACTTTATCACCGTCAATGAATTGCTTTTGTTTAGTCTCGTTGTGGGCTGTGGTTCGTGGCGAGGTTGAGAGCGTTGCAGTATAAATTGCAGCATAAATTGCAGTATAAACCGTGGAAGCGTAAGCTGAGCGTGACAACCTGTACAGAAATCTCTCCATGACGTAATGGGTCAGGAGTTGGTTGTAGGGCACCTTTCGCGCTCGAGCCAGTGCATTAAGCTGATGTTGAGTGTTCATACAAGGCAGTGGCGATGTAGGGAGTGATCAACTTATCGACATGGAAAAGGCGGGAAAGCTCAGCCAGGTTGGGGAGGTTCAAGAGATTCTTGCGGAGACCCAGGGTCAGGGCTTCCAGGAAGATGTCTATGCCCAATTTATTGCGGTAACGGAAACAATCCACGAGGGTGCGCTCCGGAGAGGTGACGCGATAGCTGCCCCACTCTCCCTGCTTTCTGACGCACCCGATTTTCAGATAATCCGCCTTGCAGCGCCATGTTTTAACGGAACTCACGAGAACCTTCGGCATATGGACGCCCCTGGGGAGCGCTACGGACAGGTACGCGGGTATCTCCGTGGTCATGCCATGGGAAGACAAAGCCGAGATTAAATTCATGACCGCCCGGGGTTGCCGCAAGGTGATCATTTGCATGAGCGCTTCCTGCGTCAGCGCTACGCCGGCTGATACAAACAGCCCGGGGAGCACCCGCGTAAGCTTTCCCGTCGCTTCGCGGTAGTAGAGCGTTCCATGCGACACTTCGTTCATCTTTCGTCGCTTTGCCTCTCTGCGACAAATCATTTCCTGACTCATTTGAACGAATTATATTCTTTTGTAAACTAAAGTCAATAAATTATTCAAAAAAAGCGAAGAAACGGCGAGGAGCGCGGGCGTGGGAGTTACAACCCGGGGTCCAGGCCGGCGAAGAGGTCGAGCTGGGTCATATCGCCCGGGGGATGGGGAGTGGGGAGGCTGTCGGCGGAAAATTCTCTGCGGCGTTGCGGGCGTTTTTTCGCCTGGGAGGAGGGGGATTTTTCGGCGAGGGATTCTGGTTCCGGTTCGCGCATGCCGGCGCTCATTTCGAGGTGGGTGAGGATGCGTTTGGCGCGTTCAATGATGCTGACGGGGAGGCCGGCGAGGCGCGCGACCTGGATGCCGTAAGATTTATCCGCCGGTCCGGGCAGGACTCTGCGCAGGAAGACGATTTCATCCCGCCACTCGCGCACCTCCACATGCCAGTTGCCGATGGCGGGGCGGGTGTTCTGGAGATCCACCATTTCGTGGTAATGGGTGGCGAAGAGGGTGCGCGCGCCGATGACGTCGTGCAGGTGCTCCGCCACGGCCCAGGCGATGGAGAGGCCATCGTAGGTGGCAGTTCCGCGGCCGATCTCATCGAGCACGACGAGGGAATGCTCCCCGGCGTTGTTGAGGATGAGGGCTGTTTCGCTCATCTCGACCATGAAGGTGGAACGCCCGCTGGCCAGGTCATCACTGGCGCCCACGCGGCAGAAGATACGATCCACCACGCCGATGCGGGCCTCTTCCGCGGGCACGTAGCTGCCGATCTGGGCCATGAGCACGATGAGCGCGACCTGGCGGATGTAGGTGGATTTGCCGGCCATATTCGGCCCGGTGAGCAGGATGATCCTGTTCCGGTCCTCGCTCATCTCCGTGTCGTTCGGCACGAAGGAGCCTTCCTGCTGCACGCGCTCGATGACGGGGTGGCGGCCGTTGACGATATGCAGATCGCGGGAATCATCCAGCACGGGGCGGCAATAGCGATAGCGGCGGGCGGTTTCTGCCAGCCCGAGCAGGGCATCCAGCTCCGCCAGGGCGGCGGAACTGCGCTGGATCTGCTCCAACTTCCCGCCCACTTTTTCCCTCAGGCGTCCGAAAATTTCGTATTCCAACTGGTGCGCGCGTTCATCGGCGCCGAGGATCGTGCTCTCCATCTTCTTGAGCTCGTCGGTCACATAGCGTTCGGCGTTGGCGAGGGTCTGCTTGCGGCGGTAATGCTCCGGCACCTTGGAGTAATGGGCTCTGGTCACCTCGATGTAGTAGCCGAACACGTTGTTGAAGCGGATCTTCAGCGATTCAATTCCCGTGGCGCGTCGCTCGCGGGCTTCCATCTCCGTGAGCCACACCTTGCCGTGGCGCGAAGCCTCCCGCAACTCGTCCAACTGGGCGTCGTAGCCCTCGCGGATCATTCCTCCCTCCTTGATGGTGATCGGCGGCTCATCCACCAGGGCCCGGGCGAGCAGGCCCGTCAATTCCGAAAAGTCGCCGATTTTTTCCGCGAGCGCGGCCAGTTTCTCCTCCTTCCGCCCCAGGGCGGCTGCGTGCTCCGCCACCTTCGGCAGACGCTGCAGGGAGACGGAGAGCCCCAGCAGGTCCCGCGCGTTGCCCGCCCCCTGCGAGAGGCGCGACGAGAGACGCTCCACATCGCGCACGCCTCTGAGCTGCTCCCCCAGCTCGCGCATCAAAAACGCATCTGCCAGCAGCGCGGCGATGATGTCCTGGCGCCGCCGCAGCTCGGCGAGGTCGCACGTGGGATGCAGGACCCACTCGCGCAGCAATCTTGCGCCCATCGGGGTGCAGGTGTTGTCCAGCACGCCCAGCAGGGTGTTTTTTATTCCGTTGCGGTGCTCCACGAGGTCCAGATTGCGCCGGCTGGCGGCGTCGATGAAGACGATACGCCCGGTGGGCAGAAGGGAGAGGCGGCACAGGTGGTCTGTGCTGCGTTTCAGCTGATTCTTGAGGTAATGGAGGATGGCGGCGGCAGAACAGAGCGCGGCGGTGAGATGCGCGCAGCCGAAGCCTTCCAGCGAATGCACGCGGAAATGGGTTTCCAGACTGCTGCGGGCAAGGGCGGGCAGGAAGGCGTAATCATCGTACTTCTGCGTCACCGGCAGAGAGCGGAACTCATCCGCCTGTTCGTCGCTCACGAGCAATTCTGCGGGGCGGAGGCGCTGCAGCTCTTCAGCCATATCCTCGCCGTTTTCGAAATCCGCGACGCAGAAGTCGCCGGTGCTATGATCCACGCATGCCAGGCCCCAGGTTTTCTTCTCGCGGTAGCAGGCGGCAATGTAGTTGTGCTCCGCCTCATTGAGCAGATTCATGTCCGCCAGCGTGCCGGCCGAGATGATGCGGGTGATCTCGCGCTCCACGAGGCGGCCCGGCGTCGGGACGGTCATCTGCTCCGCGATGGCCACGCGTTTGCCCATCTTCACGATTTTGCTGATGTAGCCCTCGGCGGCATGGTACGGCACGCCGCACATCGGGATGCTCTGCCGCTTGGTCAGGGTGAGCCCGAGCGCCTGAGAACAGGCCAGGGCGTCATCAAAAAACATCTCGTAAAAATCCCCGAGGCGGAAAAAGAGCCAGACGTCCTCCGGCAGTCGCTGCTTCATGCGCAGATACTGATCCATCATAGGCGTTATGGAGCTGCTTTCGGCCATGCAAATGCGGGTGTGAGTATAGCCCAAAATCTCCTGCGTCGCAAGTTTTATGTCGTTGCCCGGGGGGTCTGTTGGGGCGATGCGCCCGTGTTGGTTCTTGCTTTTTGCGGCAGGCGTGGTACAATGGCGGGGAGCTGGCTTATGGAAAGCAACTACACGGAGGAGGACATCAAGACCCTGGACTGGCGGGAGCACATTCGGCTGCGCCCGGGTATGTACATCGGCAGCCTGGGGGATGGATCGGCCGCGGATCACGGGCTGTACGTGCTGCTCAAGGAGGTGATTGACAACTCCATCGATGAGTTTGTGATGGGGTTCGGGAAAAAAATTGTCATTCGGGTGGAGGAGGACGGCGCCTGCGAGGTGCGGGACTATGGTCGCGGCATTCCGCTCGGCAAATTGTACGAATGCGCGGCGCAGATCAACACCGGCGGCAAGTACGACGGGGAGGCGTTCAAGAAGTCCGTGGGGCTCAACGGCGTGGGCATCAAAGCGGTGAATGCCCTCTCCTCGGAATTCACCGTGCAGGCTTATCGCGAGGGGAAAACGCGCAGCATCTCCTTCTGCGAGGGGCTCAAGAAGAAGGGGAGCGACTCCACGACCCGGACCAAAGAACCGGACGGCACGCGAGTCTGCTTCCGCTTTGACCGCAGCATCTTTCCGGAAGATTCGGCGTACAATCTGGAGTTTGTGCAGCGCATGTGCCGCTACTACTGCTACCTGAACACCGGGCTTACCATGGTGCTCAACGGCCAGAGCTTTTCCTCCCGGAACGGGCTGCTTGACCTGCTGCGGGAGGAGATGAGCGCGGAGCCGCTCTACGAGCCGATTCATCTGGTGGGGAACGACATCGAGGTGGTCATCACGCACGGGGATTCATACGGCGAGTCGTATCATTCCTTCGTCAACGGGCAGCACACCACCATGGGGGGCACCCACCAGAACGCCCTGAAAGAGGCGATTGCCAGGACTCTGCAGGCATTCTACAAAAAGAACTATGAGGCGGCGGACATACGCTCCTGCATCGAGGCGGCGATCAGCGTGAAGGTCATCGAGCCGGTGTTCGAATCGCAGACAAAGACCAAGTTGGGCAGCAACACGATGGGACCCGGCAAAGAAACCATCCGGACCTTCGTGGGCAACTTTCTGGCCAGAGAGCTGGACAACTATCTGCACCGCCACCCGGACATCGCCGCCGCTATTGAGGACAAAATCAAGGAAAACGAAAAGACGCGCAAGGAGGTGGCGGGAGTGACCGGCAAGATTGCCCGGGAACGCGCGAAGAAAGCCAGGGTGCACACCAAGAAGCTTCGCGATTGCCGGGTGCACTACGATTCCCGGCACAAGCGCGCGGCGGAGACCATGCTGTTCATCACGGAGGGGGACTCCGCCTCCGGATCCATCACCACTGCCCGCGATGCCGAAACTCAGGCTGTGTTTTCTCTGCGGGGCAAGCCCGCCAACAGCTACGGCATGAACCGCTCCGCTCTCTTTGAGGAGAAGCGCAACGAAGAGCTCGACTTCCTGCACCTCGCGCTCAACATTGATAAATCCATCGAAGACCTGCGCTACAACAAAGTGATCATCGCCACGGATGCGGATGTGGATGGCATGCACATTCGCCTGCTGATGCTGACGTTTTTCATTCAATATTTTCCGGAGCTCATACGAGAGGGACATTTGTTTATTTTGCAGACGCCGCTCTTCCGCGTGCGCAACAAACAGAAGACGCTCTATTGCTACTCGGAGGCGGAGAGGGATCGAGCCGTAAAGAAAATTGGGAAATCTCCGGAAATCACTCGATTCAAAGGACTTGGGGAGATTTCTCCGGAGGAGTTTAAGAATTTCATCGGGGAGGATATCCGCCTGCAGGCCGTCACCCTCGAGAACGCCCACAACCTCCGCGAGATCTTGCGCTTCTACATGGGCGATAACACCGACGACCGCCGCCGCTATATTATCGACAACCTTCGTATTGAGGAAGATCCGGCTTAATTCACCCCCATCACCAACCATCTATGCGAACGCTCATCATTGCGCGCCACGGCAATACCTTCCGCCCCGGGGAGACTCCGACCCGGGTGGGGGCCCGCACGGATCTTCCACTCACGGAGGAAGATCGCGCCCGGGGAATAGGCCGCTACCTGCTCGCCGGAGGAATCAAGCCCACGCGCATTCTCGCCGCGCCGCTGCTGCGAACGCGTCGCACGGCTGAGCTCGCTGCGCAGGAGCTGGGTCTGGCCCCGGGGGTGGTGCAGAGCGATTCTCGCCTGACGGAGATCGACTATGGTCCGGATGAAAACAAAACCGAGCAGGAGGTTGCCCTGCGTCTCGGCCGCGTCGCCGCCGTGGAAGCGGGTCAGGATCCGGCGACGCTCTCCCCCGGGCAACTGGAAGACCTCGGCTCCCAAGTGATCAAACTCTGGAATGCGCGCGCTGTGGCGCCGAATGGATGGCTCGTTGATCCACAGATGCTTATGAACATGTGGAGGGAGATCGCTTCCGAAATAGCGGAGAACGAAACCCTCCTCTGCGTTTCTTCCAACGGCATCATCCGCTTTGCGCCGGTCATCACCGGCGATTGTGACGCGTTCTACGCCGAACACGACATCAAGGTTCCCACAGGGGGCGTCTGCATCTTCACTTCCGAAAATTACGGGCCGTGGCACTGCGAAGTCTGGGGTGTCAAGGCATTCAAAAACGTCTCATAATTAACAACTAATAATTAAAATACAATCATGGATATCAAAAAACTCAAGCCAGCATGGATCGATGAATTCAAGGCATTTGCCCTGAAGGGGAACGTCATGGATATGGCTGTCGGCGTCATCATCGGCGGAGCCTTCGGCAAGATTGTGACCTCCCTCGTCGGGGACATCATCATGCCTCTCGTTTCGGTGCTCACCGGCGGGACCAGGGATCTGGCGGGGCTTGCCTGGAAGATCAGCGAGACGGAGGACGCCGCCGTGGTGAGATACGGGGCTTTCTGCCAGACCGTGGTGGACTTCCTGATTATCTCGCTCTCCATTTTCTTTGCGATCAAGCTGTTGTGCTCACTTCGCGCGAAGCAGAAGGAAGAGGAGGAGACTCCCGAGGCTGAGTCCGCGACGGAGGATATTCTCCTGCTGCGCGAGATTCGCGACGCCCTGAAGAAAGGCGAATGAACAAGCGCGAGCTCATCACCCGGGTGCAGAGGCTGATGGGCCCCGGCACCACGCGGCGCACGGCCGCTGCCGCGCTGGAGGCAGTGCTCGGTTCCATCCCATCGCTTGCCACGCAGCAGCGCGGATTGACCATCCGGGGGTTCGGTCGCTTTTGCCGCGCAACGGACGGGAAGCTGCGCTTCCGAGCCGCGCGACGCCTCCTGCCCGAGCAGGCATGGCAGGCACGCGATTCCCGGTGAACCGGGAACGGGGCAAGGAAAGATCCGCACTTACAGGCGGATGGCGGCGGAACTCCATGTGAGCCCCGCGCCGAACGTGACCATCAGCACAATATCGCCCTTCTTGACGCGACCGGCCCGGACGGCCTCATCCAGCGCGATAGCGCAGGCGGCGCCGGAGGTGTTGCCATATTTCTGGAGATTGACGAACACACGCTCCGGGGGGATGCCCAGTCGTTGGGTGACGGCGTTGATAATGCGCAGATTCGCCTGGTGAGGAATCACCAGGGAGATATCCTCCGGCTTAATGCCCGTCCGCTGCAGCAGGGAGAGCGCCGAATCCTTCATATGCGCCACCGCATGACGGAACACCTCATTGCCCCGCATCGCCAGGGTAAAGAGCTTTTCGTGGATGTTCTCCTCCGTTGTCGGTATCGCCGATCCGCCTCCGGGAACCAGCAGAAGATCCGTCAATGTGCCGTCCGAACCGATATCCGACGCCAGAATTGCGCTGTCTCCCTCCTTCCCTGTTCCGGTGCGCAACACGGCGGCGCCGGCGCCATCGCCGAAGAGAACGCAGGTGGAACGATCCTCCCAGTTGACGATATGGCTGAGTTTTTCCGAAGAAATGATGAGGGCGGTTTTAGCCTGACCGCAGCCGATGTATTGAACGGCCGTTTTGAGCGCAAAGAGGAAGCTGGAGCAGGCGGCGGAAATATCAAAGGCCGCAGCGTTCACCGCCCCCAGACTGGCCTGCACGTAGCATGCGGTGGCAGGGGTGAAGGTGTCGGGCGTCACCGTGCCCACGATAAGCAGATCGATTTCCTCGGGCGTGATTCCCGCTGCTTCGATGGCTTTTCGGGCGGCAGCGATTGCCATGTCGCTCGTTTTCTCATCCGGGGCGGCGATGCGGCGCTCCTCAATTCCCGTGCGCTCCACGATCCACTCGTTGGAGGTGTCGACCATCTTTTCGAGGTCTGAGTTCGTCAATCGGTGGGCAGGTACGTATGAGCCTGTGCCGATCAGAGCAACGGGTAAGCGCTTAAAGGGTTTTGTAAGATCATTCATAGCGCGGTTTCATCAATCACAACTCAAGCGCGGCAGGTGAAACGCACCCGCCGGACGCCAATCCATTCTACCATTGATTTTTCCCGATGCCAAGCGCGAAATAATGCGCTTGACGAACGGGGTTTATATTCTTAAAATAGGGAGCATGCAACGACAAGCCCATTTTAAATTTCTTCGTACGGCGGGGGTCTGTGTTTTCACCTCGGCGCTTGCCGCGAGTCTGAGTTCCTGCGGCGACGAGAATTCCGTCTCTTCTCTGTACAACAAAATCACGGGAAAAGAAGAGGCGCCGGCGGCTCCTGAGCCGGTTTTGACCGAGAAGCCGGCGGCGGCATCTGCGCAGCAAAAGGATCTTTTCCGCTACCTCCTTTTCTCAGTGGCTGACGAAGTGCGACGGCAGGCTGATCAGCCCATCTGGATTGAGACCGTTCGTGACATGCGCAACAAGATTGAAGCCTACTACAATGAGGAGAAGGCAAACAGGAACTCCCTGTCGGAAGAGGATATCGTGAGGCTGGGGCTGCTGCTGGGGGACGCGACCCGGGATCTCGCGGCTTACGAGAAGGCCAGGGGGTTCTACGAAACTGCGCAGAAAGATTGGGAAGCCTTGCCTGAGGAGCAGCGCAAGAGCGTGAGCGGGCGCCGACTGAGCAGCGCCATCGCCAACAGCATGGGGTACCTGTGCCTCGTTCAGCGCAAAATGAGCGACGCCATCCCGTATTATGAGAAAGCGCTGCAGATCGACCGGGCTCTGTACGATGAGCTGGCGCCGGCCGACGAGGCTCCGCTGCCGGTCGGAGATGGGTTGTCCGAAGATCTCGCTAAGGCGGCGGAAGATGTGCTGAGCTCGTATCGTTGCCTGGGGGATGCGCAGTTCTTCGCCGATGATCCGGAGATAGCGCGCGACACCTACTCACAGGGGCAGGCTCTCGCCACGCGCATGAACAATCTGACGCCCGACATCGCGTTGCAGTACGTGCGATTGCTCTCGGCTCTCGGCAACCTGGAGAACAGCGTCGGCAATCCCAAGAAAGCGCTCGCCGCCTGGGTGGAAGCTGCGAAGCGAGCCGATGCCTTGCGCCGCATGGGGCCGCCTGTTGGCGTGCAGCTTCAGACCGTTCGTTATCTGCGGGAGTTGGAGCAATCCATCAAGACGGTGCATGATAAGCTGGTGCGCGACGCCAGGGAGGAGGAAAAGGAACCTGCTCCGCAACCGGAGGCGACACCTGCTCCCGCGGCCTGATTGGGGTCGCTTTTCGGATCTCCTATGGCCGAATTCATCATTTCGCACGCGGCTCTGCAGCGGAATGCGGAGCTGCTGCGGCGGGTGGCTCGCGAGGGCGATGTGCACGTTTTGCTGGCGCTCAAAGCCTTTGCGACCACGGGGTGCCTCTCGGTATTGAGACCCTATGCGGCGGGTTGTTGCGCTTCCGGGTTGTACGAGGCTCTTCTCGGGGCGCAGGAAATGGGCGGGCGCCTGGCGGTTTACTCCCCGGCGTACGAGGCAGAGGACCTCGCTGAGTTGGTCAAGATAGCGCATCATCTTGATTTCAACAGCCTCGGGCAGTGGGAGCGTTTTGCGGCATTCTGCATGGCATCTCCTCGCGCGCAGAGCGGGGAAATGCAATTCGGGCTGAGAGTGAACCCTGCGTTTTCCACCGGCAAAACCCCTCTCTACGATCCCTGTCGTCCGGGGTCGAGGTTGGGGATTGACATCGCCTCATTGCCGGAGACGCTGCCCCGCGGCATCTCCGGGCTGCACATCCATACCCTCTGCGAACAGGGAGCGCAGGATCTCATCGACACCTTCCACGCCTTTGAGAAGAATTGCGGTTTTTTGTTGAGGGATCCTTCTCTTCGGTATTTGAATTTGGGAGGCGGACACTGGATAACGCAGGAGGGATACGAAGTGGAGAAACTCGTGGAATTTTTGCGCGGGCTCAGGCAGCGCTACAACGGGGTGGAAATCTACCTGGAACCGGGGGAAGCGTGGAGCATCCACACCGGGGTGTTGCGCGCGAGAGTACTGGACGTCTTTGAATCGATGGGATTTCACCACGCTATTTTGGACGTGAGCGCAACCGCGCATACTCCGGATGTGCTGGAAATGCCATACCGGCCGGACATTTTTCTGACGGAGAAAAACGGCTCTCTCTGCTTGTCCCGGTCGACCGCGCAACCGGCGGTGCAGCTGCCCGGGGAGAACTACTATCGAGCCGGGCAAGCCGGAGAAATGGCTTTCACCTGCCGCATCGGCGGCGTTTCCTGTCTGGCCGGGGATGTATTCGGTGATTATGCTTTTCCTCGCGCCCTGGTGGCGGGGGATATCCTCACGCTGGATGACATGGCTCACTACACCATCGTGAAAACCACGCACTTCAATGGGGTGAAGCACCCGGGCATCTCTCTGCTCACCCCGGACGGCGCATTGACCTCTCTGCGACGCTTCGACTTTGCAGACTTCAAGAATCGCCTCGGCTAGGACGGCGGGACGTCACTTTCCTCTGTAGGCGGCTGCTCGCGTGAGAAAAATTTCTGCGATACGGAACGCTTTCTTTGCCGTTTCTTCGGCCGTGCTGTCATCCATGAGAGCCAGACCTTCTTCGGTGACCTCGCCGAGGTAGATTTTCCATGCCCGGCGTATAAGGTCATCAGCAGAAACGCCCGGCGGGGGCGTGAGCGCCGTAGGCGAGTCGGTTGATATGCCCGCACCGTTACTGATGTGGTTTTTATGTCTCCTTCGCCGGTTGTTCCCCGTCGGTTCGTGTCCGCCTACGGTTTCCGGGAGAGGGTAAACATCGCCGCCCGCTTTTTTGGCAGTCGTCGGCGCAGAGGTCGGCTTCGTCTTTTTCCGGGAGACGCCGGGTGTTTGAGGGACTTCACGGCTGCCTGAGGAGCGACGATTCTCCTTTCGGTTTTTCTCAGCGGGGATACTCGCGGGTTGTTTTTTTGGTTCTTCGGACATAATTATGGGTTTTCCGTCAGATCTGCCGGGGTGATATCAAAGCTCCACTGCGTTGTCATCTGCTTTCCATCCGTTGTTTTCCAGCTCAGCTGCACGGTGAGAGCGGGCATGTAAACACGCATCGGCAAATTCCACTGCACGGTCTGTGTCGTTGGGTCAAACTGCGCCGGGACTCGTCCGAATCCGCTTACACGCATTTGCACGGATTTGAAATCCAGCTTTTCAACGGCGCCGAGTCGGGCACTGATTTGCTCGAGGTTCTCGGTTACTGTGGAGCCCGGTGCAGGGTATACCGGGAAAGGCGGCAGGGGATTGCGGTTTCGCTTTGCACTCGTCGTTTCCGTGCTATGCTTCTGCTCAAAATCCACCGCACGGCGGAAGATAGAAGGATCCGTTCCGAACACCATGTAGCGATGAATACGCAGCATGTCTTCATCCACCTGCACCTTGCCGGGGATCACCGTGAAGGCCGCCAGATACCCGTAACTGGGCAGCCTTTCCACGATGGCCGGCGTTACAAAGCCGCCCGGGTAGCAGTAGGTATTGATTGCGCCGAAAAGTTCACTGAGCTTTTTCTGAGAATCCCCCATCTCCACATCCATGAATGCCGCGAAGAAGTCCTTCCCCTGAGCTTCGGCGTGTTTCCAGCGACTGGGGTAGTAATGACTCGTGGAATGACTGCCGATGGTGGCTCCGTGTTCCTGCATTTCGCGAATCATCGCCGGCGTCATGCTGTCGCCCCTTCCACTCAGGTATTTCGTGTACAGAAAGAGGGTGAATGGATAGCCGTATTCCTTCAGGATCGGGAACGCATCCGTGTACACACTCCGCCAGCCGTCATCCATCGTGATGAGAACACAGCGCGCTGGGAGTTGCAGCTTGCCCTGGCGCCACGCGAGGAATTCCTGCATGCTGATGACGCGCAGTTGCAGCTTGCGGATGGTTTCCATCTGCTCACGAAATTCTGCGGTGCGCATGAGCATCTCCGTTACCGGCTTGCTATCGCTGAAATTGTGGTACCCCAGAACTGCCACACGGGTTTGATTGGCCGGTACGAGAGCAGAGGGATCGTAAACCCTGGCCTCGGTGGCGCGATTTGCCGGGGAGGAAAGAGCGCCGGGAGACTTCCCCGACGCCTCGGTTGCTACGTCGATGGGGTCCGGATTCATCGGCGTCGGCTCAAAGTACTGACCCGATGCCAATCCCCATACCATCAGCCCAATCATGATTCCGAGCCGCCTCATTTGCTCACAAGACTAGCACATTGGCTGTCCATGACAAGCCTTTTTTCTTGCGAAACTGCCGGGAAAGCGTACAATGAAGCCCGCCATGAAACGCGTCCTTCTTTTTCCTTTCTTCGTTGCCAGTCTTTTTCTCTCTTCCTGCTCCACCACCTGCTACAACGAACGTTTCTGTCGCGAGCTCGTGGGTCTTTCCGGGGATCAGGTTATTTCCATCCTCGGAGCGCCCACTCAAACCATCGATCAGGGGAAAGTGAAGATCATGGAATGGTCATATGACGGCACTTACCAGACTAACTGGGTCGTGCCCGGCCGTGCCGATACCTGGGTGGATTCCCGCGGGGGCGCCCATTCCACTTTTGTTCCGCCGTACGAGCGCGTCGACACCGTTCCCCAGGTTGCTGTACTGCGTCTCACCCTCACCGGCAACCGTGTCACCTCCTACACTTCGCAATTCCATGGCAGCGGTATGTGTAACCACTTCATCCCCGCCGGTTATATTTCCCGATACGAGGCTGAGGATAATGCGAAGCGGGATTGATTGAATAGAGCAGTTGCTTTGTGGTTTTTTCTGCGCCTGCGTGGCGGCAGATATTGCCGCTCTGTGCGGCGGGCAGGCGGTGTCGGAGCGGTCTGAATTCGGCTGGAGCGCTTTGGCGGGGCTGGGTCTCCTCTGCTGAAAAGAGGCGGATTGTGGTTGACTTGTCGTTCTTCGAACAACGGTTGGTCGATTTCAGCGAAACGGCTGAGGTGTGGCGCCCTCTGCACTTCTCCCGATTTTTTCATCCAGCTGCAGCAGGGCGCACGCATCTTTTCTGCACCGCGATAGGGCGCGAAGGATCTCCGCCATGCTATCCTCTACCTGCACCCGTTGGTGCACGAGGGGGAGCAGTTGTTGTTCAGTGGCGAAATCCTGTTCTTCGCGGCAAAGGACGATGAGATTGTGGAGGACGCCGGTGATGATTTTTTCGTGTTCTTCCGCAATGCGGAACAGGTCGATCGGAGTTTCCCAGGAATAGCTGGTTGGGGAGATATGCGGCATTTTTACCGCCACGCGGCGCTGTCCCATGTAATCCAGCAGACTTAGCGCATGAGCGCATTCTGAGTGATAATGCAGCCGCATCCAGTTTCCTGCGCCGCCCATTCCGTATTCTCTCAAATCAACTGAGCAGGCAAGGTAGAGAAAGGCGGTATTGAATACCTTATTGATTTGCTCGTTGAGCGCCTCGGCTATTCGGGGATTCATGCACCCATTGTGCCGCAAAATTTCGTCCGTTGCCATCACTGTTAGCATCGGTCCTTCTTTTTTTGCGGCATGTTGAGGTGGCGGGTATCAGATACTCCGGCCGTCTCTTGTCAAACAAAAAGGGCGTCCCCCACAAGGAGGAGCGCCCTTTGAAAGAACAATCAAGAGAGAGATTACTTTTTCTTGGCAACCTTCTTACCGCCCTTCTTTTTGAAGACGGAGGAGGGCTTGAAAGCAAGCGTGGTGGATGCGGCGATCTTCATGGCGGCGCCGGTCTGAGGATTGCGACCCGTACGCGCGGAACGAGTCTTCATCTCGAACGTGCCAAACCCGATCAGTTGAACCTTGTCGCCACCCTTTACAGCGGCAGCGATAGAATCCAATACAGCAGCCAGAGCGGCCTCAGCGCACTTTTTGGTAGCGCTCTTGCCGAGCTTTGCCTGGATTTTCTCTACAAGTTGAGTCTTGTTCATAGGGCTTCATCCTAGCATTCTTGCCGGTTATTTCAAGAGAAAAGTGCGGGAATCGTGAAAAAATCAAGCTTTTCTCGCTGTCGGGAGGTGTGGACAAACGTCATACGGACGAAATCAGGCGCAAAAAACAGGCTTTCTGCGCTTGGTTAATGATAATCAGACCTCGGGGAGCAGGTTGCACAAACGAAGGTCATCACGTAGTCTCTGAACATCGTCCGGGGAAAACAGACGCGAACTAATTTCGATCTTTTTTTGAGGAAAGACAAAAAGGAGGGAGCAATGTTGAATACCGTTGGAATCAAATTCCGAGAGCTCGACACGCTGCAGAAGAGACCAACGGAGGAAGAGATGAAAAAACCAGACGCGGCGCGAGATGCCATCGCTGAGCAGTTCCACGCGCAGTGTCGTGTAGAAACTGCCCCAGAAGAGTACGATGACTACGCACAGGAAAACGGCGAGCTGTTGCCAGAGCTCCGGGAGATGACCGGAGATGAAAGCATACGCCGCGGCAGCAACGACAGAGAGCGCCATGCCGAAATAAAGCTGACGGTTTGCACAGCGAAAGCAGCGAGGAGAAGGAAGAGAGTTCATCGCACGAGGGAAAAACACGGAACATCAATTCTGCGGTGTGGCTTGAGGAATATCCGAGTGATCGCCGCCAGGTCGATATTTCACATCGTCGGGGCGCACCGTACCGCCGCAGTTGTAGTCTTCCACCGCCCGGGAAATGTACACCGGCATGCCCACGATGCTGTACTCATACAATTTGCGCGCCGTGGCGAAAGGCGTGCGGATGCAGCCGTGCGAAAGGCGGTGTCCCGGAACGACTCTGCCGCCGTGGATGCCGACGCCGTCCCATGTCAGGCGGTGCCAGCAAGGCATAGAAGAGGGACGGAAGATGGCGCCGCCGGGGCGGGAAGCATTCAGATCAGCATTGGAATCAATGACCCGCCCCTTGGAATTGACCCATTTTCCATAACGAGCAGAATGATGACTCTTGCTTTTTTCCATGACACGGAAGACGCCTGTGGGAGTTTCGTGACCATCTACACCGGTGGAAACAGGCCAGTCGAAGGCAACCCGACCGAAAACGTAGAGGCGTGCCCGCTGTTGCGGCAGACAGATGATGATCTTCGCATTGGTCGCGGTGATTCGATTAAGGAGGTCGTCATCACTGTAGACGCGCGAGGTGGCTGGATAGTCTTTTTCCGCGACGAAATGCTCATAGCTCCCGGCGGGAAATGGGTTTGTGTAGTCTGCGCGCTTTTTCCCCTTCATCTGCAGAGGATTCTCCCCTTTTGTGTCCACGATGATAGGCGGCAGCTCCTCTTCTGCCGGCGCCAAATCAACCCCTGTCTCCGCCGGTTTCTGCACACGTATGGCAGTCGATTCCTGTCGTGTCGGTTGCGGAGACGATGAGCACGCAACGAGCAAAAGAAAAGCACAGCAATGACAGGCAACGCGGGCAGCTCCTGTGAGCATCGTGTCCATGGAAAAGGCGTGAAGCAGCAGGGCAATCTTCAGCGTGTTCTGCCGGGCAGGCGCAATACCTGCCCCGCACGGATCTTGTCCGCCTGATCAGCTCTCATGCCGTTTGCTTTCAGAATAGCCGAGACCGTAGTGTGATGGCGTGCCGCAATGCCGCCTAGTGTTTCACCGGATTTTACTTTGTGGGTGGACCCGGCGGAGTGCGTCTGAGCGGGGATGGAGCTGCTGACGCGTTTTCCGGCAGAGGGCAGGGACAGTCTTTGCCCCGGTCTTATGACGGCATCGGGAGTGAGTCCATTGGCGCTGCAGAGAGCAGAAAGAGCCACGCCATGCCTCCGGGCAATTGCGGAGAGAGTGTCGCCGCTCTGCACCAGCACACTCCCGGCGGAGGGAGCGCTGTGTGCGACGGAAGAGGTCGCCGTCGCCACGGGTGCGGGGGCAGGAGAGACTGCTCCGCCGCTTTCTTCAACCGTTACCTGATCCTCCTGCGGGGCGCGAACAGAATCCGAAACGAAAGAGAAGTTTTTCTTGAGAAAATGGCAGGAGGAAAGACCCACAATGCAACCGAGAGCCGCACAGGAAACAGTCGTGAGCTGGAACAATCTGGTCATATTTCCTTTTTCGGCGGTGTAACCGGCGGCGGGATTCAGCGCTTGGCAGGAATGACTAGTTTGCGACCCGGACGAATCTTGGAGGCCTGAGAGGCGCTGATGCCGTTAGCCTTCATGAGACTCGAGAGTCCCACTCCGTATTTTGCTGCGATGCCGGAAAGGGTCTGCCCGGAGGTGACAGTGTGGGTTCTGGTCTTGGAAGAGGAAGAGCCTTTTTTCTTCGAGGAAGACTTCTCTGCCTTGTACCCCTTCGGTGTGTAGCGTACCTTGATTACCTGCCCGGGATGAATCACATCGCCCTTGATGCCCGAATCCTTCCGGATCTGCGACACCGTGGTGCCGCTGCGCTTGGCGATAAGGGTCAGGTTGTCGCCGGGACGTACCTTGTACACGACCATAGTGGGCCTCTTTGGCTTCTTGGCGGCGGCCATCTTCTTCTTGCTGCTGCTCGCCTTGCTGCTGTCGACCTTGTCGGGCTTGCCTGCGGAAGATCTAATGGGCACCAGCCCTGCATCAGCAGGATGCGGCGTAGCGAGCGGATCCGTCTTGCTCTCCGCAGTTTCTACCACAGGAGCGTCCTGCCCACTTTCCGCAAGCTTAGGCTGGTTTTGCCGGGTCGAACCAGCAGAGGCCGGAGCACTCGTTGGCTCCGGGATGGCGTAATCGTTGCGAGAGCCGATCTCCGGGGTATGACTGCCGGCTCCTACCTGACTGCCGTTCGTACCGTCGTCCTCCAGCAGCCAGGGGGGAATCTCCCCGTCAGCTACCTCACTCATCGGCAGGGCTGTCTCTGTGTTGTAGCCGTCAGCATCGGTGCTCGTGCACGCCGAGAGCGCGAACAAAGCGCCGATTCCCAAATATGAGGCTCCGCAAAACTTCTTCATACGTAAGACAGGGTACCACATCCGCCTTCTCTTAGCAAGCGCGAATTGTGTTCATCTCCATACCCTCCTCAATTACCCCAATTTGGCAGAATTTCATGCGAGGTCAGGGCGTAATGCGAACACGCGGATTTCTCATTTTTAGTTTGCTCCATCGGAGGCATTATGCTAGAGTACGGACAAGCAAGTTCTCCTCATGGCTTCTCCGGCTACAGCCTTTTTGGGTGCCAGTACGTTGCTGGGTAAGTATTGGACCCAGCGGCGGCGCTTTGATTACCTCATTGATAAGGAGGATTTTCACCGTACATTTGGACACAGTTTTCGCACTCTCGTCTGCCTGGATCCCGCTGTGGCCGACGGACCCGCCCGCATGCGCCGCGAGGCTGAGAATGATGAGCAGCAGACAGACCGGCTACTTCGCCACCTCGCGGATATCAAGCCGGAGTTCACGATCTTTGTAACCACCTGCGATATGCTCCCGGATGATGCGGATGAGAACACTCCGCCGCTGGAGAGCAGCGATGATCCTTACGTGCAGCGTCGCATTACTCTGCACCGTGAGGTAAATCGCCAATATGGTCGTGTTTTGAATGTTTTGCTCCCGGAGATTGTGTCACACGAGAGCCTGGGCTTTTCTGATCTGATGGATTCCATTGTGCAGCCCCCGAAAGGTCAGAAGACGCTTCCATTTGCTCCGGGAGAACTTCACCAGCTCTATTTTTCCCGCCGTATCCTCGGCGATGTGGAGCGCTGCATTCCGCTCGGCATCCCGACCATCATCCCGGCTATGCCGCCCCTCACCACCACCGAGATTGTGCAGACTCTTGCTCCGGCGCTTCTTAAGCGGCTCCCATCCTCTACTCCCGACCAACCCAAGGGATCCCGCCGCACATCCATCCATTCCTTCCAGTGGCTTGACCCCAAGGATGGTTATCTCGTCACCAAAGAAGACCAGATTGAACTCCTCCGCTTCTTCTTCGACTCCATCTGTAAGTGAAGTCTGCATGGAAGCCTGCTTTTGGTCTTGCAATTTGCTGGATAGTCTCAGGGTTTACCCGAGGTGTGTGTGAATAGCAGCATGGGGGGATTTCAAAAAGCAGGCAAAAAACGCACGTAATGAAATTCGGACTGTTCTCGTAAATTGAGAGTTGTTTGATCGAAAAGTTAGCCCCAATTCCACTCGGAATTGGGGCATGTGTGGAGTCACGCTATAAATAAGGAACCGCTCTCCTACGGTTGATTCCGAAGCGCTGGTTTCGAAGTGGCTTCACCTTATCAGAAAAGAAGTTGAGTAGCAAGAGAAAAGTTCGCCTTTTTAGCTTGTGTGACGGGTTGGAGTCTGGTATAACCCCATTACCATGGATTTGGAGCAAGTATTTTCGCGCTGGTCAGGTCATCCTTTCTTTGCACCGGACACCGTTGTGTTGGGGTTAGATATCGGTATCGAGGGAATAGGAATAACGGTCAGGAAAGGGAGGGAGTGGTTGTACAGCCGTACGCTCATTGTGGATCTACCAGAAGCGAAAGCTTTGGCACAAAGGCGTCAATACCGGGCCGCGCGACATGCCCGGAAGAACCGTCGCACGCGAATGAGCCGTCTGAAGAAGCTCTTCATGGCTCACGGGTTGCCGTGGGTGTCGAATGATGTCGCTTCGCGCAGTGATCCCTTTATTCTGCGTTGGCGTGCAATCCATGGAAAACTTGCATCGCGAGAGGCGCTGTCATTGTGCATCCGTTCATGCGTGATGCTTCGAGGTTTTGACTACTTCGCTATGTCAATGGGGGAAGGGGAATATCCCTGGGGAGAAAGCGACAAGCTGACGGATGCGAGAAAGTGGCTGGCTTCCCAGTTTTTGGATCAGGCCACAGCCGATTATCTGCGGGGAATACTGCCGGAACTGCAGGGACGGAAGGAAGAGTTGTCTGACGAGGAAGTTCAGGAGTGGGAACATGACATAGCAACACGCTTGCAAAAGGGGAAGGAGGAAGGTATTGAAAAGAT
>CANRKR010000039.1 GCA_947631275.1 uncultured Akkermansia sp.
GGCTGTCCCCTTCGCGCCGCCCTGCACGGTGAGCGTGCTGCCATTCTCAACAAAGAGGTACCCGTCGTTCGCTCCGTTGCCCGTGATCGTGCCGCCTACCGTGAAGTTGCCGTTCCATACTTGAAGGTGCCCGGTGGTGTTGGTCGCCGTGGACGTGATGGCGATGTCCCCCCCCACAGAGAACGTTCCTGCGCTGTGGTGTTCAATCCAGCTGTTTTGGAGACTGAGACTCCCCCCAACGCTGAAGTTGCCGGCGCCGACGTAGAGCCCGGCGTTGGTGCCCGTCTGAGAGGTGATGTTAAGGTCCCCTCCTACGGAGAAGGTTCCCGCGCTGCGGTGTTCAATCCGGCTGTTTTGGAGACTGAGACTCCCCCCAACGCTGAAGTTGCCGGCGCCGACGTAGAGCCCGGCGTTGGTGCCCGTCTGAGAGGTGATGTTAAGGTCCCCTCCTACGGAGAAGGTTCCCGCGCTGCGGTGTTCAATCCGGCTGTTTTGGAGACTGAGACTCCCCCCAACGCTGAAGTTGCCGCTGTTGACGGAGAGCCCGGGGTTGGTGCCCGTCTGAGAGGTGATGTTAAGGTCCCCTCCGACGGAGAAAGTTCCCGTGCTGCGGTGTTCAATCCGACCGCCTTGGAGGTCAACACTGCCATTTACTGTAAAATTGCCTCCCTGAACGCGTACCTGGTTGCTGCCAACATCAGAGGTGACGGTAAGGTTGCCACTCACCGTGGCGCTTCCCCTGTGCTGGTAGTATGCCCAGCCGCTTTGAGCACCACCCAGGACCATGTTTCCTCCCACGGTGACCGTGGAGTTCGCACTGGAAGACGTCTCCCCCATCCCCAGGTAGATAACGCCGGCACCTGTGGTGGTCAGGTTCCCGGTGACTGTGAGGGTGCATTGGTTGGTGCCGTTGTACAAGTGCATTGCTCCACCCATGTTCGCGATCTCGCCATTCACAGTCCAGGTGGTTGCACCTTCGACTTTGATCTGGCTGCCGGCGCCCACGCCTGTGACGCCGCCTGTGGTGTTGTTGCCCCGGAAAGTGACGCTTGCGCTGGCGCCCAGATTCAGTTTGCCCGACCCTGCGAGGTTCGTGAAGTCGTGTTTCCCATTGTCGGCGAGCTTCAGCGTGATCCCCTCCCCGAGTGTGAGACCGTAAACACGATGGATTGTTGTGCCCCCGTCGGCGGCCCCTTCCGGCCCTGTCATGGTGATCGTGACGTCATTGCCCACGCCGGCAGCTTTGTTGATGGTTCCTGAGTTTGTAGCATTTGTCGCCGATCCCAGCCAGCCGATGTTGATGTCCTCTTTGACTTCAATGAGCGCGTCGTTTACCAGGTACAGTCCGCCCGTGAAGTGATTGTCGTCATTATCACTCGCCCAACCTTTGTTCAGGACGAGCTTGAGGTTTTCTACCCTCAAACTGCCTTTGCCTTTCAATGCCCCCTCCAGCGTAACCATGGTGGCGGTGTTTCCTACGCCCTTCAGAGCGCCGTTGAAGTTGGTCGCCGCGGTGCCATATGTGTCTGAGTCCTGCGCCTTGCCCCCCATGAAGATGTTCTCTTTGACCGTGAGGTTGGCGTTGGCGTTCAGTTCGACACGGGCATCCGGTTCTATGGCGGAGTTCGGGCGATTCGCATCACCATAGCCAAAGATGATCGAGTTAACCGAATAGGTGGTCGCCGCTGTCGCCCCCAGCACCAGTTGGACGTTCTGCTTATTGAGGTTGACTTCTTTCGCAATGAGGGTGTCACCTCCGGAATTCTCTGCAAGTCCGTTGATCTGCACCTTGCCCCCCTGAATAGTGAGGTTGCCGGCGTGGTTTTCCCCAGCGACCAGCTTTTGCAGGACGAGTTGTCCGGCTCCTACCTTCGTAAGGTTATGTCCTCCGACATCAAACGATCCGTAGAACGTGCCTACTGAACCTCGATCCACGCCCATATACGCATGATCGTCCAGTACAACATCCCAGCTGATTTTAGCATCCGTAACCTGGCCGCCAAAGTCAATGGCACCCGCATTAGCGCCCGAACCACTTACCGTGCCCTGACCGGCAATATGCAGTGTTTGATGCGTACCACTTGTCACCCAAGTCGGCTTCTTGGTATCGTCGTCGCCGTAATAGAAAGCCGACCAGGCTGCGCCGTACAGGTAGAGCATATTCCCGGATCGGATGGTGATGTTTTCAATTCGGCTCATGACGTCCGTCCTGAATTGATCAGTGCCCACCAGCGCTCGCAATGTCAGCCAATATCCTCCATCAATGATCAGGTTCTTCAGCCGTTGCTCTCCCGTATTCTTCCCCAGCAAACGATACAGGACATGGTCGGTAGCAGCAGTGATGGTGGTGTTTGTATCGTTGGTCCCCGCAAGCCGAAGGACAACGGAGCCGCTACCCCACACGGAGCCGCTCGCACCCCACGCATCGCTACTGGCGTTTGCCGAACTAATCTCCAGCGAGGAGCCTGCTTTCACCTCCACGACTCCGAGATTATTGTTTACGGCCTTGCCAACATTGGTGGTGAGTTGGACGACAGTGGAGCTGCTGTTTCCGGAGCCAATGGTTAACCCCGTCCCATTGCCGGTAAGATCACCGAAGGTGACAGTTCCATCCCCGGTGATGGTTTGGTTCGAGCCGGAGAAGTTGACAACGGTGCTGAAGACGGCTTTGCTGGGCGACGGCGTATCACCGTACGTTCCCGCAAGGGTGACGTTGCCGGAGATGTCGATGGTTGCGCCGCTTCCGCTGAAGGTGTAGGATGCGCCGTTCTTCGTACCACCATCATCCGCTTTGCCGACGGTGAGGTCGTGAGCACGCACGGCGCCGGATACGGTCACGGTCTGCGTGGCGACATTGTCTAACGCCGGGAAGATGACGTCCACATTGGTTTTGTAGGCGGTGTCGCTCGGCGATTCTCCCGTCGTCCATACGTTCCCTCCGTTGCTCTCTGTCCACTGTGCATCAACTCCGCCTTTCCACGTGAGCACGGGGTATTGCTCAAGCTTCACCGTGCCGTCCGTGTCCACCTTTACCCTGTAAGTTTGATTATCTGATCTCAGGCTCCGCTCCAGGGCAGCTATCTGCTCGTTGGAGAGGGTGCCGCCACTCCCACTTGCGGGGAAGAGACTATAACCGTTCCAGTTGGTACCCAAGGAGGACAGCCCGGTGAGGGTGATCGTCAGATTGCCCAGGCTGTTCAACCCGCTGCCTATCTCCAATTTTGCGTTTGTGACGGCTTCAGCACCCTCCACCACGACGACACTCAGCCCGCCGGCGTAGGTGATGCCGTTGCTCAGCCCCAGGGTGACGCCATTGGCGAGCGCAACGGCTGAACCATCCGCCCCCGCAAAGGTCAACGTGCCGCTGCCGGACAGGTTGAGTTTGCCTGATGCTGGTTCACCAGCCCCATTCAGGCTCACCCCGGCAAGCGTCCAATTGCCTCCAGTGAGAACGAGATTTGCAGCGTCGCCAAACTGCAGATTGCCAATGATTGCGGCGGTGCCTTGCAAAGAATGTCCCAGCGTGAGCGTTTTGCCTGCCGCGAGAGAAACTTCCTTAGCGACATAAACCTGCGCACTCGCTGCAGCTGCAGACGGCGCGGTCAGTCCGCTAATGGTCAGTCCACCGTCGCTCACGGTAAAGGTTGCGGCGGCTTCCTGCGTGGCGACAGCCTGCACGTTGCTGAGTGTCAAGACCCCGGTGCCGGAAACGGTGAGGCTCCTGGCGGCAAAAAGCCCGCTCAATGTACCAGCGTTTGAATTGGAAAACTCAACTGCCACGCCGCTAATCGAACCAGTGAATGGATTGTTCTCACTACTGAGGCCACCAGCGAGTTTGAGAGTACCCTTACCACTGACACTGCCGGAATGGGAACTGTACGCGAGAAGCTGTCCTGTGACGGTGAGTTGCGTGCCTTCGTCCTGCAACACCAACTGCCCTGTGCCGAGGTTGAGGTTGCCGCCAATCGAACTCTCGTAAGATCCACTCAGGGTGAGCTTAGCTCCTTCGAAGATATTCACGCCAACGCTGCCGTTAACAGTCAACGCCGCCGCCACACTGGTTGTAGATGTGCCTTGAAAATTCAGCCAGCCTTGAGAGGTAATTGTATTGTCTATCTTCACAGAGCCCTGCCCTTTGACGGTCAAACTTTTTCCGGCTCCAATACTGAAACAGTAGCTCTGCCATGTCAAACTCTTTCCGTCCGCCACCTCAAAGGTCGTGTTGGATTTGACGTTTACGTCTCGGTAGCCGGAACTAGTAGCATCAGTCGAGATGGTCGTGTTGCTCCCGATGGTGAATAAAACAGAAACGTTATTTGCGCCTTCCAGGTTGATGCTTCGTTTATCATTAGCACCGCCTGACCCGTGCAGCTTGTAGGTACCGCCGTTTGCATTAGCTTCCACAATGAGCCCACCCAAAGTCAAATTATTGGGACCACTAGAGCTTGCATTAGCGCCAAAATTGAAATTATACACATGCTCTCCGCCATCCGAATCGCCATTCGTCGAATCTCCCAGGCGCAATGTGTGGCCGTACGTGCCTGACTTATCCGCCATGCCAGTCCAGAAGGTCTGCCAAACCAGTCCGCCACTTCCTTGAGTAATCGTGTCGTCGCTTGTTATGTACCCTTTGGTGTCTCCCTCAATTTCAGTACCGCCATTGCTCGGGATTCCATTCACGTAGAAGGTATCTTCGTAAAAATAGTCATCATTCGAACTATCTTTAATGTCGATTATATACCCGGAATACGTTTTTCCGTTCTCCCGTGTTGAGTGCGTCGTCAGGTCGTGGGTTCCGTAGGCCTGCTGCTGGACGAGGGCGAGAGCGGCGAGGGCGCCGAAGCCGAGGGAGGCGGAGGAAAGGGTGGTAGGCAGGGCGAAAGCTACCGCAGCAAGGCAAGCCAGAAGAGCCTTGCGAAGACCCGAAGGAAGGTGCAATTTCATCGCTGTGATGCAGAAACTGGATTAAGAAAAAGAGAAAGACCACCGCCGCCGCGCGGGCACGCGCCGCTGAGTGATTATCCGGAATTTATCATTCCGGGGAGGGCAAAGCAAGAGAAAAAAACAAAGGAGGCGAAAAAAATAACGGGCGGCGAGAGGGCAGCGCGGCGGGACGGGGCGTTCGGCGTTGAGCTTTTGGGATTGCCGGTGTCGCCGCACCCGGGCGGCGGGGCGTTTTTCCCGGAGGCTGGCTCATGCGGCTGCTCCGAGAGGAAGCGAGGGATGCCGGAGGTGGGGAAGCGCAGGGAATTGCGGCGGAAGCGGGCGAGTTCGCGGCGCGCTCTGGCATCGCTGCCGAAGAGTTGAGAGGGGGAGAGCTGTTGCGGGGGGGGGACGTCTATTTTCTGCTGGAGGACGAAGAGCAGGCAGAGGAGGGAAGGGACGCGCTGGGCGGGGGAATCGAAGAGGGAGCGGCCGAGCTGCCAGGCTTCCTGCTCTCGCCCGCGGATGCGGCAGAGGTTGTAGAACTCCTGACGGGCGTAGAGGGGGGAGGCGCCGAGGCGCACGGCATCGCGGTACGCGGCGGCGGCGGCGGCGAAATCCGGGAAGCGGTTGAGGTCGGCAAAGGTATCGCCGAGGCTGATGCGGAGCAGGGCGGAGCGGGGGTGGTGGGCGATGCCCTGCCGGAGGAAGCGGACGCCGCGGTCGAAGTAAGCGCGGGAGAGGCGCACCCGGTCGATGGGGGAGAGGTCTTTGTTGTGCAGGGAATGGGCGGCGGCATTGACAGACATGTCGCGGGCGGCGTTGATCCAGTAGTTGGGGCGGCGGGGGTTGAGGGTGGTGGCCATTTGCCAGCGGCGCTCGGCGCGGGGCCAGTCGCGCTGGATCCAGGCGGTGGTGGCATCCAGGATGAGGATTTCCGAGGCGAGGCTGTTCAGCCCGCCGAGCAGGAAGAGGGAGAGCTGCTCCCCCAGGGCGTCCCCGCCGCGGATGAGGGAGACGGGCACGGGGGGCATGCGCAGGTTCGCCTGCTCCTCAAGATGGCGCGCATGGCGGGCAAGCGGCAGCAGAAGCAACCCGCCGAGCGCGAGCACGGCAAGCCCGAGGAACGCGCGCGAAACGGGGTTGTTTTCAAAGATTTTGCCGGACATGGAGGAGGGATCAGGGCTCGGCAGGGAGGGAGAGGCGCGCGCGGATATCGCGGCAGAGCTGCTGCCAGAGCGGGACGGGGGCCTGCACGGAGAGGGCGCGCTTGAGCGGGTTGCCCCAGATGGCATCGTATTCCACGGGGCGACCTTTCAGGTAATCCACGGCGCTGCTGGGGATGAAGGGGCCCATCTTCGCCGTGCGGGACATCTGGTAATCGGCGATGCCGTCGGGTGTCGGGAATCCGCGCATGGCGGCGGCGGCGCAGACCTCATCGATGATGGCGCGCGCGCGCTGCACCTGCTCCGGCATCGTGAAGAGCTTCTCCACATCGATGCCGCCCAGGGCGAGGCAGAGGCCGTTGAAGGGGATGTTCCAGGTGAGCTTGCACCAGAGAATCTGCTCCGTGTGGCGGAAGGATTCGGTTTTGACGCCGGCTTCCGCAAACACGGCGGCGAGCTCCTGCGCGCCTCTCAGCCCGGCGTCGGTCGGCTGCAGCGGGGCGAACTGGATATCGCCGCCCTCCAGATGCCGCACTTCGCCGGGGGCATCCGTCATGCAGCACACGAAGCAGAGGCCGGTGAAGACATCCGCCGGCGGCGCGACGAGGGCGATCTGCTCGGCATTTCCCATGCCGTTCTGCAGGGTGACTACTCGCGTGCCGGACTTGAGCAGGGGAGGCAGAGCGGCGGGGAAGAGATCGTTGCAACAGGTTTTCCACGCCACGACCACCAGATCCACCGGACCGCAGTCCTGCGGGGAACGCACCGCGCGGGCGGCAGGCAGGGAGATATCGCCCCTCACACTGCGGATGAGCAGACCGTGCGCCTGCACATGCTCGCAGGCGGAGCGCATGATGAAGCAGACATCGTGCCCCGCCTGAGCCAGGCAGGCCCCATAGTAGCAACCAAGCGCGCCGGCCCCGAGTACAGCAATTTTCATGGCGCTACCTTAGCACGGGCGGGCGGCGTTAGCAATGCGAATCTTTTTGCGAATTCCGAATTCGAAGACACCCGCCCTCGCCGGGGCGCGCCCCGGCGGGAGGAAACGAACGATGGCGCGCGGACGGCGAACTCAGGACTTTGCGCCCTTGCCGGATTTCTCCTTCTTCTCGTCGCCCTGGGCTTTGCCCGTGTCGTCGCCCCAAGTGAGCCAGGCCACGGGGATGCGCACGAAGCGGATCGTCCTGCCGTCATTGGCCTCGAAGAGCACGCCGAAGAAGCCCGGCTCCAGAGGGCAGATGGCGGAGTAGGCATACGGACCGGCGCCGAATTCTCTCGAGACGGGCCAGGTCTGGCCGTTGTCGTAGCTCATCTTGATGACGGCGTCCTTGCGACCGCCGACCGGGGAGGCAAAGATGATGCGACTCTTGCCGCCGCGCGAGTCGTCATCGGCATGCGAGTAACGTGCCATGCCGTTCTGGCAGCCGGGGCTGGGCAGATCGTTGTTCGTCTCGATGGGGGACCAGGTTTGCCCGCCGTCATGGGAATAGGCCACGCGACGACCGCCGCCGCCCCAGGCGCGGGAAACGACGTAGAGGCCGCCATCGTCCGTCTCTGCGACGGAGACTTCGTTGATGCCCTTGCCGGATTCGGATTTTTCGCCGAGCTGCCACGTTTTGCCGCCGTCATCGGAGAAGGCGGCCGTGAGCACCCAGTCGCCGAACTTCACGGCCTCATTGAACACGACCACGAGGCGCCCCTTGTGCTCGCCCTGAGAAAGCTGCACGCCGGGGTTGGGGCCGCTGCAGGTGATGGTGGCATCCTCGTGCTTGGTGGTCGAGGTGACATCCTTGACCCTGGTCCATTTCTTCCCATTGGTGGAGAAGCAGACGAGGTTGCGCAGGCTTTTCTTATCCTTCCAGCCGGGGGCTATTCCGGAGCGTTCGGCGACGCCCTTCGGGTAGCGCTGGAAGAAGAGGAGGCTGCGCTTCGCGTCGCGGTCGTAGATGAGGTAGGGGTTGTTGAAGGCGGCGTCCGGATCGCTGGCAGCCACGGAGAGCTTGCTCCAGGTCTTGCCGTTGTCCTTGCTGACGGAAACGATGATGTCGTTATCGGCCTGGTCCGCGGGCCAGTAGCGTCCCTCTGCGGCGGCGATCAGGAGGCCGTTCGCATTGATGATGGAAGGGATGCGAATGCTCTTGTACGGGTTGCCGTCGTTGGCGTTGAAGACATCGACCGCGTGGTTGTAGGGGACGAAGGTTTCGAGATCAATCTCCTTATCCTGGCGAGCCCACGAGGAGGCAGGCAGCAGGAGGGAACCAATCAACGAGATCACGAGGAGTTTGTTTTTTTTCATAGGAATGTTTAACTGTGCTTTTGTGCAGGAAGGAAGAAGAAGAGGAGGCCGCAGAGAACCATCAGCAGCCCGGCAATGCTCAGCGGGACGCCCAATGCGATGCCGGAGTCTTTCAGATAGCCGCCCAGCCATGAGATGAGCGCGCCTGCGGACACGGAAGTGAGGTTGAGCAGGCCGTAGCCCGTGGCGGAGAAACGCTCATCGATATGCGAACGCAGCACCGGCATCAGCGTGGCGTCCAGCGAGCCCTGAGCCACGCCCTGCATGGAGACGAGGGCCACCGTGGCGACCAGCGAGAGAGCAATGGGCACCCCGAGGGCCGGGAGCATGGCCACGATCACGCAGGGACCCGCCAGCAGGAAACAGATGCCCGGCACGTAGGCGCGAGCGTTCCTGTTGCGGCGGTACCAGAGATCGGCCACGACGGCTGCCAGCAGCACCGCCGCGTATTTGGCGATGTTCACCCACATGGTCGCCATGGGACCGGCATCCGCCTCCGAGATGGCGAACATATCCTGCAGGAGGCGCGGGTACCAGCCCATGAGGAACCAGTTGGCAAAGCCGGCGCAGGCGTACATGACGAGCAGCATGGCCATCGCCCGCCCGGTGAAGAGACTGCGCAGCACGTGGCCGATGGAGAAGTCCTCCGCCGGAGCGGCGGCGGGTTCTGCGGCGGGGGAGACTTCCCCCTCTGCGGCGGCTGCCTCCGCGGTTCCCTTTGCCTCCGGGTCGCGCAGGAAGAGGATGACGACGAGGGCGTACGCCACGCCGATGAAGCCGAAGGTCTCAAAGGTGAGCCGCCAGCCGAGGGCGCAGGCAGGGTCGTTGGCGATCCAGGCGCCATACCCGGCGAGGATCTGCCCGGCGTAGATGCCGCTCATGTGGAGCCCCGTGGCCATGGAGCGGGTGGAGCCGCGGTGGTAATCCGAAATGAGCGCGAGAGCCGCGGGGATGTAGAAGGCTTCGCTGACCCCCATCGCGCCGCGCCAGAAGATGAGTTCTTCGTAGCTGGAAGACTGCCCGGTCATCCACGTCACCACGGACCACACGACGAGCGAGCAGAGGATGATGAACTTGCGGCTGAAGCGATCCGCCAGGTAGCCGCCCACGGGGCTGAGCGCGGCATACACGATGAGGAAGGCGGAGGTGACCATGCCGAACTGCGCCTGGGTCATGGCGATGCCCTGCTCGCCGGAGGTGATGGAGGTGTTGAGCACGGCGAGGAGCTGGCGGTCGAAGTAGTTGAGCATCACGACGACCCACAGCACGACGACCGCTATCCACGCCCAGAAGCCCGGGCCTTTGCCCGCGGTGAACGCCGGCAGAGGTTTGGAGCGGAAACCGTTCTTCACCCCGAGGAGGATGGCCGCCAGAGCGACGACCCCCGCGATGAGCAGCGTCGTGTTCGCATAGGAACTGCACCAGCGTATCGCTGCGCCGAACGTTTCGCCGAAGGTTTGCAGGATGGCGCCGAGAGACATCAGAAGCGCGTCAAAAAAGGAGGCTTGTTGCATAGGCGGAAGCTGTGAGAGAGAGTTTTTTTCTATTGCGGGGTGATGGCGTGGATGCGCGGGGTGCGCACGCCCGGGAAGATTTCGCCGGAGACGGTGTAGATGCACTCGCCGGAGACGGCGGCGGGGAAGGTGGCCACGCCCTCCGGCAGCTCACCCGCCTTCTGCCAGGTGTTCGTGGCGGGGGTGAAGGCGTACACGGTCTTGCTCTGGCCGGGGTGTTTAGCCGGGGCTTTCCCCTGCAGTGAAGCCCGGTAGAAATTGCCGGGGTCACCCCCGATGACGTAGATCCTGCCACGGAGCGCCGGAAGAGGGGAGGCGACGCCCACGAGGGGCTCCGGCATGTCGGACTGGACGCGCGCCCAGGTGTTGGAGCCGGGATCGTAGCAGAGCACCTCGTTGAGGTAGGTGCGCTCCGGCTGTCCCTTGGCATCCGGATGCAGCGAGCAGCCGCCCATCACGTAGATGAGCCCGTCGTACACCGCAGCGGCGGCCAGCATGCGCCCATCGGGCATGGGGGCCAGTTCTTTCCAGCCGGCATTGATGTCGTCGAGGTTGAGCACGTAGCAGCAGCTGAGAGCCTCCGTGCTCGTCTCGGTCTCCTGGCCGCCGATCACATAAAATTTGCTGCCCATGAGGGCGAAGGCGGGGTAGGCGATGCTCCTGGGAAGATTCGGCAGGGCCTCCGTGACGAGCTGGCCGTTGCGCAGCGCGGTGCGGGTCGCCTTGGCGGAGTGCCCTTCTTCATTGCAGCCGCCGGCCAGGATCATGCCGCCGGGAGAGCCGGCGTAGGCCGCGTAGGCAAAGGGGCGCGGAAGCTGCCCGACCGCGCGGGACTGCACGGATTTGCCATCCTCCGCCGGGGTGAGGACGGCGGCATCGCCGTAGTAAACTTTTGCCCCGCGCTCCTCCGGGGTTCTGGCATGCGGTTTGGCATGCGGGAAATTGGCTCCGCCCGCCACGACGATGACGGGCTCGGCCTGTCCCTCCCCGGGAGGAAGCAGGACGGCTGCCATGCCGGCGCGCCCCACGGGATCACTGATTTTTCCCGGGGTGCAGATGGTTTCACCCGCGGCGGTGGCGGCGGCGAAAAGACACAAGACAGCGAGAGTGGGACAGAGTCTTTTCATGGAGGGATGAGGTGGTGAAAGGGGGATGAGGGACTAATCCATGCAGACGGTCCAGACCTGATTGGAACGCTTGCCGGGGCTTTGCTCGCCGTTCACGATGACGGCGCGCCCGCACCACTCGGCGCAGGGGAGCACGGCGCGGGCCGCTGCGACTTCTCCGATTTCCCGCCACTCATCGGCGGCGGGGTTGTAGCAGAGACCGGCGCTGTGGAAGCCGGGATGCGAGGCCGAGGCCGGGAGACGCACAGTGCCGTCATCCCCGCCCAGCAGGTAGATCTCACCGCCCAGGACGGGGGCGGGCGTGGGAGCCGCCGCGCAGAATCTCGGGAGATCGGCGAGGTGCTGCCAGCCTTCATCGGCATCATACAGCCACGCCTCGATGAGCATATCGCGCTGCATGCGCCCATCTTCCCCGGGTTTCAGACCGATGCCGCCGAGCACATAGAGCTTGTCGCCGAGGGTCGCCATCTGGTGCAGGAAGCGACCGCGCCCGGGCAGGGGAGACTGCTCGTTCCAGCTGTCGGTGGCAGGAGAATAGACAAGGAGGTGATTCCGGGCGTCCTGTTCGCCGGGGGCGACGCTGCCGCCGAACACGTAAACATCCTCCCCGAGGAGCACGGCGCTGTGGCCGGTGAGGGGAGTGGGCAGGGGGGCAAGCGGCTCGCAGACCGCCTTGCCGTCGCGGTACGTGAGCAGGAGGCATTCCGCCGTGGCGCCATCGGCATTGCAGCCGCCGATGAGCATCACCCCCATGGGCAGAGAGACTGCGGCGCCGTAGCCCAGCGGTCCGGGGAGGCGCCCCGCTTTTTCCCACTGCCCGGCGCCGGGTTGCAGGGCAAAGACGGCATCCGTCCACACTTTCTCCCCTCCCTCCCAGAGGGGCTTCTCCGGGAAGTTGGCTCCGCCCGCCACCAGGAGCGTCTCGTTGTGCACTCCGGCGTACGACCCGGCGAAGCCTTCCGCATCCGGCAGGTTCGGCAGCTCTTCCCACTTGAGGGTGTCAGTTTTCATCGCTTTGCCCCGGAGTCTAGCGGATGACGGGCGGCATGTCAAGGAAAAGTGAACAAATGTGAATTGCCGGAAGTCCGATCGAATAGGCTTGACTTGAGGAGGCTGTTAGCGTAGAAGAGGGGAAGCGTCACTTATGAGAAGGATCATTTTTCTGCTGCTCGCCGCCGCAACGGTATCGCTCAGTGCGGAAGATTCCTCCGTGCAGGATCCCCGCTTGTCCGTCCTGTCCATCGTCATCTCCGACGAGGACAGCGTCGTCATCAACGTGAACACGATCACGTCCGTTGCGATGCACAACTATCGCCTCAACGGCGACAATCTCGTTTCTCAGGTTACCATCGACACGCTGGGCAACAACACGATTCGGTTCTACTTCGTCCACCCCGCTCAGCAGATTGAGCCCGTGAGCGACCCGAAGGAGGTCGTGACCAAAGTGCGGCAGCAGGTGACCCGGGAGACATCCTCCCAGAAGGATGATGCGGATGTGCCGGCCGTCAAGTTTCCCGAGGGGACCTATTCGCATTCCATCGAATTTCAGGTCGGAAGTCCGGCGGAGTTGAAGAGGCTTTACAAGACCGCCCTGTCCGTCTGGGAGAAGAAGGCGTCCCACAACGTGAAGTTCACATTTAAAACCACCTAACAAAACACCATGAAAAAACAACATATCGCCCTGCAACAGTATCTCGCTTGTCTGTGCTCCCTGGCGCCGCTGGCTCTGGCCGACGATGCCGCCGCACCGGCGCCCGCGCAACCCGACGCCGCACCCGCCGCAGCCTCTCAGCAGCTCCCGACTCCCACTCAGGAGCAAATTCTCAAGGTGGTTTCCTACTACCTGGGCTATGACACCGGCATGCAGCTTTCCGGGGTCGGGCCGCTGCACATCGAGGACATCGATCCGCAAGTGTTCGTGAGCGCGCTGGCGGATGGGCTGAAGGGCAAGGTCAGCGCGGAGATGAACGCGATGGATCGCGATCTGCTGCGCGCCTGCATGATGGCGTTCTCCGGCAAGCTGGAAGCTCGTCAGAAAGAGCTCGCCCAGAACAATCTGGCGGCAGCTAAGGCTTTCCTCGAGGAGAACGCTAAGAAGGAAGGCGTGAAAACCACGAAGAGCGGTCTGCAGTACAAGGTTCTCACCCCCGTTGAAGGCGGCGAGAAGTACGATGAGAAAAAGCACGGGAAAGACGCCCGGCTGATGGTCACCTACGAAGGGAGACTGGCGGACGGCACGGTGTTTGACAAGGCTGAGACGCCGGTTCCCTTCCAACTGACGGGAGTGATTCCGGGCGTGGCGGAGGCGCTGGGTCTGATGCCGATCGGGGAGGAATGGGAAGTGTATGTGCCGGCCGAACTCGGGTACGGGGAACAGGCCCCGGCGCAGCTCGGCCCGAATGCCCTGCTGATCTTCAAATTCAAACTGCACGGCATCGAGAAGGCGGAGGCGCCCGCGCCCGGCGCGATGCAGCTCACGCCCGAGATGATCGAGCAGATCAAAGCCGCCGGAATGCCCACGGAGAACAACGCTGACGCTGAGAAGAAGTGAGGGCGAGTACGAAGGATGAATCAGCAGAGCCGGAGACACGGCTCCGCGCACCCGAAGGCCTATGAGAAAAACGATGATAGCGCTGCTGGCGCTGGGCAGCAGCTTTTTGCTGTCGGTTTGCAGCCAGACGTCCGACCTGCTGCCGGCGGGGCAGGTGACAGCGGAGGATGCCCGGGCGGATTCTCTTCTGGCCGGGGCTCGGGAGTCCATGGCAGCGGGGAAGCTCTCCGCCGCTAAGAAGGCGTTGGAAGAAATCGTCGAGTACCACGCGATCGCGCCGTGCGCGCCGCAGGCTCGGATGCTTCTCGGCGAAATTGAAGAGAGACGCAACGACCCACGCAGCGCATTCAAACAGTACGACAAAATCGTGCAGCGCTACCAGGGCAGCGAACTCTACGCCAGGGCTCTGAATCGCCAGCTCGCCATCGCGACGGATGCCGCCGCCGGACGCCTGAAAGGCAAGGTGCTCTGGCTGTGGGATGTGCCGATGGAATCCTCCAAAATCATTGAATGGCTGCAAACGATCATCAAGAACGCGCCATACGCCGATATGTCCGACACGGCCTCCAGTGTGCTGGGGGATTATCTCGTGCGCCAGAGGCGGTATGAAGAGGCGTGCCTCGTGTACAAAAATCTGGTGGATCAGCACCCGGACAGCGCCTATGCCCCGGCGGCGCAGCTCATGATGGCGCGTCTCTGGGCAAGCAGCCACACCCGGGGAGACAACAACATGGTCAACCTCGACCGCGCGCAGGAAGCCTACGAGGAATTCTCGCTCCTCTTCCCCAATCACCAGAAGAATGAGGAGGCAAAGGCCGGTGTGCGTGAGATGCGGCGGTTGCTCCTGGAGCAGGAACTGCAGGTCGGACGCTATTACCTGGAACGCGCTCGCGAATATCAATCCGCCGTCTTCTGTCTGGAGGACGTGGTGCGACGCGGCAGCGTGAACCCCCAGGCGGCCGGGCAGGCAAAGGAACTGCTCGCGAAAGCGCGTGCGCTCCTGGCGTCGCAGCGCGCAGCCTCTGCGAAGAACTAACGCCATGCGCCATCTTTCCTCCGTTTTTCGTCTTCTTGCGGGCGCCATGGTTGCGGCGGTCGCGCTGACGTCCTGTGGCTACCACCTGGGAGGCGTTCGCAATCGAGCACTGGCAAAAATGGACAGCGTGAGCATTTCCATGTTTGCCAATCATTCGCTCTACCCGGATGTCGCTATGCAGCTCACCACCGCTCTGGGAGAAGAATTGCAGCGCGACGGCGCCTACCGGATTCTGGCCCCGGAGAGGGCCGATATGACCATTTCCGGCACTGTCACTTCCGTGACCTCCTCCGGTCTGCGCACAAATTCACGCAACACGTACCTGAGCACGGAAATCGGGCTCACCGTGACAGCCAGCTACACCATCGTGCAGAACAGCACGGGCAAGGTGCTTCTTTCCGGCAGAGCGAGTGCAGAAGGCAGCTACTTCAACGACGAAACCGGCAATGTGCAAACGGCGCGGGACAGCGCGCTTTCATACGCCACGCGTCAGGTGGCGGAAAAAATCGTTCAGAACATGACGATTCCATGATTTCGCATGCCGTCTATTTTGTCGCTCTGCCCATCGGCAACCGGGAAGATATAACCCGTCGCGCCCTCGACGTGCTGGGGGATGTGGACACCATCTGCTGCGAGGATACACGCCACACCGCTCCCCTGCTGGCGCACTACGGAATCCGCAAGCCCCTGCTCAGTCTGCACGAGCACAACGAACGCGAGCGCGCGGGGCAGGTGGCGGATCGCGCGGAAGCCGGCGAGCGGTTCGCCGTGGTGTCTGATGCCGGCATGCCCGGCGTGAGTGATCCCGGCTACCGGCTCGTCACCGAGTTGCAACGGCGCGGCATCAGCTACACGGTGCTGCCGGGGCCATCCGCCGTGGTGACGGCGCTGGTGGGTTCTGCTCTGCCGAGTGATTCCTTCTACTTCGGCGGGTTCCTTCCGGTGAAGAAAGGGAAGAGGCGAACCCTCCTCTCCTGCGCGGCAGAGCAGAGCTGCACGAGCATTTTTTACGAATCTCCTTACCGCATGGCAGGCACATTGAAAGAGCTGGCGGAGATGCATCCGGAGGTGCAGGTTTGCGTGGCCCGCGAGCTCACCAAGGTGCACGAACAATTCCACCGCGGCACCGCCGCCGAACTGGCAGAGCAGTTCGCCCGGCAACCGATGAAGGGCGAGATGGTGCTGCTCATCGGCGGCTGCAACGCGCTGCCGAAAGAACGCTGCTCCGGGCAGGAATGAACCCGCCGCCGTTCACTGCGCCCGGCTCTGGGGAGGCGTAGCAAGAGCTTGCCACTCCGCCGGGATGCGGCAGGGACGCCCCTGAGGCATCTGCACGACGGCGAGCCGCTGCCGCACGGTGACGCAGAGCTTGTCATTCTCTGCGCGCCGCACCTCGAAGCGAAAATAGATTGAGGACTTTTCCACGCTTTCCACGCACCCCAGCACGCGAATATCATCCGCCACGAAAGCGGGGGAATGGTAATGCACCTCGTGGCTCACCAGCACACAGTGGCGATTTTCCTCCTTCGCCATGCGCGCCCAGTCGATGCCGATGGCGGTGGACATCTTGGTGCGGCACTCCTCCACCCAGCGCAGATAAGCGAGATTGTGCACCACGCCCCCGCAATCCGTGTCGTAGTACATCACCTGGTAGGGCAGCACGAATTGCGGAGTCATAGCGCGGGGAGGGTGTCCGGTGAGAGAAATCAGGCGAGATGGAGGATATCCACGATGGCAGAGGTGACCTCCTTCATGTCATCCATGGTGAGCTCGCCCATGTGCGCGATGCGGAAGGTTTTGTCTTTCAGATCGCCGTAGCCGTTGCCGATCTGCATATCGCGTTCGGCGAGCGCTTTATTCAACTCACCCACGGAGATGAGCTCGTCCTTGCCTTTGGGATGGGCGTCGATGACGGTGAGGGTTTTGGAAAGGTACTTGCGATTCGGGTACACGCGGAAGTACTCATCCGCCCAGGCGCGGGTGAACTCAGCCATCTTCTCATGGCGCGCAAAGCGGGCTTCAATGCCCTCTTCATCGATGATGTGCCTGAGCTGCGCATCCAGCGCAAACATCAGCGACAGACACGGCGTGGATGTGTACTGGTAGTTCTTCTTGTCGATGAAGTCCCACAGGTTGCGCAGGTCGAAATACAGCCCGCGGTTCTCCACTTTCTCCGTGCGGTCGTACGCCTTGCGGCTCACCGCGGCAATCGCGAGACCCGGCGGCAGCGCCAGCGCTTTCTGCGTGGAAGTGATCAGCACGTCGATGCCCAGCTTGTCCGTTTCGATTTTCGACCCCACGGCCGAGGAAACGGCATCCACGCACCACACCACGTCCGGGTACTTTTTCATCACCTCGGCAATCTCTTCCACGGGGTTCTGCACGCCGGATGAGGTTTCATTATGGGTGACCGTGATGAGATCGTATTTTCCGGTGGACAGAGCGGCATCCACCATCTCCGGGGTGGTCGGTTCGCCCATGGTGCTGGAGAATTTGTCGGCCGGCACACCATTGGTTTTGGCCATCTTGAACCATTTGTCGCCGAAAGCGCCGATGGAAAACACCGCCGCGCGCTTCGCCGTGCAGGATCGAATGGCGCCCTCCATCAATCCCGAACCCGATGAGGTCGAGAGCAGGATGCGGTTCTGCGTGAACAGCACCTTCTGCAGGTTGTCCGAGATGCGCTTCTGCAGTTCCGACGCCGCCTTGGAACGGTGGCTGATCATCGGAGCGCTCAGTTCGGCTAAAATTGCATCCGACACGACGGTCGGCCCTGGGATAAACAGCTTAATTGCCATGGATTCGGTGAGTTGGGTTTTATGACGCGGTGCATTGTACCACCAGCTCCCCCTCATTGCAAGCCCGACGAAACAATCAGGAGCGAATGACCGGGCAACGAACCGGGGAGGCGGAGCGGGGAACCCTGATGCCGGATGCGGTTGGGAGCAATTTTTCAAAAAAGCTTGCAAGATGCGGCGGGGTCGTGTAGAATCCGCCCCATCTTCGCCGGTTTAGCTCAGTGGTAGAGCTCCCGATTTGTAATCGGATGGTCGTCAGTTCGAATCTGACAACCGGCTTGAG
>CANRKR010000040.1 GCA_947631275.1 uncultured Akkermansia sp.
GACTTGCTGACGAATCACTTTTATGCCAGCACGCGACTTATTTCAAAACATAGGGAGAAGAGCAGCGGGAAGTATATCCGCAAGTATGACAAGGCCCAGACGCCTTACCAACGGTTACTTGCCACGCTCAACCCGGAATCAAGGAGATATAAAAAGCTCGTGGAGCAACACGCTGGGCTCAATCCTATAGAACTTAGTCGCAAAGTAGAAGGAGCATTGAGGAAACTCTACGAATGCATCAAACGAGAAAGGCAGAGAAGAGAAGAAGCATTTGAAGCGCCCAACTCTGAGCAAAGACTTGCAAATCCTGCTGAAAATGCTACGCTGTTGGGTGACCGTTTATTTTGAGGCATCGGCCTTCGGTGACTTTTTCTTTTGAGGCATTACGTTGCCGCAAAAATAAGCGATCACTCAGGGACGTAGCATTCTTATCAGGAGTTACAGGCCTTGTGTCACGTCTGTGGGGGAGGAGATGAGGAAGTTTTGTTTGAGCGAAACTATCCGGTCCCGGTTTGCCAATCGTGACCCGGCCGGTGCCGCAGCCGAAGAGACGGAGTCGTGGCCTCAACTTAAATTCAGATTCGAGTAAAGGTTACTTCTTCTTGACTCTTGGAATGAGATGCTTTATCCTGCTCGCGCATGGCAACAGACCGGCGACGCAAGCGCAATTTTTCGATTATAGCGCATATTGACCACGGCAAGACGACACTTTCTGACCGTTTGCTGGAGCGCACGCATACTATCGCGGAAAGGGACAAGCAGGATCAGCTGCTGGATGCAATGGATCTGGAGCGCGAGAAAGGGATCACCATCAAATCGCATCCAGTGACGATGCGGTACGTGGCGCGGGATGGCGAAGAGTACGAACTGAACCTGCTGGACACGCCGGGACACGTGGATTTTTCGTACGAGGTTTCGCGTTCGTTGGCGGCGTGCGATGGAGCCCTGCTCATCGTGGATGCGGCGCAGGGAGTGGAGGCTCAGACGCTGGCGAATATGCACCTCGCTATGGAGCAACGTTTGGATATTGTGCCCATCATCAACAAGATCGATCTTCCTGGAGCGAATTTACCCGCGGTGTATCGTCAGCTGGAGGAGCTTATATGCATTCCTCGCGAAGAGGCGATTCTCTGTTCTGCAAAGGCGGGCATCGGCATTGATGAGGTGCTGGAGGCTATTGTGAAGCGTATTCCGCCTCCTGCCGAGGGCGAGGACGACAAGCTGCGCGCTCTGGTGTTTGATTCGGTGTATGATGCGTACCGCGGGGTGGTGTCATACGTGCGTGTGGTGAGCGGGCGCGTGGCGCGGGGGATGAAGGTAAAACTCTTTGCCGATGCGGCGAGTTACGAGGTGAAGGAAGTAGGTATTTTTACCCCCGGCATGCAGGCTGCGGCGGCACTAGAAACAGGAGATGTCGGTTATATCATTGCCAATGTGAAATCGGCGGCGGATGTGAAGATCGGCGACACATATACGAACCTGGCAGATCCCTGTGCAGAGCCGCTTCCCGGGTTCCGACAAATTCGACCGATGGTGTTTTCCGGCATATACCCGGTGGATTCCGCGGACTACGAGAACCTGAAGGCGGCCATGGCCAAGCTTCAGATCAACGATGCGGCGTTTACCTATTCAGCGGAAAGTTCCATCGCCCTGGGGTTCGGCTTTCGTTGCGGCTTTCTTGGTTTGTTGCACATGGAAATTATTCAGGAACGACTGCGGCGCGAGTTCAATATGGACGTCATCTCCACCTATCCCTCCGTCATCTACGAAGTCACCAGAACCGATGGCTCCGAAATGCAGGTCGATAATCCAAGCACGCTGCCCGAAGCGCAGGAGATACAGGAAATCCGCGAGCCGGTGGTGAAGGTCTTTGTCATGGTGCCCGGCGTTTACATCGGGGATATCATGAGGCTGGTAATGGAGAAGCGAGGCGAGGTGATCCACACGGAGACGATTGATGAGACGCGCGTGATGCTCACGTGCCGCATTCCCATGGCAGAGATACTTGTCGATTTTAATGACAAACTGAAGAGCATCACTCGTGGCTACGGCTCTATGGACTATGAGTATGATGGCTATCAACCTGCTAAACTCGTGAAGATGGATATCCTGATCGCCGGCGAACCTGTAGATGCGTTCTCGATGATTGTGCACCGCGACCATGCAGAATCCCGCGGTCGCGAAATCGCTATCAAGCTCAAGGATGTCATCCCTCGCCAACTCTTCACCGTCGCTATTCAAGCCTGCATCGGCGGCAAGATCATCGCGCGCGAGAGCATCTCCCCCATGCGCAAAAATGTGACTGCGAAATGTTATGGCGGTGATGTTACCCGCAAGCGCAAACTTCTCGAAAAGCAAAAGGAGGGTAAAAAGCGCATGAAAGCCATTGGTCGTGTGAACATCCCTCAAGAAGCCTTTATCAACGTTCTCAAAAGCGGAGATTGATCTCGGGGCAGGTTCATAGAAGACGCTCGTTCTTTGAAAAAGACGAGTCACAAGGAGTTTCTGGCCCTGTTGCTCCGGAGGAGGCTGAAATGGACTTGATTTTGAAATGGGATTTGTGTATGCTGCCCACGTGAGCTATCAGGTTTTTGCCAGGAAATATCGCCCGCAAACATTTCAGGATGTGTTGGGTCAGGATCATGTGGTGCGCACGCTGTGCAATGCCATTGAGCAAAAACGTTTGGCACACGCCTATTTATTTGTGGGACCGCGAGGAACAGGTAAGACATCCACCGCACGCATCTTTGCCAAAGCGTTGAACTGTAGTGGAGGACCGAGGGTAGATTTTGATCCGGATGAGGATGTGTGCCGAGAGATTGCGGAGGGACGGAGCTTGGACGTGCTGGAGATTGACGGCGCTTCCAATCGAGGCATCGATAACATCCGCGATTTGCGTGACAACGTGCAATTCACGCCAACGCGAGGGCAATACCGCATCATCTACATCGACGAGGTTCACATGCTCACCAAGGAGTCTTTCAATGCCTTGCTGAAGACCTTGGAAGAGCCTCCACCGCACGTGATGTTCATCTTTGCGACCACTGAACCGCATAAGATTCTGCCGACGATTCTCTCGCGCTGCCAGCGGTTTGACCTGCGCCCGATACCGTCAGACATTATCGCGCGGCACCTCGTGGACATCGCGGCGAAGGAAGGAGTGGAACTTAGCGAAGAAGCGGCGTTTGCCATAGCGACTGTTGCAGATGGAGGAATGCGCGATGCGCAATCAATGCTTGACCAGCTGGTAGCATTTTGCGGAAACAAGATTGGGGAGCAAGATGTGAACGACATCTTTGGTGTGACGGGGCGTGAAACCGTGGCACGAGCGGTGAGTTACCTGCTGGATCGTCAATTGCCGAGCTTGTTGCACCTGGTGCATGAATTGGCGGAGGCAGGGCGCGATATGGGGCAGTTTCTGGCCGAGATGATCGGGGGTGTTCGTGAGCTTCTTATCGCCAAGGTAGCGCCCGAGGAAAGCGCCAATACCTTGCCTGCGGCGTGGCGGGCTCCCCTCATGGAGCACATTAATCGGACACCGCTGGATAAGATTATGAGCCTCATGGAGGCTCTTTCCGCTGCAGAGGAGCAGATGCGTTGGACTACCAACAAACGCATGCATCTTGAGATCGGCCTCATTCAGGCGGTGCATACGTTATCACAGGCCAACATCAGCGATATTATCCGTGCGCTCGATGGGGCTCCCCTGCCTGAGACTCCGATAGCAACGACTGTGTTGCCTCAAATTCCGCTGCCGACAGTGGTGTCGGAGCCGGTTTTTGAGTCTACTGAGCCGCGGACAGAAACGGCTCCAGCGATAAAGAAGGAGACTGAGTCGGAGGTAAAAGCCCCTCCGACTCCTCCCGCGTACGAGTCTATCAACGATGAACCTCCCTCATTTGACGAGCCTGTGGGGAGCGGCGCCATGACGGCGCAGGATTGGGAGGAGTTGCTTGCGGAGGTGCGGGAGGCCATTCCACTGCAGGTAGGGATGGTGGGTCACACCCTCTTCGTGGCGGAGGAGCGAGGCCTTGTTACCATTGGCATACATCCGTCAGATATTGATACACGCGATGGCTTGTTGTCAGCCCCCGTGCGTGAGGCTGTGCAGGCTGCGTCGGCAAAACGTGGACGTACGATCGACCAATTGCGTATTGTGACGGATGATACCGTGCCGCCGCCGACTGAAGGGAAAGGGGAATTGCATATCGCCGCGCCGGAACCGACCAGGAAAGAGAAATCGAAGAAGGAACCGACGAAGAAGAGAGTGGAGACGCCTGCTTCGGAGGAGGAAGTGGTTTCCGGCGCCTTGCCGGCTGAAGATTTTTACAAGGATCCACTTATCGAGAAAGCTATGAGTGAATTTCAGGCTCAGATTGTCGACTGACAGTACCCATTTTTTGCCATGAATATCCAGAAAATCGCGAGACAAGTCCAGACCATGCAGGCCGGCATGGCCCAGATGCAAGCACGCCTTGTTCAGCAAATGTTTACCGCTGAAGCCGGTGGAGGTAAAGTGAAGGTCACGGCAAATGGTGCCGGCGAATTGGTTGCTCTCAGCATTGATCCGGCGGTCGTCGACCCTCAGGATGTCGATTTTCTCCAAACGCTGGTGCTCAGGGCGGTGCAAGATGCACTGAAACTTGCCAAGGATACGGCTGAAGGCGAAATGCGCAAGATGACAGGAGGATTTGGTTTTCCGATGCGATGAGAACCCGTCGGAATCACTGACAAATGAATCACAAGGCAACGACCATGAACATGAGGAACTACAGTCGAGCAATACTGGTGGTTCTCCTGCTGTTGCCTCCTGTGTATGGGGAAGTGATTACTCTGGGACGGTACCCGGCTAAAATTCTTCCGGAACAAGAAGGGGCGCTTACCTTCAATGCTTCCGGTTTGGTAAGTGATCTCCTTATCGCTGAAAACAGTCGCGCTGAAAAAGGGCAAGTGGTTGCGGTGATGGACAAAGAGAAAACCGCGGAGGAAAGGGAAGACATGGAGCTGCAGCTCATGCGCGAACGTCTCAACAAAAAGGATGAGATGCGTAAGTTGGAGACGCAGAGAAGCAAACTTAATTTCTATCTGCAGCTCAGCGAGAAGGAGCGGGCTTACGCCAAAGAATATGCGCTGAATCAGGATGGAGAGGAGCCGAAGGATGCACTGCTGGATATTCAAGAGCGCATTACTTTGTCGAAGAAAGAGCTGGAGACTTTGGAGCGCCGTCGCCGGGCTGAGTTTGAGAAGAAGCATGAGAACCTCATCCTGCGCATGCCCTTTACCGGGAGATTACGGTACAACTTTGTGTTGCCGGAAGATCCCGGAAAGCCTTTTGAGTACACGCCCGGCATGGGACAGAACTTTGCCACGGTGTGTGATGATTCAGCTTTTTACGTGGCTATTGAGGTGTCGGATGCCACACTCGGGATGTTGCCGCCGAACGCATTCAGCGCATCCATTAAGTTGCCCGAAGGGAAACAATTGAGGGGTACCTATTCCCATCGGCGTGTTGATCAAGCCGGAAGCGGTCGATCTGACAAGCTCATTTACTTCTTCAAGCTGGACGAACAGGATTATGACACGGCGTACAGTATGTGTGGAGGACATGCCGAGGCAATTCTGCAGTTTACGGCCTCCGGTGATGGTATCAAGAGAGTGAGTAAGGAAGACTTATTGGCCCACCCGAGCGCCGGAGACTGTGAAAGCTGGGAGGATCTGGTGAGCCGTGCCTACCCTGAATACGTAATTCTCGTTGTTGGGGAGCGCGAATTACTGCTTCGGAAAAAGGCTCTGATACCGGCAACAGAACCATGAATCTGGTGTGCGACGATCTGTCCTTCGGCTACTCAAGCCGTGAAATGGTGCTGGAGCACTTCAGCCACGAGTTCGCTCCGGGCATCACCTTATTGAAGGGATACTCCGGCAGCGGCAAAACTACACTGCTCAAACTCCTGGCAGGTTATCTGAAAGCTCAACACGGCAGGATCATCACTCCGATGGGGGTGAAGGTGACGAGTCGTCGCTACCACCGCTGTGGGGTGTCTTACATGTTTCAAGGGATAAACTTGCTGCCGCTTATGAGTGTGGAGAGGAATTTGCATCTTGCGGCAGAGATGGCCATGCTGCCGGGGCGCAAGTGGAGACCGCTCTGCGAAAGCTTACTTGTGGATCTGGGGCTGCAGGAGTTGCGACATCGTCGTGCCGATAAACTTTCTGGTGGGCAGGCTCAGCGGGCGGCGCTTGCACGCACACTCATGAAGGATGCTCCTATCGTGCTCTTGGATGAACCGACCTCCGGCTTGGATGATGCCAACACTTCCATCATTCGAAATTTGGTGATGCGGGACGCCTCCAAGCGCATTTGCGTGATATGTACACATGATTCTCGTCTTCTGGACTTAGCAGATGATCTCATCGATTTTGACAGCCCTCTACCTCGCTAGGGACACGATTCACCGGTGGTTAACCCGTTTGTCCAGTCCGATTTCACGCGTCCTGGTGGTGTATTTTCTTACACTCAGTGCGCTGGCTGGATTAGGAAGCTATGTGATCACACTGAATCTTGTGCGAGATGAGTTGCTCAAGCGCGGCGGCGATGTCGTGGTATCGAATGTTTCCGGCAATGGGACAAATAGACTTATTTTGCCCTCGTACCGTGAAATCTCGGAACGATTGAATGCTGATTCCTATCTTCTTAACGTGCTCGGCCGCGCCGAAGTAGATCGGGGAACCTCACTATCGGTGTACACGTACGATTTTTCACGTCAGAATCAGATGCTGCCGCTACTTTCCAGGAGCGGAGTGCCGACAGTGTTGCAGGACCCCGAACATCCCAAATACAGACCCGGCCCCATTCGAGTCAAAATAAGCGGTTATCCGGTTGACGCTTTTGTCAAGAATCTTCCCTTGGGGCATCCGCTGGCGCATGTTTTTTCCAACGACGCGGTAGCAGTTATTCCTCCGGATCGTTTGCCTCCTCAAATGGCGGAGCGCATAACGTCAGCTTCGCTGACCATGCTTGTTGTGCGCGCGCGGGTTCTTGAATCTTCGTTATCGATTGATCGCATCGAGCGCTATCTTCGTCTTTTGTACCGTTACGAACATTTATCCGGGAACATTATCTCGGGTGCGCATCTATTGAGAAGATTAGATACAGTGATGGATAAGCAGATGCAGTGTCGACTGGCCTTCTGCCTGGGAATCACGGCGATTGTGGGGATTTTGCTTACTGCGTTGGCAGGTATGGAGTATCGGCAGAATGAGTACATTTACACGCTTATGAAAAGTTTTGGCATCCACCCGCTCATGTTGGTCGGCGCTTTTATCATTGAGAACATCTTGATCGTCGGCGCTTCCTTTGCCGCGGCAATTGCCACGTTTATGTATTTCCAGCGTATCATCGTTACCCAGGTTCTCAAACTGGGAAATTATACGCTGACGTTGGAGGAGGTGCGTCCGGAGATTATGTATATTTCCTACGCATTGATCATGTGTGTGGTTATCTCCGCCATCCCGATTTTTGTGGCTGCAAACCGCCGTATCGGATACGTTCTGAAGTAAAACGCTTTGTCAGCAGGTGAGGGCGTTCTTTGCCAACCCTGCCAGCGATGTCTCACGGTAGCTGGGGGACAACTGGCGTCCGGTCTCATACATCGTGGCAATCACGCTATCGAGGCTCACATAATGAGATCCGTTGCCACGCATGGCCAGGCGCGCTGCATTCACCGCCTTCACGGCGCCGATGGCGTTGCGTTCAATGCAGGGAACCTGCACGAGTCCGCAGACGGGGTCGCAAGTGAGACCGAGATTATGTTCCATGGCGATTTCTGCGGCATTTTCCACTTGAGCATTGCTGCCGCCCATGGCGGCGGTGAGACCGGCTGCTGCCATGGAACAGGCGACGCCCACTTCTCCCTGGCAACCGACTTCGGCGCCGGAGATGGAGGCGTTGGCTCGGTAAAGACTGCAGATGGCCGAGGCCGTCAGCAGCATGATTTCCGTACCTGTCTCTGCGGAGTAGGGCGAATCTTTGCAGCCATAGCGTTCGAAATAGCGCAGCACAGCCGGGAGCACCCCGGCAGAGCCCATGGTGGGAGCCGTGACGACGCGCCCGCCTGCCGCATTCTCCTCCGCCACGGCAAAAGCCCACAGGTTGATCCAGTCGATGATGGTGAGGGCGTCTGTCTCATTGCGTTGGAATCTCTCCTCAAGCCTGGCATAAATTTGAGGCGCGCGGCGCGGCATGCGCAATTCTCCAGGCAGAGTTCCCGTGGTGGAAATGCCTCGGTCGATCGCGGAACGCATGACGCGTGCAATGAGCCTGATGCGTGCCGCGAGTTCCGGGGCGGAATGCAGGATGCCTTCATTTCGTCGGATGAGTTGGGCGATGCTGAGCTTAGCGCTCTTACAAAGCTCCATCAATTCGCGACATGAGTTGAAATCGTACGGTATGTTGCGGACCGGCGCCGCGGCAGGAGACTCTTCGCCTTGCATCACCACGGCGCCACCACCGATGGAGAAGAAGAGAGCTTCTTTGAGCACGCTTCCATCTTCGTCCTCCGCAAAAAAACGCAATGCATTCGGGTGTTCCGGAAGAGTGGTTTCCTTTTCTGCGGTGATGTGCTTTGTTGGAGAGAAAGGAATTTCCTTTGTGCCTCCGAGCAAAAGAGTGTCCCCCAGGGTGTAGGGTCCCTCCATTTTTTCGGCGTCCAGCTCCATGAGTCCGTGAGCGATGGCTCCGGGCGTGCCATGTCCCTCACCGGTCAGTGCCAGTGAACCGTACAGCACCACGCGCACACTCGCCGTGCGAACGAGGAGATCCTCCGCCCTCAGGAGCTGCACGAAGCGGGTCGCAGCACGCATCGGCCCCATTGTGTGCGAACTCGAGGGGCCGATTCCGATGGAAAAGACCTCAAAAAAACCGGAATACATAGGGAGCAGAGACCGATACTCAGCCAATGACGCCGAGCTCTTTCCCGGCTTGGGCAAAAGCAGCGATCGCGCGATCCAGCTGCTCTTCCGTATGAGCGGCGGAGAGCTGGGTGCGGATACGAGCCTGTTCTTTGGGTACCACGGGATAGAAGAAACCCATGGCGTACACGCCAAGCTCCAGGAGACGGTTGCTCATGCGTTGCGAAAGAGCGGCGTCTCCAATCATCACCGGAACGATAGCATGTCCGGCGCCTGCGAGAGTAAAGCCACACTGTTCCATCCCCTTGCGGAAATACGCGGCGTTGTGTTGCACACGCTCCGTGAGTTCGGTGGAGGCTTCCAGCATATCCAGCACTTTGATCGTCGTGGCGGCGATAGCGGGCATCACGCTGTTGGAGAAGAGATACGGGCGAGCCTTCTGGCGCAAGGCATCAACGATCTCTTTTCTGGCAGACACATAGCCGCCGGAGGCTCCACCAAGCGCCTTGCCGAAGGTGCCGGTGGTGATGTCAATTTTTCCGAAGAGTCCGCAATGCTCATGCGTGCCGCGTCCGCGCTTGCCGAGCACACCCGTGGCGTGCGATTCATCGAAGTGTACCAGTGCGCCGTATTTTTCCGCCAGAGCATGGATCTCATCCAGGCGGGCAATAATCCCATCCATGGAGAACACGCCATCCGTGGAAATCATGATCGTGCGAGCGCCCGCGGCCCTGGCCTCTTGCAGCTTGGCCTCTAAATCTGCCATATCGTTATTGGCATATCGGTAGCGGGCGGCCTTGCAAAGGCGAACGCCGTCGATGATAGAAGCATGGTTGAGGGAATCGGAGACAATGGCATCTTCTTTGTCGAGCAGGGCGCCAAAGAGTCCCCCATTTGCATCGAAGCATGAGCCGAAGAGAATCGTATCCTCTGTGCCGAGGAATGCGCTCAGTCGTTCCTCCAGTTCGCGGTGCAGTGTCTGAGTACCGCAGATGAAGCGTACGGAAGCCATACCAAAGCCCCAGCGGTCGATCGCCTCCTTGGCGGTTTTTTCCAAATCCGGGTGATTGGCGAGACCAAGGTAGTTATTGGCGCACATGTTGATGACCTGACTGCCATCCTGCAATCCCACCTCGGAAAACTGAGGAGTGTCAATGTAGCGCTCCTCTTTGTAAAGACCGGTGGATTTGAGATTCTGCAAGTCCGCAACGAGACGATTCTTAAAGTCGGTGTTATACATAGGACAAGAAGCTGATGGATGTCAACAGAGCGCATTGTAGGATTCTTTCTATGCGGTGTCAAGAGCGAAGATGTCGCACAGGTGAGGTTAGGGTAAACGCTCTCTCCAGCGGTTTGCTTCGACGGCGCGTCGATGATGCTTGCCATATTACAGAGGACGTGGTAGAATGAAGTTATGGTAGGCATCAAGCAATACCTCGCACCGGTGCTGGTGGCCGTTCTCACGCTTTGCGGGGGTGGCACTGCCCAGGCGGTGACAATGGCTAAAATGACGCCGGATGGGCGATGGGCTATGGTGCCGCTGGCGGATGGCTTTGATTACCCGGTGGGGAAACCCGACGGCGAGGGCTATTACAAATCTCGCGGATTACGGTTGAATATGCCGCGTCACATGGGAGAAGACTGGAATGGCAACGGCGGGGGCAATACTGACGACGGCGATCCCGTTTATACGGTGGGCACAGGGTTGGTGACTTATGCGGCGGATGCCCGCGGACGCTGGGGGAAGGTGGTGATCGTGCGACATGCTTTCCGAGACCCGAAGAATGGCAAAGTTCTTTGCTGTCAGACGCTTTATGGGCATTTGGGAAGTATTGATGTGAAGCGAGGTCAGATCGTGAAACGAGGGGATCGTATCGGGACGATCGGCACGAACGGGGGGATGTATCCTGCCCATCTGCACGCTGAGTTGCATTTTAATGTGCTGGTCAACTGTGGGCAGCAGGGGATTCCAAAGACAGCGCGTAACTACGGGCACCTTTCCCGCTTCATCGAGCACTACCGTCGGTTGAGGCCGGAAAGTAAGGAGGTGCGTTTGCCGATAGGCTGCTTCCTGCCGTACAAGGATACTGAAGGGCTGTAATGCCATGAGATGCTGCCTCTTCGGTGGAAGTTTCGATCCGGTGCATGCCGGGCATCTCGCGATTGCGAAGGCCGCGTTTGAGGCAGTCGGGGTGCAACGTGTTGTTTTTTTGCCTGCCGCTCGCTCTCCCTTCAAGGCAGAGGGAAGCACCTTCTTCACGTCGATGCAGCGGCTTGCCATGCTGCGCGCGGCGGTAGAGCATCTGCCGTGGGCTGAGGTATCGGAGATGGATTTGCAGTTTCAGCCGCCCAGCCTGAGTTGGCGCTTAGCCGAAGCGTGGCAGATGGCGCATCCGGACGATGAGCTGTTCTGGTTAATGGGTGGGGATTCGTGGCGCGAACTTCATCTGTGGGCGCGTTCGGATTATTTGGCACAGCTGGTTACTTTCATCGTGTACCGCCGTGGGAAGGAGCCACTGGTACCGCGTTCCGGTGTGCGCGCCATTTTCGTGAAGGGATCGGAATTGCCTGTATCTGCCACTCGCATACGGCAGAATCTGCTCTCTCACACCCCGCTGCCGGAGGGATGGTTGCCGCGTCCTGTGCAGAGTTTAGCGGAAAAGATTCTGGCAGACGCGTCAGCTCCTGCCGACCCTCAGTCGTAGGCGGAGGAGGTCGGGTTGGTCACGTTGTCAAAGGAACGCGTAAGCTGGTCCAGGGCAGCGTTGGATACGGCCTCAGTCTCGGTGTTGAAGCGGTAGGCGGAGCAATAGGAACATTCCCCTTCGTCGGCCGACACGATACATCCGCAAATGGAGCATACCTTGTACAACTCCGGTTTTTTCAGCGCCTTCGTGAGGGCTTCGTAGTAGGAATCCTTTTTGTTCATATTCGATGGGCTTGCCCCTTCCACGCAAGTCTGCATCCTTCCCTCCCAGAATGCAAGCCTTTTTGTTCAGCCTTACGCCTGCAGAGGAGAAGAAAACTCACGTACGGTTGTCGTGAGCATCGGCAAGGCCGGAGAGGAGCTTTTCTCTGCCGGGAGGAAGGTGGGTGAAATGCTGTTGCAGGGCGCGATAGGCTTGTAATTGAGGAGAGAGCAGGCCGTGCAGATCAGCGAGGCGTTCCTCGAAATGAAGGATGATCCGTGCGGTGGGAACAGCGACGGCAGTGTAGTCGAGGGCTTTGGAGATGAGCTCGTGCCAGCGGGGATCTTCTTCGCCGGGTTCCACGGTGTGCAACAGCAGACGGGTCATATACGCTGCCATGCGCAGCCGCATAATATTCTCCCGCAACGGCAGGCGAGGATTGGCAAGCTCTGCGGAAACAAGAGTGCAGAGATCGCCACGGGTGGGAGTGCGGTACACGAGTTCACACTCGTGAAAGAGGTCCACGATTCCGTTGACACCGGCGCCCGGCTTGAAGGCATTTCGCGCGGCAGTGCGCAGCATACCGTGCCGGGCGGTGCACCAGCAGATCACAGCGCCATGGTCACCATATGGGTAAAGTCGCAGCACGGTGCCGGTATCGCGCGTGTTCATGGGACCGGGAGAGAATTTATTTCACGTTGAGGCGCTGCAGTATGCGGTGGAGGAGAGCTTCAGGGGTGAGATCGTGGCGTTCGATAAGGCGATCGGCACTGCCGTGTTCAACGAAGGCATCCGGCCAGCCGATGCAGAGGATATCTGTGCCGCACTGTTCGCGAATCAAGAGTTCTTCCACTGCTGAGCCGAAACCTCCGGTTACGACATGATCCTCCAGCGTGACAACCAGACGGCAGCGGCGCGCATGCCTCGTGAGGCAATCCGCATCCAGCGGTTTGATGAAGCGTGCGTTGATGTGGGCACAGGAGACGCCTCGCTCTCCCAGCAACTCGCGGAGTCGTGCGGCAAGGCGGTTCATATTGCCAAGAGCCACGAGCGCTACAGTGTCCTGCTCGGAGCACGTGATGACTTCCGCCTTGCCAATGGGAAGAGGTGTCGGATCATCCGGAATGGGCACACCCTCCCCCGAGCCTCGGGGGTAACGGATGGCGCTGGGGGCATTGCAAATGCCCCGCATGGTGGCAAGCATGTGGCAAAGCTCGGCTTCATCCTTTGGCTGCATCATGATGAGACCGGGGATAGCTCGCAGCATTGCAATGTCGAAGAGTCCGTGATGGGTTGGACCGTCATCCGGGGAAAGGCCGGCACGATCCATGCAGAAACGTACCGGAAGATTTTGCAGAGCGGCATCGTGTTCAATCATGTCGACGCAACGCTGCATGAAGGTGGAATAAATCGCGAGAAAAGGTTTGAAACCTTGCGAGGCGAGACCGCAGGAGAACAGAGCAGCGTGTTCTTCCGCAATGCCGACATCGAAAAAACGCTGCGGGTGGTTGGCTCGGAAGGTGTCCAGTCTGGTGCCGCTCGGCATGGCGGCGGTGAGAGCGAGAATTTTATCATCCTTCTCGGCGAGGCGGGACAGGCATTGCCCGAAGACTTCGGAATAGGTCGGCTTACTGCTCTTTGGAGTGGCTCCGCTCGGGATATCATAGCCACCCACGCCGTGGAACTTGGTGGGATTCTGCACAGCGGGTTCGTAGCCACGTCCCTTGCGGGTGATGATGTGCAGAATGGCGGGCTCGTGCAACCGCGCGATGATGCGCAAGGCACGGATGAGACGACGGGTGTCGTGCCCATCAATCGGCCCGTAGTAGGTGAGACCGAGCTCGCGGAAGAAACTCAGTGGGGAGATGAGACTGCGCGCGGCCGTCATGAGGCGTACAGCTTGCTCTCGCGTCTTGTCACCCGCGAGGGTTTTGAGGAAATAATCTGCGCGATCCTTCAACCATGCGTAGGCTTGAGTCTCCTGTAGGGAAGAAAAATATCGGGAGAGGGCTCCCACGTTTTTGTCGATGCTCCATTCATTGTCATTGAGTACGACGATGAAGCGTCGGGTCGTGGTCGAGATATTGTTGAGGGCTTCCAGCGTTGTGCCGCAGGTGAAAGCGCCGTCTCCTGCCACGGCGACGACGTGGTAATCTTCTCCGGCGAGATCGCGCGCGGCGGCCATGCCGAGAGCAGCAGAAAGCGCCGTGCCGGCGTGACCGGCTCCATAGGCGTCGTGCGGAGATTCACTTCGCTTCATGAAGCCGGATATGCCTTCAAATTGTCGGATGCTGCTGATTTTTCCGGCGCGTCCAGTGAGCATTTTGTGGACGTAGCTCTGGTGGGAGACGTCAAAGAGGATTTTGTCCTTCGGCGTTTCGAAGACGCGATGCAGGGCGATGCTCAGCTCCACAACGCCCAAATTGGGAGCCAGGTGCCCTCCGGTGTGGGAAAGGGTGTTGATGAGCACCTGCCGAATTTCGGCTGCAAGCGCATCGAGGCTCTCTTCCGGGAGAGCCTTGACATCTGCCGGTGAATGGATGCCGGAGAGCAGGAGCGGCAGCGGAGTTTCAGAGCAAGGAGAATCCATCTTCCTGGAGGGATGCCGGTTTTTGCGAATCCTGCGGAACCGGGGTCTTATCTTCCTCGGATTCCTCGAGAGTACGAATACGCTCCTCGGCGTTTTTCAGCATGTCGCGGCTGCTGCGAATGAGGGAAAGCCCTTCTTCTACGAGGGAAATAGTCTTTTCCAGTTCCGTGTCGGGGGAGTCCAGTTCTCCTACGATGGCTTCGAGGCGTTTCATGGCTTGCTCGAAGCTGGCGGGTTCCTTTTTGGCGGGTTGGGTGCTCATGTGTTTTTTATGAAGGTTTTGTAGTACTGTGGAGATGCGGCGAGGTGACGTTGAAGGGTTCGCCGGTCGATGCCCAGCAGTTTGGCCGCCGCGCTGCGGTTGCCGTTTGTGGTTTCCAGGGCACGCAGGATGGTGGTGCGGACCAATCGGTCGAGGTTAAATTCGCCCGCCGGAATAGGCGCTGCCCGGGGCACCTTCGCCTGTTCCGGTGGCAGGTTATGTCCATTCAGGAACTCCGGCAGGTCTCCGGGGGTGATGCTCTCTCCTTCGCACAGGATGACGCCGTGCTCAATTGCGGAGCGGAGTTGGCGCACATTTCCCGGCCAATCATAATGGCGCAGCAGCTCGAGAGCTGCCCGGCTGAGCCGCATGTTCGGTTTGTTGTTTTCCTCGCCAATGCTGTGCACAAAGGCATTTGCCATGAGCACGATGTCCTCGGCGCGTCCGCGGAGAGGCGGCAGCCGCAGGTCCACGACGTTGAGCCGCTGGTAGAGGTCGAGGCGGAACTGTCCGGCACCTACCATGGCCTGTAGATCGCGGTTGGTAGCAGCGACGATACGCACATCAACCGGGATGGATTCGTTACTTCCCACGCGTTCGATGCAACGTTCCGCCAGCACACGAAGAAGCTTCACCTGCATCGGGATGTCCATTTCCCCGATTTCATCCAGAAAAAGCGTACCGCCGTCGGCTTCCTCAAAACGTCCGATGCGCCGCTGCATAGCGTTTGTGAAAGCGCCCTTTTCGTGGCCGAAGAGCTCGCTTTCCATGAGTTGAGGGGAGAGTGCGGCGCAGTTAACCGCCACGAATTTCCCGCCCTTGCTGCGGGGGGAGAGGGAATGAAGCGCGCGAGCCACGAGTTCTTTGCCGGTGCCGGTTTCGCCCTCAATGAGCACGGTGGCATTGGTGGGCGCTATCTGGCGAATGCGGTCGAAGAGCGCACGCATGGCCGGACTCGTTCCCAGCATGGCGTCCAGTCCCTGAGCCGGGCGCAACTGCCGGGTGAGCTCGAGGTTGCTCGCCTCCAGCTGCCTCGTTTGATCAGCGCGGCGCAGAAGAAGTTCCACCTCATCCAGATTCAGCGGTTTGGTCAGAAAATAGTAAGCGCCATGTTTTTTCGCTTCGGCAGCGGTATCGCGGCTACCGTAGGCAGTCATCATGATGCAGGTGGGCGGGCGCTCCAGTCGCATGGCGTAGTCGATGAGATCCATGCCGCTTTCGCCGCCCAGTCGCAGATCGGTGAGCAGAATATCCACCGGCTCGCTCTCGAGTACGGCACGGGCAGCCTTTCCGTTTGCAGCGCTGTAGACTTCATAGCTCTCCTCCAGCGCCTGGCTGAGTACGCTGCGCGTCGCACGTTCGTCGTCCACAATGAGAAGAACCGATTTCATAGCGCCGGGGCGGTGAAGATTGCTCTGGATATGGGGGAGGGATTAGAGCAGCATGAGTCCGACGGTTTCCGGAAGACCAAACATAATGTTGAAAGCGTGTACTCCTTGTCCGCCCGCTCCTTTGACGACGTTGTCCTCTGCGCTCATCAGAACGGCCCGTCCGGTTCGTTCGTCCACCGCCCATCCGATATCCACAAAATTGGTACGGGTAACATTTTTGGTGTCTGCCGGAGTCCCCGCTCCCAACAGGCGCACGAAGGGCGCATTTCTGTATGCCTTCTGGTAGCAGGCGCCGATCTTTTCCACATCTGCACCCGGAGCGAGTTTTGCCACCAGCGTCGTAAGTATCCCTGTATTCACCGGCATAAGATGGGGAATGAAGGTGATGCGCAGCGGGCAGCCGGCAGCGAGGGAAAGTTCCTGTTCAATCTCGGAGAGGTGGCGATGGCGCGGCACGCTGTAGGCCCGCATGCTCTCGTTGCATTCGCAGAAGTGGTAGGCGACATCTGCCTTGCGCCCGGCTCCGGAAACACCACTGCCGCTGGATGCCACGATTTCCTGCGGCTGGATGAGCCCGTCGCGCAACAGCGGCACGAGGGGGAGGATGATGCTTGTGGGGTAACACCCCGGGGAGCCCACGATGCGCGCTTTTTCAATCTCACTGCGGTGCCATTCCGGCATGCCGTAAACCGCTTCCTGCAGCAATTTGACATCCGCGTGCGGTTTGCCGTAAAATTCCTCGTACACCGCCGGGTCGTTGAGACGAAAATCCGCCGAAAGGTCAACCACCCTCAACCCTGCTTCCACAAGGGCTCGTCCATATTCCACCGACACGCCGTGAGGCAGGGCCAAAAAAGCCGCCTCCGCTCCGCTGGCCGCCACGGCTGCCGCGTCCGCCGCTGCGAAGCACAGCTCCGCCCCCGGGACCCCACGAAAGCGGGGAAAGACATCGCTAAGTTTCTTTCCGGCGTACTGGCGCGATGTGGCGCATACCAATTCCACGCCCGGGTGGAGCAGCAGAATTCGCAGGAGTTCCTGTCCGGTGTATCCACTTGCTCCTACCACCGCTGTTTTGACCTTTCTCATAACGCAGTGAGTTTAGCATGAAAAAAATGTGTTGACAACAGCAAAATCCGCCACTATACTCCGTCCGTCAGCTCTTCTTTCCGAGCTTTTTATTCAGCAAACGGGCAGTAGCGCAGTCTGGTAGCGCACTTGCATGGGGTGCAAGGGGTCGTGGGTTCGAATCCCGCTTGCCCG